>DATHKH010000090.1:0-25182 GCA_035286325.1 Flavobacterium sp.
TGGCCGAGAATGAAACGGTATCTTGCTTTTTCTTCTTTTTGTTTGGTGAATTCGGTGGCGAGTTTTAATTTGACCACGGCACTGTCTTTAAGGTCAAGGTTCAGGAATGCCTGAGCCAATGTCGCATTCGCGTCGGCAAAAATCTGGTCCTTGAATTTTATCTCGCTTAAAAGTTTCCTGAGGTTGTTGACCGCCAATGCGTCGTTTTCCATCCGCATGTTGGTTTTCTCGCGCCAGATTTTAACCTCATGGATTTTGTCGCTTCCGGGATATTTGTACAGCACATAATTGAATGCCTCAAGCGCCGGCACAAAACGCTGGTCGTAATAACGCGCTTTGCCGAGCATCAGGTGTGCTTCGTCCATTTGCGGATTTTTTTCCCCGCCGTCAATGTTCATGGAATGTTTCTGGATGGCTTTGATCGCCTTTGTTTCGGCGCGTTCAAAGTTGGCGTTCTTGGTCTGTCCCGGATCCATCGTTTCTACCGGCGGCTGCATGCGTTCGACAGGAAGCCTTTCCCAGAAGTTATCGCTGTAGGTCGTTTTGAGTTCGTTGATTCCGGCATCGAGTGCAAGGCCACCGTTGTAAAGGATGTTGTATTTGGTGCTTAATGCATGTGAATTTCTTGAAACGAAACTGTTCCTTTTTGTAGAACAGGCAACCAGAAAAATCAGAAATCCCGTGAAAAAGGCGTATTTAAATATGTTGGTTTTCAATGTCAAACGATTTTATCCTTAAACTTTTAAAAGCAGTTTTTAGTATACTGACTGGTAAAAATACGTTTCTTTTTGATATGACAAACTTTTGCTGAGAGAAAAGGCCGTTGATTCATGAATTTCGACGAAGTGAATTCGGGAGTCTATTGTTAACCAAAATGTCGAATAGTCAGAATCGCCCGCGTTAGGGATTGCAGCAAAGTGCCATGCACTGCGCAAAGCCCGGCCGAAGGCAACGCCCAAAAGATTTACACCGCGAAAAACGCTTCCAATTCTTTTAAAGTTTCGGCAGAGGTCACGATGTCTTTGACGACTTCGCCTTTGTTCAATGCGACAATGCGGCTGCAAACCTCGACAGTGTGTACCAAATCATGGCTGGAAACCAGTACGGTGACATTGGGATTGTCGGCGAGTTCCTTGATGATTTTCTTGAGTCGGTTGACCGTTGTCGGGTCGAGATTCGCAAATGGTTCATCGAGGACGACGACTTCAGGATTGCCGATTAATGTCGCGATGATGCCGACTTTCTTCATGTTTCCTTTCGACAGGTCGCGCAGGTATTTGCGGCTTTTAAGGATTTCGCCATTGAAGAATTCCTCGTGTTTGGCAAGCAACGCATCGATATCGGCTTTGTTCTGGCCGCGCAAATCGCCGATGAAATAGAAATATTCTTCTGCAGTCAGGTAACCGATCAGGAAGCTTTCGTCGATAAAGGCGGCGGTGAATGGTTTCCAGGCTTCGCTTTTATCAACCTGGATGCCATTGCTGGTAATATTTCCGGTGGTCGGCTCAATCAGGTCGAGGAGCAAGCTGAAAAAAGTGGTTTTGCCGGCGCCGTTGTTCCCAACCAATCCGAAGCTTTGCCCTTTTGGGATATCCAGGTGTTCGATATTTAAAACCCTGACGGTATTGTATGCTTTTGAAAGATTTTTTACCTGTATCATTTCTTAATTGTTGTTTTGTTTGTATGCCTGAATGGTTGAATATTTTTCGGTTTTGTAGATTTTTTCAATCAGCGTAAAGACCTTGTTTCTCAAGGCAAATCCGAGAATTCCCGCAATGGCGACGAAAGCCAATCCTGCCACCGGACTAATCAAAGTGCCCGCGCCGTAAAGCAGCATCGGCAATAATAATTTGGGAAGCATGAGCAGCATCGTTTTCATGTTTAATGCCTTTTTGTCGCCAAAAGCGCCGGCGCTGCCAGCAAGGTCGATAGGTGTTTTGGTATAGGCGCCGCCAAGCAATACGATATGAGAATTGACGCCAATGTTGTAAATCGCGCCGACCAAAATCGTCAGGTAAATCTGCCACCCGAAATACAAATAACCCGCAGCGAGAATGGCCGAAACGAAAGTGCCTATCACGACAAGCCACCATTTTGCATTCAAATAGCCTTTATAGGAAATGTTTTGTGTCATCATCAGGTTGTAATAGGCGCTGTCCCAGCTTGGCACGAACTGCCCGAAAGTGAGCAGGAATCCGCCTGTGACAAAAATACCGGCAAACATATGCATCACCGGATTGTCATAAGTTTCTATGCCGCCCGAGAAAAAGAGCAATCCGTAAAAAAGAAACAATACGCTCATGAAAACGGTCATCTTGGAGCGTTTGTTTCTTTTGATCATGCGGATGTCATTTTTAAGGAACGTACCGACGCTGCCAAATTGGTCCAGCCACGCGAATTGTTCGGTTTTTGCGTTTTCGCGTTTCGCTGACAGACCGGAATCGAGATGAAGGTTCTTCCAGAAGAATCCAAAAGTTATAAAATACAATCCCGCCAACACAAAAAGCACTGCGACAAAAGCCCATTTGATATGGAACAAGGCGTTGAAAAACACAAACGTATATCCAGTCACATCAAAAACCCCATAATATTGCAGCAAACCAAAACCAACGGCCGCAGCAATAAAAATCACGAACAGGTAATCTTTGTTGTTTAATAAAATGTTCAGGAAATTATTGGCATAAACCAGCGATAACATCCCGACAAGCCAGCCAATCACACTTCCGGCATCATAACCTTCATGCAGCATCACGATCGAAAACGGAATCAGGAAAAACCAATGCAGGAAATTGAAAAAGGAAATGGCGGTTTTGCCCAAGGCAAAGTTGACGATTGTCGTCTTTTTTATCGGAAGCGTCAGCAAAGGCTTGATGTTCATCACCGGGATTTTCTGCAAAAGCAAACGGATCACCAAATCAACCGTTACATAATAAATCATGAACCTGTTGACGGTGACAATCGGGTCGAGATGCAATTTCTCCTTAATCAGGTAAAAGGCGCCAACGCCCAAAAACAGGAAAACAACCGTAAAATAAATCGCGACGAAGCCCATCAGGATTTTCATGACGAGGTTGGTTTTGAACGATGCCGACCTGAAAAAGGCACGCCATTCGAGCATCAGGAATTTTTTGAACATAGTTTGGTTTTTGGCAATTAGGCCATAAAAGTAAGAAAAAGTTACATGCATCGCCATTAATTATTATCGGCAGATGTGGCCGTTCATTTTAGTCTTCCCGTCTTTTTTCTTACTTTTGTAAAAAATTTAGAAATGTCCGCATTTTACAAGCTCAATATAAAAGAAGTCAGGCGCGAAACCCCCGAAGCCGTTTCGGTTTCATTCCATGTTCCGGCAGAATTAAAGTCGAATTACGCTTTTACCGCAGGCCAATATGTGACCTTAAAACTGACTTTGGATGGTGAAGAAATCCGCCGTGCTTATTCCATTTGCGCTGCGCCCGACAGTGGCGACTTGCGCATTGCGATCAAATCGGTTTCTGTTGGCGCCTTTTCGCCGTTTGCCAATAAAAACCTCAGGGCCGGCGACCTTGTTGAAGTCAGTATTCCTGAAGGAAAGTTCACTTTTGAGCCTGACACCAACCGCATCAAAAATTACGCGGCATTTGCAGCCGGAAGCGGCATCACGCCTGTAATGGCGATTCTGCAAAGCGTATTGGAAAGCGAGCCGCACAGCACGTTCGTATTGGTCTACGGAAACAAAACGCCTGAACAAACGATTTTTTACCAGCAATTGCACGACCTGCAATTAAAATTCACCGGAAGGCTGTTTGTGCATTATGTCTTTAGCCAGGCAAAAGTCGAACACGAATTGTTTGGCAGGATCGAACGCTCAACCGTCAATTTTATCCTCAACAACAAATACAAGCAAATCGCATTTGACAAATTCTACCTGTGCGGCCCGGAGCAAATGATCAACACGGTCAGCGATGTTCTGAAAGAGCACAATGTCAAGGAAAAAGACATCAAGTTCGAATTGTTTTTTGCGCCAAAAGCCGAGCATCATATCGAAGCCTCACTCGAAGGCCATACCAAAATCACGGTTTTGGTCGATGGCGACGAAATGGTTTTCGAGATGTCGAAGAAACAAACACTTCTGGAAGCGGCACTAAAACAAGGCATTGATGCGCCTTATTCGTGCCAGGGTGGAATTTGCAGCAGCTGTCTTGCGAGAATCACTTCGGGAACTGCAGAAATGGTAAAGAATGCGATCCTGACCGATGGCGAAATTGCCGAAGGATTGATTTTGACCTGCCAGGCGCATCCGACTTCAAAGGAAATTTTTGTCGATTACGACGACGTTTAATAAAACTATACCGATTGCAAAACTTCTCTGAACGGGAAGTTTTTTATTTTAAAACCGATTTGACTTTTGCCATGACCGTTTCCGGCAAAATGGTCCGCATCGCGTCGTCATAACCTTCGATTTTTATATTTCCGTATACCGATGTCGGCAGTTTTGGATATTGTTCCCTGTCGGAAACCAAAGCATTTTCAAATGGCTGATTAAATGGTGAAAAACCCGTATAAGGATGGGTTGCGCCCCAAAGCGTGACAACGGGAATGCCATACATCGCGGCAATATGTGAGTTTCCGGAATCCATGCTGAGCATCAGGTCGAGGTTGCTGATGAGCTGCAATTCTTGGTTAAAATCGAGTTTTCCTGCCGCGACAATCACGTTTTTATGATGGCCTGCAAATTCGTTCAGGATTTCCGTTTCTGATGCGCCGCCGCCAAAAAGGAAAATTTTATAATCTGAGATTGCTGCCAATTGGTCAATGACGGTTTGCATCAGATCTTTCGGATAAACTTTGCCCTGGTGTTGGGCAAACGGCGCAATGCCAATCCATTTTTGCGTTTTTTCTCCGGCCAAATGACCCACAGCTTCATCCAGTTTTTGCTTTTCCGGAAATTCCGGATGGGTTAAATCAATTGGAAAACCTAATATTTCAAAAACCTCGGCATGTCTTTCAAAAACGGATTTTAATGGCTTGAAGACTTTGTTGGTTTCGCGTGTCAATGCTTTTTTTTCGCCACGCGCTTTGTCGGTATGCGCGGTCTTTTTTCCGTTCATCGCAAAAATCCTGCGGATGATTTTCGAACGAAGTACATTATGCAAATCGGCAACAGCGTCAATGCCCGATTTTTTTAGATCGGAAAACAACTGGAGCAATCCCGGAAATCCCTTGTGCTTTCCCGCAACGTCGACAGCAAAAAAATCGACATTCGGAATACCTTCAAAAAAAGGTTCAAAAAATGGCTTGGAAACCATCGTGACGTGAACATCGGGATATTGTTTTGTAAATGCGCGTAAAATCGGAGCCGCCATCGCGACATCTCCCATTGCGGAAAGTCGGATGACGGCTATATGTTTGATTTTATAAGACAATTTGTCGGGCGTTTATTTTTTCCCTTGGTACAATACCGGATTCAATTCGTCGTCGTTGTACATTTTCATCTGTTTGTAGACTTTCATGTATTTGTCGCCCGATTCGATATCGGCAAGCAAATCGTCAATCGCAGTCGACAAATCCTTGCGTTGTTCCAAAAGAATATCCAATTTGGTCTGGCACGCTGCGCGGTGTTCCGGCGACGCATCGCTGCGGACCACTTCTTCACGCATGTGGTAAATTTTCAGGGCAAGGATTGAAAAACGATCGACTGCCCAAGCCGGACTTTCAGAATTGATTTTTGCCGTTTCCTTTGGCTTCGCATTTTTATAATGCTGTAGAAAATAACTGTCGATAAATTCGACCATGTCGGTTCTTTCCTGGTTAAAAGCATCGATTCTTCTTTTCAGTGCCAATGCTGCCACAGGATCAATTTGCGGGTCGCGGATCAAATCCTCAAAATGCCACTGCACGGTGTCAATCCAGTTTTTCAGGTAGAGCAGGTGCTCGATTTTCTCTTTTGGGAACGGGTTGTTCACCGGTTGGTCAACATTGTCGTGTATGTGATAATCGTGAATACTCTGCTCAAAAACAGAAAAGGCGAGTTGTGAAAACATATCTTTGCTTTTTAAAATACAAAGATACTTTTTATACTTTTATAACCTAAAACAAATTTTCCCCAGCACATGCAAATCCATTACCTATCAGAAGCCAACAGTATCCTCAACCATTTTTTAGGGCAAATAAGGAACGTAAATGTCCAGAAAGACAGCATGCGTTTTCGTCGGAATATTGAGCGTATCGGTGAAATCATGGCGTATGAAATGAGCAAGGATTTCAATTACAAGCCTGTTGGAATCCAAACGCCGCTAGGCACGAAAAGGACAACAGAGCTTGCCGATACGATGGTTTTGTGTTCGATTTTGCGCGCAGGATTGCCTTTGCATTTGGGCTTCCTGAATTATTTTGACGCTGCCGAAAACGGGTTTGTTTCTGCATTCCGCCACCATCCGAACCAGGATGACGATTTCCACATCGTCGTGGAATACCAAGCGATTCCGGATATTGCCGATAAAAATTTATTGCTGATTGACCCGATGTTGGCGACAGGCCAATCGATGGTCGTCGTTTTTAACCGCTTGATGGAACGCGGAAACCCAAAGGAAATCCACATCGCGGTCGTCATTGCTGCGCCCGAAGGCATCGCTTATCTCGAAAAACATTTGCCTGACCATTGTCATCTTTGGGTCGCTTCGTTAGATGAAAAACTCAACGAGAAAAATTACATCGTTCCTGGGTTGGGCGACGCTGGCGATTTGGCCTACGGAAATAAATTATAACTGCGAGAAAAACAAGAAAAGGCTGCTGATAATCAACAGCGCCAAAGTGATTTCCTGCTTCAATTGCTCCTGCGGCAATTCGATGTGGCTTGTGGCCATGAATGCCATTGGTGCAACTGTAAACAATAGTAAATCGTTGCTTTTGTTTGGTGAAATCGCAAAGATCACGGCCCCGATAAAAAACGACGCGATGATTTTCTTATAAGAAGAATGTAAAATCTGCGGCCTGTTTGACATCGTCAAAACCATCGAAGCCAGAAAAAACAACGCAACGCTCGCATAAACCGCCAGCGCAAGGTTTTGTTTCGTATTGGTAAAATAATCGAGCTCGAAATTGGTCGTGGCTTTCGCAACCAAATCGTTGATCAGCGTTTCATCGAACATGAATGAAAACAATACAAACACTGTCGCAATCGTAAAAAACGCGACAAATGGCAAAAGCCAGTTCCGATAATCGCGTGACACGTGAAAAAGGATCGAAATGAAAACCAATGCGATGAAAATAATGGCCCAGAAATGGAACAATGCTGCAACAAAAATCCACAATGAGGCATCGAATACTTTTTCTTTTGTGGCTTTAAGCGAATGGAGTGAAATCAGCCGGCGCAATGCCAAAAGGATGAAAAAGTTTGACAATATGATGTTCGGGTTGTTCATTACCGAAGGGAAAAAAAGCATGAACAACAGGTAAAACAACACAGTATAAGCGCTTTCTTTGCTGAGCCCATTTTTCTTCACGATGAAATTTGCCGTAAAAAGCGACCCGAGAATCACACCAAGCAACACCAGTTTTCCGGCAATATTGACAAGCGCATTTCCTCCTGTCGCATGGCCAAACTGGTACATGAAAAAGAAGACCGTAGCCGAAATGATGACGAATGCATAATTTACCGGCGTAGATTTTCTAAAAAGGCTTGTTATCATGAGGATATTTTATACTTTTGTAAATGTAAATATAACTTGTTATAAACTTATTGAGATGAAAGCATTTTTTGAAGGAATACAGACATTATTTGTTGATTACCTATTTGCGCCATGGGACTTTTTCAGGCACCTGGAACCGCACACATGGTTTGGCGCCAGCATCATGAATTGGATTTTCATGGCAATCTGTGCCTATTTTGTAGTGTACTGGTGCAAGCAATTAAAGCTGCACGAAGACAGGGGTGAAGAAAACCACGATACGACTGCGCACTCTTTCCTAAAGTAGGTCGAAGCCGATATCGTTTCTAAAATACATCTTATCGAAACTTAGCTTGCCTATGTTTTGGTAAGATTTTTTTATGGCTTCATCGAAATTGTCGCCGTAGGAAGTTATGGCCAAAACACGTCCGCCATTGCTGAGGATTTTGCCGTTTTCGGATTTGGTTCCGGCATGGAAAACAATCGAATCCTTTACATTTTCAATCCCCGAAATGGCTTTCCCTTTTTCATAATCTTCGGGATAACCGCCCGAAACAATCATGATGGTTGCGGCACTTCTGCTGTCGATTTCCAAAGTGGTTTCTGCGAGTTTTTGATTAGCAACCGCCTGGAACAGTTCGACCAAATCGGATTTGATCCTTGGCACGACGACTTCCGTTTCCGGATCGCCCATACGGACGTTGTATTCGATGACAATCGGTTCACCCTTAACATTGATCAGTCCGATAAACACAAATCCTTTATACGGAATGTTGTCTTTTTGAAGTCCGTCGATTGTCGGTTTCACAATGCGCGTTTCGATTTTTTCCATCAGAATCGCGTCTGCAAATGGCACAGGCGAAACTGCGCCCATACCGCCGGTATTCAGTCCGGTATCGCCTTCGCCTATGCGTTTATAGTCTTTTGCCGTCGGCAATATTTTATAGTTTTTGCCGTCGGTCAATACGAAACAGCTCAGTTCAATTCCGTCCAGAAATTCTTCAATGACGACCTTTGAACTCGCATCGCCAAATTTTGCATCAACGAGCATATTGCGCAATTCGGCTTTCGCTTCATCCAAATCGGCAATGATCAAAACACCTTTTCCGGCAGCCAATCCATCGGCTTTCAGCACATATGGCGGCGAAAGCGTTTCGAGGAAATCACAACCTTTTTCAACCGTGTTTTTTGTAAAACTGTCATATACTGCAGTTGGGATGTTATGCCTGACGAGAAATTCCTTGGCAAATTCCTTGCTGCCCTCCAATTGCGCGCCGAGTTTTGACGGCCCGATTACCGGAATGTGTTTCAGTTGGCTGTCATTTTGAAAAAAATCAAAAATGCCTTTAACCAATGGATCTTCAGGCCCAACAACGACCATGTCGATTTTTTCTGCAATCGAAAATGTTTTTATGGCTTCGAGATCGGTGACGCCGATGCTGACATTCGTGGCGATGCTTTCGGTTCCGGCATTCCCCGGAGCGACAAAAAGTTTGGTGCAAAGCGGGCTTTGCAGCATTTTCCATGCAAAAGCATGTTCGCGTCCGCCAGAGCCAAGTAGTAAAATAGTCATGATCAGTTGTAGTTGTGAAGTGCAAAAATACTTATTCAGGGCGGAAATCATCATTTAATTTTTAAAAAGTTTCCTGCAAATGGGCGATAGTTTCCCGTAAGTAGTATTTTTGGGAAAATTTAAACCGTGCCGCCAAAAATTTTCGATATTTCCTTAAAACTGAATGGTTTTCCGATTGGAGAAGCGCGGAAATATCTGGATGGAATTACAGCAGTTCCAGAAAAAGAGTACGCGGCTTTTACCGAATTGAACAAACGGAATATCGCCGAATTTCATTTGCAGTACAATCCATCGTACAAAAAGCTTGTTGGAAAATCGACTTTTGAAAACTGGGGAGATCTGCCCATTATGAGGAAAATCGATTTCCAGCAATCGTTGAAGGAACGGCTTTCCAAAGGTTATTCTGAAAAGAATGTTTTCATCAACAGGACTTCCGGTTCGGGCGGCGATCCGTTTGTGTTTGCGAAGGACAAGTTTTGCCATGCGCTGATTTGGGCCAATATCCAGCGGCGATGGAATTGGTACGGCATTGATTTCAACGATTCGTTCCAGGCGCGCTTTTACGGAATGCCTTTGGATTTTGTTGCCAATGCAAAACTTCGCATCAAGGATTTTCTCAGCAACCGCTACCGTTTCAATGTTTTTGATTTTTCGGATGCTGCGATGGAGAAAATGCTGGGCGTTTTCGGCAGGAAAAAATTCGATTACATCAACGGTTATACGAGCAATATTGTCTTATTGGCAAAATACCTTGAAAAGAAAAACCTTTTTTTGAACGACATTTGTCCGACACTGAAAGTCTGCATTGTGACTTCCGAAATGCTTTTTGAAGACGATAAAATGTTGTTGGAAGAACGTTTCCAAATCCCGATTGTCAATGAATATGGTTCGGCAGAACTCGACATTATGGCGTTTGAAAACCCTGACGGCATCTGGAAAGCCAATGCCGAGACGCTGTTCATTGAAATTGTCGATGACGGCAACCACGTTTTGCCCTACGGAAAAGAAGGCAGGATTATCGTGACGTCGCTTTATAACAAAGCACATCCGATGATCCGCTATGAAGTCGGCGATATTGGTATATTGGACGAAAAAAGCACGCCGAAAAACCCAATCCTTAAAAAACTGACCGGCCGCACAAATGATGTCGCGATTTTGCCAAGTGGAAAGATTTCACCGGGAATGACTTTCTATTCTATCACCAAAAAACTGTTTGGCGACGAAGGAAATGTCAGGGAATTTGTAATCATCCAGGTAAAAAAGGATACTTTTGAAATCCAGTATACAAGTGCTTCCGAATTGGATTCCGGTGAAATAAAAAGGATTTCCGACGTGTTTTTCACATATCTTGAACCCGGATTAAATCTCATTTTCACAAGAAAAGAGCGATTGGAAAGAGGCAAAAGCGGAAAACTGAAACAGTTTGTTTCTTTGATAAATGAATTATGAAAATCACTATCGTTGCAGGCGCAAGGCCGAATTTTATAAAAATCGCTCCGATTATCGCGGCCATTGAAAAAAAACAGGCAGAAGGAAAAAACATTTCTTACCGTTTGGTGCATACCGGCCAGCATTACGACAAAAACCTCAGCGATACTTTTTTTGAAGAGTTGGGCATTCCGCAGCCGCATAGCAACCTGGAAGTCAAAAGCGGCTCGCAATCGGTACAAACGGCTGCAATTATGGTGGCTTTTGAAAACGAATTGCTGGACAATCCATGCGATCTGGTTTTGGTTGTAGGCGATGTGAATTCGACGATGGCGTGCACGATTGTAGCCAAAAAACTAAACATTAAAGTCACGCATGTCGAAGCCGGAATCCGCTCTGGCGACATGACGATGCCGGAAGAAATCAACCGAATCGTCACCGACAGCATTACCGATTATTTCTTTACGACTTCCATCTGGGCAACAGAAAACCTTTTGAAATACGGCGCTGATAAAAACAACATCCATTTTGTCGGGAACGTCATGATTGATACGCTTTTGGGGAATTTGCCACGAATCAAAAAACCTGATTTTTGGGATGAATTTCAATTGGATACTGAAAATTATATTGTGCTGACATTGCATCGTCCGTCAAATGTCGATGAAGAAGCTTCGTTGCAAAATTTACTTTTGGGAATCGACGCTTTGGCAAAAGGCAAAAAAGTCATTTTTCCGGTTCATCCGCGAACAAAAGCAATTTTAGAAAATACGAATATCGATTTCAAAAACATCATTTATGTCGAGCCGCAAGGCTATTTGCCGTTTATGTATTTGATTAAAAACAGCTTTGCCGTAATTACTGATTCGGGCGGGATTTCAGAAGAAACGACAGTATTGGGAATTCCGTGTTTTACGATGCGTACCACGACCGAACGTCCGGAAACGCAAACGATTGGCACAAATATTTTGGTTGGGATTTCCATTGAAAACCTCGAAAAGGAATTCAATTTGTTCCTTCAAAACGGCAGGCGAAAAAGCGGCATTCCTGAACTTTGGGATGGCAAGGCTTCCGAACGGATTATTGACATTTTACTCCGGAAATAATGGAAAACATCCTGATTGTTTCCAATTATTATCCGCCGGAAAAAGGCGCGGCAGCCAACAGGATTGAGCAATTGGCGATTAAATTGCGCCAGCATGATTACAACGTTTCTGTCGTTTGTCCGTTGGGGAATTATCCAAAAGGCAAATTGTTTCCCGAATATCAAGGCAAGTTTTTCATTCATGAAACGTTAGATAACATTCCGGTGTCGCGGCTTTGGATTTACCCGAGCAACAGTCCGAATATTTTCAAAAGAATTCTTTCGATTTTATCATTTTCCGTTGGGCTTTTCTTTTACTTGTTGTTTAAGAAAACACCGAAAAAAGTCGTTGTGCAATCACCGCCATTATTGTTGTCATTTATTTCAGTTTTTGTGCTTTCGCTGAAAGGCAGAAAAATTATCCTGAATGTTTCCGATTTATGGCCGCATGCCGCGATTGAATTGGGCGCGCTGAAAGCTGGTTCGCGACCACATAAAATTTCGCTTTTCCTGGAAAAATTCATTTACCGGAATGCAACATTGATTTTGGGCCAATCCAACGAAATCATTGCGCATATCAAGGAAATCTATCCCGAAAAGGAATGCTTTTTATACCGCAATTTCCCTGACCATGAAACTGGATTTTCCGAAGCCATTCCTTTCGAAAACCAAAAGATAAAATTATTCTACGCCGGATTATTGGGCGTGGCGCAAGGCGTTTTGGAGGTCTGTGAAAAAATCACATTGGAAAACACCAACATTGAATTCCACATTTTTGGCGACGGCGCAGAAAAAAAAGCCATTGAAACGTACATTCAAAACCATCCGGAAAAGAATATTATTTTTCACGGCATGCTCGAGCGAAGTGACCTGATTTCGAGATTGGCGGCTTTTGATATTGCAATTGTTCCGTTGAAAACACGGATTTACGGCTCGGTTCCGTCAAAGATATTTGAATACAGCGCTCTGGGAATCCCGATTTTGTATTTTGGCGGTGGCGAAGGCGAAAACATCGTCGCTGATTATAATTTGGGTTGGGTAGCCAAAGTCGAACATTTTGACGAGCTGAACCAAACGCTGGCAGCCATTTCAAATATGGGCGGATTGGAATTGAGACAACTGAAAAAGAAAGTGCTGGAAACTTCCGAAGCGCATTTCAACCTTGAAGTGCAGATGAAAAACCTGATTGAAAAAGACGTATTTTAATACGCTTTTTCTTCACCCTTGAAAATATTGATGACCGTTTGCAGGATGATTTTCAGGTCGAGAATCAAAGACCAGTTTTCGATATAAAAGACGTCAAATTTGATCCTGTTGACCATGTCATCGTCTGTTTCGATTTCACCTCGATAACCGCGAACCTGTGCCAATCCTGTAATTCCCGGTTTTACGTAATGGCGGACCATGTATTTCTTAATCTTACTCGCATAAGCTTTATTCTGTGACCAAAGGTGTGGCCGCGGCCCAACAACCGACATATCGCCCATCAAAACATTGAGAAATTGCGGCATTTCGTCGATGCTGGTTTTTCGCAACAGGCGGCCGATTTTTGTGACACGCGGGTCATTTTTAGACGCTTCCCTTTCGGTGGTTTTGTTCATTTTCATCGAACGGAATTTGTAACAGAAAAATTCCCTTTCGTTAATTCCGGGCCTTCCCTGTTTGAAAAAAACCGGTCCGCTGGATTCGAGTTTGATCAGGATGGCGAGAATCGGAACCAACCACGAAAGCAGAAAAACAATTACGATCAATGAAAAAATAATATCAAACGCCCTTTTGAAAATTTTTGTCACCGGATCATGGAGCGTTGTTTTGCGCAAGGACAATACCGGGAAAAACTCATAATAATCGACCTTGAGGTTTTTGGAGAAAATCTCTTTGGTATCGGGGATGAATTTGATGGATTTGTTGTTTTCGTCTGCAAAATCGACCAGGTCTTTCAGTTGTTCATTGGTGATTTCGTTGAGTGAGCAATACACCTCGTCGACATTGTTTTTCAGCACATAAGGCTTCAGGTCTTCGAGCCTGCCTTCAATCTGTGGATTTGCCTTTTTATCTGAGAAAAATGCCATGAAGCGATACCCGTAATCATTCCGGGTCGCAAAAAGCTCTTTTAACCTGATGGCTTCCGGCGTATAACCAATGATGACTACGCTTCTAAAGTTGCTTCCGGTGACAATCCTATATTTTTTGAGGTAATAAAACAGCAGGAATTTTGAAAACGTAATCAGGCATATCGCAGTAACCATAAAATAAGCGATGCCCGTGCCACTGAAAACAGACTGTTTCGCAAATGGGAAAAAGGCAATGACAATCAACAGGAAAATGACGCTTTGCTTGACCAGTTTCGAAAATATTTCGACTGGTGTCGTAAACCTGTAGATGCTGTAAAACCTGATGAAATAGGCAATCAAAATCCAGCCTGTTGTCTGGTAAAGGAGATAGCCCTGGAAATCGAGATTCATTTCCTTAAAAAAATACAGGCAGAAAAAAGTAATCACACCCAAATCAAAAGCGATGCTGATTGGCCTGATGTACTTTGAATACCTTCCTGTGTGCGCTGCAACCATACTAATGGATATATCCGGTAAAGTCTTTGTGCTCTTCTTTTAAAAGTTCTTCGCTCGACAATGATTTGAAATATTCATAGGTGATTTTCATTCCTTGCTCACGATTGACTTTGGCTTCCCAGCCCAAAATGGCTTTTGCTTTTGTCGTATCCGGCTGGCGTTGCATCGGATCGTTGACCGGCAATGGATGATAGACTATTTTTTGGGTTGTTCCTGTGAGCTTGATGATTTCTTCTGCAAAATCCCTGATCGTAATTTCGTCGGGGTTGCCAATGTTGACCGGCAATGCATAATCGCTGTGCAGCAACCTGAAAATACCTTCCACCTGGTCGTCGACGTAACAAAAAGAACGTGTCTGGCTTCCATCGCCAAAAATGGTCAGGTCTTCGCCACGCAATGCCTGTCCGATAAATGCCGGAATGACACGGCCGTCATTGAGCCGCATTCTTGGCCCATATGTATTGAAAATCCTGACAATCCTCGTTTCCACGCCGTGAAAAGTATGGTATGCCATCGTAATGGATTCCTGGAAACGCTTGGCTTCGTCATAAACGCCTCTCGGCCCAATGGTGTTGACATTTCCGTAATATTCTTCTGTTTGCGGATGAACAAGCGGATCGCCATATACTTCCGAAGTCGATGCAATGAGGATTCGTGCTTTTTTGACGCGGGCCAGTCCGAGCAAATTGTGTGTTCCAAGTGATCCAACTTTCAGGGTTTGGATTGGAATTTTTAAGTAATCAATCGGGCTTGCCGGTGATGCGAAATGCAGTATATAATCCAATTCTCCCGGAATATGGACGAATTTGGTGATGTCGTGGTGGTAAAATTCGAAGTTCTTGTGGCTGAAGAGATGCGCTATGTTTTTTAAATCCCCGGTAATGAGATTGTCCATGCCAATTACATAATATCCTTCTGCAATAAAACGGTCGCAAAGATGTGAGCCCAGAAATCCAGCCGCTCCAGTTATCAATATTCTTTTCATCAAAAAGATCTTAGTGGGTGCAATTTTTTACAAATGTAACTTTTTTTAGATTTTTCAATGCATTTTCTTTAAAATTTGGCACCTTTCACAAGATGGCGTAGCCCCTGTTTGAGATTTCTTTTTTGCCTGGACAGGATTTCTAAATTTAACAGCGCCACTGTGGCCAATTGTTAAAATCCATTTACGGGCCAAAAAAAGTAAAAATTCTAATTGCTTAAGTTATATTTGCACGTATTATAAGATTTTGGGATTGACGATTTTTATCCTGTGCCCTAAATTAGGAGAAGATATATGATTAAAGATATTACTTTTATTACTGTAAATTATGCTCCAGAAGATACCGCAATTGGCCTGTATACTTCACAACTGGCAGAGTTTCTGGTGACAAAAGGCTATAATGTTTCGGTGTTGACGGGGTTTCCTTATTACCCAATGTGGAAAATCCACGCGAGCTATTTGGACAAGCCTGATCATTTCACCGAAGTCATCAACGGCGTGACCATTCACCGAAGCCGGTTTTATGTTCCTGAAAACAGGAATTTTTTTTACCGCGCATTGCACATTCTGTCTTTCAATTACAACAACTTCTTTAATTTAAAGAACATCAGGAAAGCCGACCTGATTTTCTGCAACATTCCGTTTACGACCAATGTCATGCTGGGATTGATGCTGAAACGCCGGTTGAAAAATGCAGTATTATGGACCTCCATCAAGGATTTTGAATTTGATGCCGCGTTTGAATCGGGATTGCTTACGAACAATTTTGTGTCGAATATATTCAAGAAAATGCTATATAAAATTGAGCATTATTTTTTCGTGAAATCGGATATCATCAGTTCCATCAGTTTCAAAATGGTGGATCGCATCAAAATGAAAGCACCCGAAACCAACCCACTGTTTTATCCGGATTGGGTCGACGTTGATTTTATCGATCCCGCACATTATAAGCAGCATCCGCACATTCCGATGGATAAATTTACCGTGTTGTATTCCGGAAATATCGGCGCAAAGCAAAACTGGGACATTTACATCGACCTCGCCAAAAAATTAAGCGCTCATGGCGATATCGCGTTTATTCTTGTTGGTGAAGGCGCTTATAAAACGGAGTTGCTCCAAAGGCTGGAAAAGGAAAACCTGATGGGTTTCATCACCTATTATGAGCCGATTCCATATGAGGATTTGGCCGATTTATTATGCAGTGCCGATTTGCACGTGCTTTTCCAAAAATCGGAAGTGATTGATTCGGTCATGCCGTCAAAAATCCTGGGCATGATGAGCAGCGCGAAACCGTCGGTGATTACGGGTGACATGCGCTCGGAAGTCGCCAAACACATCAACCTGTCGCAAGGCTGGGGTTATTATACAAATGAAGATACGGAAAAGATATTCCAGGAAATCCTGATGCTGAAAGGCGATCGTGCCCTGCAAAATGAATTGGGCCAAAAAGCCAGGAAATACATGATGGAAAACTTTTCAAAAGACATGATATTGAATTCTTTTATTGAAAAAATCGAAACATTATAATATGAAAAAGATAGTGGTTTTAGGCGGCGGCGGATTTATCGGAGGCCATTTAGCGAAACGTTTAAAAAATGAAGGGCATTTTGTTCGGATTTGCGACATCAAAAATCACGAATATTTCCAGCACGATGACATCTGCAATGAATTTATAAAAGGCGACCTGACTAATCCTGTGGTCGTGGCCCGGGTCATTGATGAAGGAATTGACGAAGTATACCAACTCGCTGCCGACATGGGCGGAGCCGGTTATATTTTTACTGGTGAAAACGATGCCAATGTCATGCACAATTCGGCCATGATCAACCTGAATGTTGCCAAAGAAGCAGTCGACAAAAAAGTAAAGAAAGTGTTTTATTCTTCTTCGGCGTGTATGTATCCCGAGTACAACCAATTGGATCCATTGAACCCGAATTGTGAAGAAAGCTCTGCTTATCCGGCAAATCCCGATTCGGAATACGGCTGGGAAAAATTGTTTTCAGAACGGTTGTTTTTGGCGTTCAACAGGAATTACAAACTCGACGTTCGTGTCGCGCGTTTCCACAATATCTTCGGGCCACAGGGCACTTGGCACGGCGGAAAGGAAAAAGCACCAGCGGCGATGTGCCGTAAAGTCGCCGAAACTGAAGCCGGCGGATCGATTGAGGTTTGGGGCGATGGCCAACAAACGCGTTCTTTCCTATATGTCGATGAATGTGTCGAAGCCGTTTTGAGGTTAATGGAATCTGATTTCCCCTGTCCGGTCAATATCGGGTCGGAAGAAATGGTGTCGATCAACCAATTGGCGCAAATGGCCATTGACATTTCAGGCAAGGACGTCAAAATAAAAAATATCGGCGGACAGGAATTTATCGACAAATATGGCTTTAAATGCCCGACTGGCGTAAGGGGAAGAAATTCCGACAACAAGCTTTACCGCGAAAAAATCGGATGGGAAGTTTCTGAGCCTTTGCATGTTGGAATGGTGAGGACTTTTGCATGGATTGATGCCATGGTGAAAGAAACCGTCTAACCCGGATACAACCTGCGAATGATCAAGACACTTTCTGTTATTATTCCCGCCTATAATGAAGGGCCAACCATCGAGTTGCTTCTTGACAAACTCCAACGTGTCAGGCTCGATCATAATATTGGGAAAGAAATCATCATTGTCAACGATTGTTCGACCGACAATACCGAAAAAGTCATCCATGATTATATGGCCGCCAATCCTTCCGCCGACATCCAATATGTCAGGCTGAAAAGCAATCAAGGCAAAGGCGCAGCGCTTCATGCCGGCATCGAAAAAGCTTCTGGCGAATGCCTCGTCATCCAGGATGCCGATCTCGAATATGATCCTGAAGAATACAACCTGTTGCTGAAGCCAATACTTTCAGGCATGGCCGACGTGGTGTATGGATCGCGTTTCATTGGCGGAAAGCCGCACAGGATTTCTTTTTTTTGGCATTCCATCGGAAACAAATTCCTGACGTTTTTGTCGAACATGTTCACCAACCTGAACCTGACGGATATGGAAACGTGTTATAAATTGTTTCGCACCGATATCATACAGGGAATAAAACTCAGGGAAAAGAGATTCGGCTTTGAGCCCGAAGTGACCGCAAAAATAGCACGTGTTCCGAAAATCCGGATTTATGAAATAGGCATTTCCTATTATGGCCGCGGTTATGAGGAAGGAAAGAAAATTGGCTGGAAAGACGGTTTCAGGGCCATATACTGCATCTTAAAATATGGGTTGTTCAAAGCATCCTGAGCAAAAATTAAGGAAGCGGAACTCCTATGGGATTTTGAAAAGAAAGACAATTGCGGAAGGGCAAATGGGGTTTTAAATTTACTGGCGCCAGTTTTAAAATGGCCAATTCCTGACCAAATCATTCGTATATTTGGCGCTTAAATGATGGCCATCCATTAATAATTACTACATGTTCCGATTAGACAAATTCGAATTGCCAAAGGGATTTCGTGGCAGAAATGCCGTAATTGTCCAGTTATGGTGGCTTGTCCAGGCCATATTTTTCAAGCCTTCGCCACAATTTATGTATGGCTGGAGGCGTTTTCTGGTGCGTGTTTTCGGTGGAAAGATCGGCAGAAAGGTCAACTTTCGTCCGAGTTGCCAGATCACTTATCCCTGGAAACTGGAAATCGGAGATTTTTCCTGGATTGGCGACGATGTGGTTTTGTACAGTTTGGGAAACATCAAAATTGGCAGCCACACCGTTATTTCGCAGCGAAGTTACATCTGTACTGGATCGCATGACTATACCCAAATGGAATTCCCGATTTATGCACTGCCGATTGACATCGCCGATTCCTGTTGGCTGGCGACCGATGTTTTTGTCGCGCCCGGGGTAACGATTTGCAGTGAAACGATTGTGGGATCAAGAAGCTCGGTATTCAAGCCAATTACCGAAAAAGGTGTGTATGCAGGCCAGCCGCTGCGTAAAATAAAATAAGCCCATGAAGATAAACCTGAAGAAATACCTGCTTTACAGTTCGCTGTTTGCCATATTTACGGAAGCTTTTTTCTTCAATTTCATCATTGACTGGAAACTGCTTTACCTGATTATCCTAACGAATTATATTTTGATGGTCAGGATCAAAACGATCAAGTTCAATATATACTTCCTGTTGCTTAACGTATTCTTTTTCGTTCACGGCGCCCTGGCTTACACCATCATTGGCATCCCATATAATTTCATGCTGTCACAAATCATCGGAATCATGATTGTGGGCACGTATTATTACAATTTTGTTCCGTTATACACCAAGGAAGAATTGATCGAAGTCTATTCCAAAATGTGTGTTTACGTTTCTGTTTTGGGGTATGCTTTGTATCTGGTGAATTACAATACGCTGGATTACAGGCTGATGAGTATCTTTAAGGAGCCGGCACATTATGTTGTGGTCGTGATTCCGGCATGTTATTATTTTTTGAAAACAAAGCAGTGGCGGAATTTTGCGATCATTTTCGGTACGCTGCTGATTTCCAATTCGTCATTGGGCTACATTGGCTGCGGATTGATGTTCGTCGTGCCAAACCTGACGCTCAGGCGAATGGGCTACCTTGCCGGGCTTATTCCGGTTGTGTGTGTGGTTTTCTACTTCGTTTACCAGGAAGTGCCGATGTTCCGCATGCGTTTTGACGACACTTACAATTCTTTGAATGTGATCAATACCGGGAAATTTGAAGAAAAAACCAACCTGAGTTCCTATGTAATGATCGGAAACATGTACATCGCCAAGCAGAACATCATCGACCATCCGTTGGGCAGCGGTATCGGAAGCCACCATTACATGCATACCGAAGTTTATTCCAAGCAGATGCGCGCGCCGAAATACCTGGTAGCACAGAACCTGAAGACATCGAACTCGTTTGATGCCAATTCCCTGTTCACGCGCATTTGTTCAGAATTCGGGATCATCGGTTTCTTGTTCGTCCTTTTTGCGCTTTACAAGGCTTCGG
This sequence comes from Flavobacterium sp., assembly GCA_035286325.1. GTDB lineage: Bacteria > Bacteroidota > Bacteroidia > Flavobacteriales > Flavobacteriaceae > Flavobacterium. The sequence continues at coordinate 20,268 of DATHKH010000090.1, forward strand.
ATTGTTTCTCGTCAGATGACCTGTTTATGGCCCAGGGTATTTTTGTGTATTTCCTGATGAAACTCTTTAGGGACGGACATTATTTTCCACCCGAATTGTTCTTCTTCATCTGGTTTTTCTACCATTCGATGCGGAACAGTTTTATCGCAAAACCTGAAGTGAAACCCGAAATAAACCCATAAAAAAAAGCGAAGCCTCGATGACTTCGCTTTTTAATGATTTTTACTTGGTTCTTATTTTACAAGCAGCGCTTCCAATTGTTCGCTTCCTGCAATTCCAGGCTGGTATTTTTTCGTATGGTCCATCACATAGCGGAATGACTTTCCGTCTGCGGTCGAATCAAATTTGAAACATTCGTCAAACAGGAAATACGTTGTAAAATTGTCAGTATTTTTTACCACTTCATCGTCCCCATTTTTTACGGCAATGCTTTTCAGTGTCAGGTATTTTTGATCCTTGTTGGAACTTGCCATCATGGCGATGTTATCTACGGTTTCCCCGGCAGGCAGGTTGATTGTCAATTGCTGCATCAGCGGCGACCCTTTCACTTTAAAAGGTACGGCTTTGTTGTAAGCATAGTATCCATTCTGTTTAAACACGACTGATAAACTGTCGTCTTTTTCGTAAATGCCTTCAATAGTCACGCTGATTCCTGAAACTTCTTTCACATCAACATTTTTTGCATCTTCCGTGGCGGCTTTCTTGTCTTTTCCACAAGAAAACAGAAGCATGCTGCTAAAAAATATTAAAACTAGTTTTTTCATTTTATAAATTTATTTTCGGCAAATATAATATCATTTCTTTTATAATTTGCACTTCGCCATAAAATTAAGAAGTCTCCGGCCATAATCAATCTGCTTCGCGGCTGTCCAGTACCAGTCTGACCATTTTCGGAATGATTTTGAAATTCCCCTGCACCATGCGTTTGGCCAATGTCAATGTTAAAATCGAAGCGTAAACGCGCCACAGGTTTTTGCGGTTGAATCTTTTGGCAAACAAGATCCGGCTTTTCAAAAAAGTCAAATCCACGAACTCGCTTTTCTTCGCACGATTGTTGGATTTTGTACTTTTTCCCTGTTTGTGGTATATGCCGAACACCTCAAGGATATTCAGTGTGCCGCCTTGTTGTTTCGCTCTTGAGGCCCAATCCAGTTCTTCAAAAAACAGGAAATAATCTTCGGTCATGAAACCCACATGATCCAGAAATTCGCGGTGCACAATCATCGAGGCGCCAATTGGATAATCGGTTTGCGGAGGGTTTTGAAAATCATACCGGCATGCTGTAAGTGGCTCATTGTCTGAAATGTGCACCGTCAATCCGGTGTTGCGGTTGTAAAGCCCACCTATCGCCTGGATGTTTTTCGGCTGGGAATATTCCATCAATGGCGTTCCGAACAGCGTGTGGCGCATGGACAAGCCTGTGGCTTCAATTTTGGAAACCACCATTTCCATGGCGTTTTTTTCGATGACCGTATCGTTGTTCAACACCCAGGCAAAGCAATTCTCATCTGTTTTTCTGGCGATATGCCTAAGGGCGATGTTGTTGGCTGCGGCAAAACCGTCATTGCGTCCGGCCCTGATGAAGATGATTTTTTTGGAAAATTGGCTTGCGGCAAAATCTTCCTCCGATACGAAACAGCTGTCGGCGGGTTTTTCTATAAGCGGATATACCAAGCGTTCAAAAGACGTATCCACGTTATTATCGTTTCCCAATGCCCAGGACGACAATTCATTTTGGGATTCCAACGTGTCGCTGTTGTCAACTACAATCACCTGAAAGTTTCCATATGTTGATTTCAGGACGCTTTCAAGGCATTCGATGGTATCGGACGCACTATTGTAATTGACCAGAACGATATAAATTTTCGCTGTTTTCATTGGATGAGCAAGTCGTCTTTTTTTCGGTTTTTCCGTTTTCCCGTCTTATAGAACATAATGATGCTGAAAGTGCTCAGAAATTCCACAACATACAACGAAGCTACGCTGCCGTTGAGATGAAACAACCTCGTAAGCCCATAACAGCAGACACACATCGCCACGGCGACGGCAAATGAGATCTTGGACAGGAGTTTTTGCTCGTCGTTGAAAATCAGCATTTGGTAATACGGAATGTTAAAGGCAATCAAAACGGGAATGAACAGGAATTTCGAGCAATAGATGATAGTGTCGGTGGTCTTTTTGTCGAAGTGGAAATAATCGATGGAAACCAGCGTCAGGGTAAGCAACACTATGGCACCAAGGAAGACGAAAACGATATTGATGAGGTTGGCTTTCCTGAGGAACTTCCGGGCTTCTTCTTTGGTTTCTGCGCTGATGGAACAAAATCTCGGAAAACTCACCGTAAAAAAAACTGCCAGGTAACTTCTGAAGATATTGAGCAGCATGTCGCCAATCTTATAAATACCTGTCTCGTAATTTCCGACAAGCGAACTGATGATCAAAATGGGCGCATTCACATATACTGCAATCGACAGGCTGGAAATCACAATCGGGTATTCTTTCCTGAAATTGGAGACTATGGTCGAATAGGGCGCGCTGAAAAGTGACAAATCCAACCGTTTCCAAAGCTTGGCCAAAAAGTAGCCGTATACCAAAGTATTCGACAATCCCAATAGGAAAATCATGTACACATAATCGGTTTTTTGGGTGACGAAAATATAAATAGCCGCGATGTAAAGCGCTTTTGAGACAAAAATGATGCGGTTGATGCTGCGGTAATTCTCCGTACCCTGATAGTACCAGATCGGGTTGAAAACCTGCGCGAAAACAAACACGAACCCCAGCGAATACAACAGCAATTCCCGGCCAATCCACAATACGATGACCGAATAGACGATCAATATGAAGGCGAAAATGTAAACCCTGAGCTGATACGTTTCGTTGAGATAAGACCGGATGCGGGATGGATTGGATTTGTTGGTGCTTACTTCCTTGACGCCGATCAACACTGAACCGAAATCGATGAAGATATTCAGGATGGTGAAAATGGAAATGGCCACGCCGATCTTTCCCCAACTTTCCATGCCGCAGACTGCAATGATTTTCGGCGCAACCAACAATGGGGCAATCAAATTGATGATTTGGCCGAAACCATAAACAAAATAATTCTTTAGCCCGTGTGCTGTAGCCATTGATTGCGTTTTATAATTACCCTCGCTGTCGTTATCGAGCTTTCCTGATCTTGAAAAAATATTGGTAGGAAAAAAATTCTTCCATGAGGCCGAAAGTCAGCAAGTGAAAAAATTTGGTCTTCGACATGCCTTTGTAATTCCTGATCGAGCCTTCCTGTTTCACTACAGAAAAACCATTGGAGGTAAGCAGCTCCTCGATGTCGCGCCTGCAGTAAAACCGCATATGCGTATAATCAAAAAGCCCGCTTTTCTCGTATTTGAAATTGCCTTTGAAAAAAATCTTGATCAGCGCCGAAAAGTGACGGATGTTTGGCATACTTACGATGATGTGCCCGTCTTCGGCCATGTATTGCTTTAGTTTTTGGAGTACAATGCCCGGATCGACCAGGTGTTCGAGCACGTCGAGAAGCAGGATAATGTCGAAATGCGACTTGTATTCGGGCAATTCCATATTTTCGATGTTCCCGAAAATCATGCGGTCGATTGTCTTATAGCTTTCCCTGTTTTTTAAGTCTTCAAAAATATCAACGCCAACGGTTTCGGCCGCTTTTCCTTGTTGTTTTAAAGAAAATAAGGTCTCGCCATAAGCTGCGCCAACCTCAAGTATTTTTAGATTTTCTTGTGGAATGTCCATAAAATCGATGATTTCAAACCTGGTATTCCCAAAATAATCCGATGTCTTTTCGCTGTAATCCATTTGTCAGTTTTATCACTAATGATGTAAGGATCAGCCATTGATGAATGGCATCATTCTCTTTCCTTTCCCAATCATCAGTGTGGTCAGACAGCCGTAAACACAATCCACGGCCGGTAGCATTTGCTGCGTGTAAATATAATTCATTTGGCACTTGATAACCAAATTCTTTGGCGCTTCATGGCCAATTTATTTTTTAACCGCCTGCCGCCCCAAAAATATTTTTTTAAAAGACTATATTTGGCCTAGAAAAAAAATCGTGCCTTGATGATAAACCACAACAAAAACACCATTTCGTTTCCAACCAAAGACATCATAAAAACCATGCTGTCATGAAAAAAGCTGCTGAAAAAGGATTTTTGTACCTGATTCCGCTGCTGTTCACTTTCCCGTTGTTCAAGGAAAGCATTTCGTCCTTCTTTTTCATTTTATTGTCGGCCAACGCCATCCTTTACAGCATTCTTTCCAAAAACTATAAGACGGCCAACTGGAAACGTGCCTTATTGCTGGGCATTCCATTTTGGATCATTGCATTCACCGGCCTCTTGCGCGGCAGCCTTCCGCTTTATGAAAGACATTTGAACCACGCGTTGTTCTTTCTGCTGTTCCCGATAATTTTTGAGCTGGTTCCCAAAAAGCATTTCACCCGCGAAAAACTCGGCCTGTATTTCAGCATCCTGAAAAATGCATGTCTGGTGGTTTGCCTGGGATATATCGCTGCATTTTTTTATTACCATTCGCCGGCAGAATTTTTCCAGTCGAGTTACAATGTATCGGCGTTCCGGAATTTTGTCTATCTGGAAATCGGCTTTTTCAAAATGCATCCTACCTATTTTTCGGCGATATTGTTTTTCTGCATCGCCTTGTGCTTTGACCGCGTGCTGAGGCAGAAAAAATTTTATGAACTGGTTTACATTGCCGTCTTTACGCTGCTGACGTTTTTGCTGTTGGTGCGGATCAACACGGTGTTCATCGTATTGATGATTCCGGGCATGATCCTGTTCCGTTCGGGCCTTCGGAAAAGAACCAAAACTTTAAGTATTGCCTTTTTCAGTTTGGTCCTGATAGGTTTCATCGCATTTACGCCTGG
>DATHKH010000091.1:0-5136 GCA_035286325.1 Flavobacterium sp.
TACTTCTCGATCCGGACAAAATCGACTGGGACAATCTCGGCGTGCTCATTCCAAAATCTGCAGTTCGCCCGCGACGCACATTTTCATCGGAGGAAGCCTTGTAGTGACCAATAAAATAGACGAACTGATCGTCAAAATAAAAGAAGGATGCCATTTGCAGGTCATTCTTTTTCCGGGAAATCCATCGCAAATTTCCGACAAAGCGGATGGTATTTTATTCCTGTCGCTGCTTTCCGGAAGAAACCCGGATTACCTGATCAGCCATCATGTTAAAGCTGCGCCAATCCTAAAAAAATCGAAGCTCGAAATCATCCCAACCGGCTACATCCTGATCGAAAGCGGCAGCGAAACGGCAGTCGCACAGGTCAGCCGCACCCAGCCGATGCAAATCAGCGACCCAAAACTGATCCTGGAAACCGCACAGGCCGGAGAAATGCTCGGCAATAAACTCATCTATCTCGAAGCCGGAAGCGGCGCACGGCATGCCGTTCCGTCGAAAATCATCAAATTGGTTTCGCAAAATGTCGGCATCCCATTAATCGTTGGCGGTGGCATCAAAAACAAAAATGGCATCAGGCAAGCCTATCTTTGTGGCGCAGACATCGTCGTTATCGGCACCGCATTTGAAAACGACCTTAATTTCTTCGACTGATGCAGGAACTCGCCCATTTCTTTCTTGACCCTTACAAAGGCGTATCATCGCTTGCAATTGCATTGGAAGCCGTCGCTTTTTTCTTCGGGATCGCCAGCGTCTGGTATGCCAAAAAGGAAAATATTCTGGTATATCCCGTCGGACTCATCGCCACAACCATTACGGCCTATCTATTTTATGCCGCAGGTTATCTGGGCGATACGATCGTCAATATCTATTATTCGGTGCTCAGCCTTTACGGCTGGTACAACTGGACGCGAAAAAGACAGGAAAAAGAATTGCCGGTCACACGAACAGACAACAGGCAAAAATTAACAGGCATCGCCATGTTTTTTATTACAATTGTCGTAATTTTCGCAGTCTATAAAATCAGCCACCATCCGATAGAGACCGACAATTATGTCGATATTTTCCTTTCGGGGATTTTCTTTACCGCGATGTGGTATATGGCGCTCAAAAAGATTGAAAACTGGACTTTATGGATCATCGGCGACCTCATTGCCATTCCGCTTTATGCCTATCGCGGACTCGGGATGCTGTCACTTCAGTACATATTTTTTACAATTTTGGCCATTCAGGCATATCTAGCATGGAGGAAAACCTTAAACAGCTGTCAGTAAATCCTGGGATTTCAGATATCATAAAAATCGCCATTTTCGGGCCTGAAAGTACCGGAAAAACGACATTGGCACAACAACTCGCCTACCATTACAATACGGTTTGGGCGCCTGAATTTGCACGCGATTACCTACAGGAAAAATTTAACGACGCAGGAATCGTATGCCGGCCCGAAGACATTATGCCGATTGCCATCGGGCAAACAGCATTGGAAAACGACATGCTGCTGAAAGCCGAAAAATTCTTGTTTGCCGATACGTGTTTGCTGGTTACCAAAGTGTATTCTGAAATTTATTACAATGCCGTCGATCCGTTGTTGGACAAAGCAGCGAGGAAACACAAATACGACTTGTTTTTCCTGACCGACATTGATGTGCCGTGGGAAAAAGACGATTTGCGCGATCGCCCGGACGACCGCGAAACCATTTTTGCAATTTTCAAAAAAGCGCTTGTAGAAAACAATAAGCCTTTTATCACGCTTTCAGGTGATGCTGAATCCAGGCTCGAGTCTGCCAAAACGATCCTCAACAGCCTGGAAAAAGCAAAACGCATGGGCTTTTCATCCCACGATTTTGTGCAGATATATAATCATGGCATCGATATGGCAAGTATCGAAAGTCATTTGGAAATCTTTAAAAGCGGCATTGCAAAAGCGATTCTCGACAGGCCGGCAACTCCGGATGATGGCATCGTCAAATTGTCTGACGCCGAATTCCAGCAATATGCCCGTTATTTTGAGAGCAGGAAAAACGACCTCGCGCTCGAAAAGTTCATTCCCGCTTCTGGCGCGGCCAGCCGGATGTTCAAATTCCTGAACGAATTCCTGAACGATTTTGATTTTGAAAATGAATCCATCAATGCTTATATCAATAGGAAAAACGCCTCCAATCTCGCCGTTTTTTTAGCGGGAATGGAGAAATTCCCGTTTTTTGATGCGGTTTACACCAAACTGAAACAGGTATTCCCTGATTTTGATTCGTGGGAAAGAAGCCGGAAAAACTATGAGTTCATCAAACTATTGCTTGGTGCCGGCCATTTTGATTTCTCGAACAAACCGAAAGGCGTTTTGCCGTTCCACAAATACAAAACCCACATTGCCACTGCCGTTGAAGAACATTTGAATGAAACTGTTTATTACAGTGCGTCAAAAAACTCGGCCAGTCTTCACTTTACTGTTTCGGAAAACCACAGGCGCCAGTTCGAAGAGATCATTTCCAATGTGCAATCCACAATCGAGAAGCAATCGGGCAATAAAATCAATATCGGCTTCAGTTACCAGCACAAAGCCACCGACACGATCGCGGTCGACAAGGAAAATTTCCCCTTTCGCGATGAAAAAGGAAAACTCGTCTTTCGTCCTGCAGGACATGGCGCGCTGATTGAAAATCTCGACAAACTCACCTCGGATATCATCTTCATCAAAAACATCGACAATGTCGTCCACAACCATGTCGAAACCATCGCGCTGTATAAAAAGGCACTTGGTGGCGTATTGGTCGAATTGCAGCAGGAAATTTTTAATTACCTGAACCAGATTGACAACACGGCGGTCGGGGAAAAAGACGTTAACAGCATCATTTCTTTTATCCAGGAAAAACTCAATATTGAAATCGGCGATGACATTTCAAAATATACCTTAGGCAACAAAATCGAATATGTCACGGAAATCCTGAACCGCCCAATCCGTGTCTGTGGCATGGTCAAAAACGAAGGCGAACCCGGCGGTGGCCCGTTTTGGGTCCGCGATTCAAAAGGCGCTTTGTCTTTGCAGATTGTCGAAACGTCACAAATTGACCTGCAGAATGAAGGCCAGGTCAAAATCCTGTCGGCATCGACGCATTTCAACCCGGTCGATTTGGTTTGCGGCATCAAAAATTACAAAGGCGAAAAGTTCGGGCTTTCAAATTTTGTCGACCACAACAGTGGTTTTATCGTCGACAAAAATAAAAATGGCAGGCCGCTCAAAGCTTACGAATTGCCGGGATTGTGGAACGGCGCGATGGCCAGATGGATCACTGTTTTTGTCGAAGTGCCATTGATTACCTTTAATCCGGTCAAAACCGTCAACGACCTTTTAAAATCGGCGCACCAGCCGCAGTAATGGATTCGGATAAAATCATATCGGAACTGCAGTTCAAAGCCGTTCGCAGCAGCGGCGCAGGCGGACAAAACGTCAATAAAGTGTCGTCAAAAGTCGTGCTGTCATTCGATTTGGAAAATTCTATGGCTTTGTCTCCCGAAGAAAAGTTGCTGTTGGAAACCAAACTGCAATCGCGGCTGACTTCCGATAAAATCCTCATTCTCAACTGCGACGAGGATCGAAGCCAACTGCGCAACAAAGACATCGTCACGAAACGTTTTCTCGAGCTTATCGAAAAATCGCTCGTCGTCCCAAAAATCAGGAAAGCCACAAAAATCCCAAGATCCGTCATCAAAAAAAGATTGCACAACAAGAAAACGCTTTCCGAAATCAAGCAATCCCGCAAAAAATCCAATCTTGACATCTGGTTCTCAGGCGATTAAAATTCTATGGTTTAAAAACCAAACAATCTAAAAATCTTTACTACTTTTGCATCGTCTCAAAGGGGTGCTCGAACGGGCTGAGATTATACCCATGGAACCTGGGCAGGTAATGCTGCCAAGGAAATCGCTGAGCAAAACGTCGGATGCGCACCGTCGTTCGCAAGGCAAAAACCAATTTTTAATTTTAACAAAGAATAATTACCCCTTTTATTCGTAAGCTTTTACGAATGAAAACTTTATTCAATTCTGGGCGTGTCCTTTCAGGCCGCGCTTTCCGCTTCAATCTTTTTTCGGTAAAAACCTCAAAAAGGATTTTCACTTCAATCGCTCACGCGAACCAAACCGGAAGCAAAAACTTCCAAATCGTTGCGTTTTCCTGCCTCTTGCTTCTTGTTTCTTTTCTCTCCTCAGCGCAAGATCAAGCCAGCGACACCATCAAAAAACCAGTTTCCCTCGATGAAGTCATCGTTTCCGCCGTGCGCGTCGACGAGAAAACGCCGGTTACGTTCAGCAACCTGACCAAAAGGGAAATCGCGAAACGCAACCTCGGCCAGGACATTCCGACCCTGATGAATTTCATGCCATCGGTCGTGACGACTTCCGACGCCGGCGCTGGCGTTGGCTACACCGGAATCCGCGTTCGCGGCAGCGATCCAACACGTGTCAACATTACAGTCAACGGCGTGCCGTATAACGATGCCGAAAGCGGTGGCACTTATTTTGTCGACCTGCCCGATTTTGCCTCATCGCTCGAAAGCCTGCAATTGCAACGAGGTGTCGGAACATCCACTAATGGGAGCGGTGCTTTTGGCGCGAGCCTGAACATGCTCACGGATTCATTTTCGGAAAAAGCCAACGGTGAAATTTCGAATTCATTCGGGAGTTTCAACACGAGAAAACATACCGTAAAGTTCAGTACAGGATTGTTAAACGACCATTTTGAAATCGCCGGAAGGCTGTCGAACATCGCTTCAGATGGTTATATTGACCGCGCGTCATCGGACCTGAAATCGTATTTTCTGCAAGGCACTTATGTCGGGAAAACGACTTTAATCAAGGCGATTGTCTTTGGCGGAACCGAAAAAACGTACCAATCATGGAACGGAATCGATGGTGCGACTTTAAACAGCGACCGCACATTCAACTCGGCGGGAATGTTCACCGACGAATTGGGCAACCCGCGCTATTACGGCAATGAAACCGACAATTACCAACAGGATCATTATCAGTTGCATTGGAACGAGAAAATCTCGGAGAACTGGCACACGAATGTTGCCCTGCATTATACCAAGGGCAAAGGTTATTACGAGAATTATGAAGAAGACGCCGATTTTTCCGAATAT
>DATHKH010000092.1:0-18590 GCA_035286325.1 Flavobacterium sp.
CCAATACCGAAGGCGGCAAACTCAGTTACAACGACACCTATTATAAAGATGGCGCTTTCAATGCGAAAGTCAAGTTGTTTGGGCAGTTTGAATTGGCAAAAGACACAACGCCGCCTGTTATTACACTTGCAAAATCCATCCAGGGCAAATGGCTCAGCAAACAGAAATCGCTTGTGGTTTACGTCCGCGACAACATTTCCGGCATCAAGGATTACAAAGGCTATCTGAACGGGAAATTTATTTTATTCGAATATGATTACAAATCCAGACGATTGACCCACAATTTTGACGACAACATTTTCGCCGACGGGCGCAACGATTTAAAAGTCATCGTTTCAGATAATGTGGGAAATTCTGCTATCTTTGAAACGTATTTTTTCAAAAGCAAGAACTAACAAAACCAGCACTTGAGAGCCAGAAAAACCATCCACGCGTTACTTTTTTTCTTTATTGGATTCACTGCTTTTGCACAGACGGCAAGGGTAAAAGGAATTATTCTTGACGAAAACAGCAAGCCGGTCCCGGACGTCAATATCACGTATGGCGACAAGGCGGCAACGACAAACGAAAATGGGTTTTACCTGTTCACGATTCCCGCAAACCAAAAAATCACGATTGTTTTTACGCATACCGTACTCAAAAAAGTCACGGCAACCATCGAATTGAAACCCAATGAGGATTACGAATTCAATGTCGTCATGACCGACAAATCCGAAATGCTCGGCAATGTCATTGTGACGGCCGGAAACCGGAAAAGGGTAGAAGGACTAACGGTCATTGCGCCTGATGTCATCCGTAAAATCCCCGGAGCGAATGCCGGGATTGAAAATATCATCAAGTCGCTTCCCGGTGTCAATTCCAATAACGAACTTTCTACGCAATATGCGGTTCGCGGCGGCAACTATGACGAAAATCTCGTTTATGTCAACGAAGTCGAAATTTACCGTCCGTTCCTGATCCGTTCAGGCCAACAGGAAGGTTTGAGTTTTACGAATACCGATCTGGTGCAGAATGTCGATTTCTCGGCAGGTGGTTTCCAGGCAAAATTCGGGGATAAATTGTCTTCGGTTTTGGATATTACCTATCGGACGCCAACCAAATTCGGCGCGGCAGCTGAAGCGAGTTTCCTCGGTGGAAGCGCCGCTGTCGACGTCGTCTCTAAAAACCAGAAATGGACAGCCATCACCGGTGTGCGTTACCGCGACAACAGCCTTTTGGTCAACAGCCAGGAAACGTCGACGAATTTCCATCCGACGTTTGCCGACGTGCAGACGAATGTCAATTTTACGCCAAACACCAAATGGCAATTCAGTTTCCTTGGCAACATTTCACAGAACAAATACAATTACCAGCCGTTGACGCGCCAGACGAATTTCGGGACGATCGACGAGCCGATTGCGCTGCAGGTTTTTTACGAAGGACAGGAAAAAGACCGCTACGACACGTATTTCGGCGCTTTGAAAACGACTTATAATGTCAACGACAACTTTACCTTAAAATTAATCGGGTCGCTGTATCATACTTTAGAACAGGAATATTTTGATATTTATGCGGCTTATCTTTTGGGTGAAGTCGATGCCAATATCGGTTCAGATACTTTTGGCGATGTGACTTTCAGCCGTGCCATTGGCACCCAATTGAACCATGCGCGAAACGACCTCGACGTTTTGATCGTCAATGCCGAAGTCAAAGGTTTCCACAACCTCAAAAACAACCACCAGATCGAATGGGGTTTCAAATACACGCGTGAAGACATCCGCGACCGCGTAGTCGAATGGGAAGTCATCGATTCTGCCGGTTTTTCTTTGAATCCACCGATTATCGATTTGCCGCACAACGACCAGCCATACAATCCATATGTCGGGCCGCTGGTGCCATTCCAATATGTCCGCGCCAAAAATTTTGTGACCATCGACCGTTCGTCAGCGTATGTCCAATGGAGCAAAAAAAGCAAATTCGGCGAGCATGATGTCTGGTTTAACGCCGGTATCCGTTCTCAAAGCTGGGTCGTGACTAAAGACAATGTTATGAACGATGTGCAAACGGTATACAGCCCGCGCGCGCAATTTTCGATCAAGCCAGCGTGGAAACGCGATATGGTTTTTCGCCTTTCCGGAGGTTTATACCACCAGCCGCCATCATACCGCGAGCTGCGGGATTCGTTAGGCGAAGTGCGACCCGATGTCAAGGCACAGCAATCCGTCCACGTCGTGTTGTCCAATGATTACAGCTTTAAGATGTGGAACAGACCGTTTAAGTTGGTCACGGAAGGCTATTACAAATCGCTGACCGATGTCAATACCTATACTTTGGAAAATGTCAGGATCCGCTATCGCGCCAACAATGAGGCAGAGGCTTTTGCCTACGGGTTGGATATGAGATTGAACGGTGAATTTGTTCCGGGAACCGAATCGTGGTTCAGTTTCGGCTATATGAAAACCGAGGAAAACATCAATGGGCACGGGTATATTCCACGTCCGACCGACCAACGATTGAAATTCGGGGTTTTGTTCCAGGATTACATGCCAAACATCCCGAACGTCAAATTGTACCTGAACCTCGTTTACAACACCGGATTGCCGGGCGGTTCGCCGTCGTATGCGGATTCGTATCAATATCAGACGCGCCTTCGCGATTACCGCCGCGCGGATGTCGGTTTCTCATACGTATTGACCGATAACAACGCATCCAGACCGGAAGGCCACTGGCTGAAAAAGTTCAAGGATTTGTCGATTGGCGCCGAAATTTTCAACATGTTCAACAACCAGAATGCGATTACGAATACCTGGGTTCGCGATGTGTACACGAAAAACCAATACGGAATCCCGAATTACATGACGACGCGCGTCTTTAATGTAAAATTGACTGCAAGGCTGTAATCCGCAAAACCAAAAACTAAATTGATTATATTTGGATGACAATCTGAAACCAGCATCATGAAATCGAAGATTATTTCATCCGTTCGCCTTTTAGGCTCGGGTCACGAAAACAAAAAAAACAATATTAGTTTGAGTAAAACAATCAATATACTTCTGACCGGAATCATTATTTTACTTTTCGCTTCCTGCAAAGAGGAAAAAGAAAAGCCAAAAGTCATTTACGGCAATACGGCCAAAGTTAAAACTGAAGTGCCGGCAGTCGATACGACGATACTTGAAATCGCCGATTTGCCAGTCGAAATCACGGGAACGAATTACCTGATCCATCCGATTGGCGACGTCCGGTTTGACCAGAAAGCGCGATACGGCTCGTCTTCGGGCGGCGGCGATGTCAGCTATACGATTTCGAATTACAATGAGTTTGAGATTACGGGTTTTTTGCGCAACCTGAAGTTCCAGCAAGTCGGTTCTGATTCGCTGACGGTATTGACCGACAAGCCGGTTTTGATCCAGACCGCGACATTCTTAAAATCAGTAGCCGATAAGACCAAGCAGCAATTCCTGGTCTATACGCTGGCCGATATGGACACGAACAAGGACGACAAACTCGACGCCAGCGACATCAAGTCGTTATACATTTCTACGATTGGCGGAGAGAAATTCACGAAATTATCTACCGATTTCGAGGAACTGATCGACTGGAAAATCATCGACAGCAAAAACCGCCTGTATTTCCGCACCATCGAAGACACAAACAAAAATGGCGAGTTTGACAAGGATGATGTGCTGCATTACAATTATTTGGATTTGTTGGGGAAAGAGTGGAAGGTTGTGAATTATAGGCCGATTTAAGTTTCGAATTTCCAAAGTTGCAAAGTTTTTAAAGTCCCAAAGTTTTAAAGTTTTTTAGGAGCTGTTTCCTGCTATACGCTGCAATCTCTTCGCTGCGCTGCGAGGATTTCCGCTGCTATCAGGGCTAGGGTTCGAATATTACAATCTGTGGATTGACGATATTAACAAAATTGATTTAAAATATGGATTATACATATAAATATTGGGCCTTATTTTTAAATTTCTTAGCTGATATATCTTGGCCGGTTTTAATTATGCTAATCGTAATTTTTTTCGAAGAACAAATTAGATATTTAATTAAAAATACGAAAAAAGTCAATGTTGGTGGCGGATCAATTGAGATTCAGAATTCCCAGCAAACTCAAACTGAAGCAACGACTTTAGATGCTGAGATTTTAGATATTGAAAGTAATGATGAATTGTATGAATATCTAAGAGAATTTACTGAGAGTTCCCAAGAAATTGTAAAAGCCTCGATACTGAGAGATTCGAAAATCGTCATAGAAACTGGAGAAAATTTTAATCGATTGCTAACATATAGCATGTTACTATATTTTGAAAAACATTTTCAGAATGTTTATCGTTTAATTTATGGAAGTCAAATAGAAATACTTTATAAGATTGATGGAAATGATAATGAAACAAAAGATTCATTAAAATATATTTACGAAAACGCAGTTGCTAAAAGCCCAAATTCTTATGCGGAATATAGTTATGGACAATATTTACAATTTATGGAAAGTTATGCTCTAATTTATATTGCAGAAAATAATAATGTCAAAATTACTGATCAAGGGCGTGACTTCTTAACTTTCATTGAAAGAGTTAATCTTCCCAAAACAAAATCATTTTATTAATCAAAAATGGTTTATAAGAAGTATTTCCTTCAGTTGCATAAGTTGCCTGAAATACTTCTAAATCTCAAAGCGTTCTTAATTTAAAATATAGATTAACGAATGTCGAATATTAAATGGACTCCAGCGTTAAGGGTTGCAGCGAAAATCCTTTTATTGCCAGGAGATTCCTCCTTCGTCAGAATGACAAATCCCACAACAATAAAAGATTGCAGCGGAAAGCCCGGCCGCAGGCAACGCCCAAAATTAAAAAAGGTTAAGCTCACAAAGCTTAACCTTTTTTGTAAACAAAACAAAAACCTAAATTATAATGAATTAATAAAATCCAGCAGATCGTTTCTTTTTGAAGTGCTCAGTTGCTTGAATTTGTTCTTCGCATTTTGCGCTTCGCCGCCATGCCATAAAATCGCTTCGGTGATGTTGCGCGCGCGGCCGTCATGCAGGAAATCGGTGTGGCCGTTGATCAGGTTCGTCAGCCCGATTCCCCATAAAGGGCGCGTTTTCCATTCGGTGCCGCTGGCCAGGTAATCCGGGCGGTTGTCAGCGAGTTCGGTGCCCATGTCGTGCAACAACAAATCGGTATACGGATAGAACGTTTGCATTTTCAAAGCCGTGATCGCACTGTTTCCAGTCTGTTGTTTTGGCGTATGGCATTTCGCGCAATCGATCTGCTCGAAAATTTTAGCGCCTCTTTTCACATTCTCCTTATCGATATTTCGCGGCGCCGGAACACCCAAAGTCCTGCAATACAACACGACCGAATTCAACACTTCAGGCGTGATTTCAGGATCGTCGGTAATACCGTCGTTGCCGTTGCTTTGCTGCCAGCCGCTTTCGTTCTGGAACATGTAGCTCGTAATGCCCATATCTTCGACATAAGCTGCGGCACATTGGCTGACCAAAGTCGCCGTATTGGCTTTCCATCCGAATCTTCCAATCAGCGTTTGCTGCAATTGCGAATCCCAGACATAATTGGCTTTCCCGGAAATCCCGTCGCCATTGCTGTCGTTGATGTCTTGTGCGGCAACCAGATTGGCTTCCGGAATCGCCTCTAACAATCCCAATCCGAAAACCGGCGGCGCCAAACGCGTCGAAAGCATGACTCCGGCTGGTAAAGCGATGTATGGATTGGATAAGGTCACAATCGGTTTCCTTAAGGTAATCTGCGTACCGTCGGCCAAAGTTTCGGTCGATTCGACATAAGTCGCATTCAGAACCGCTTCAGGCGTATAACCTGTAATCGCGCGGTTTTGTATCTGCAGCCCGAAACCCGGAACCGGAACTGGTCCGCCATGTTCGTCTGTCCCAAAAATACTCGCGCGGACCAACAGTCCGTTTGCAGCATTGATGTTGGTCGGGTGCTTTGCCCTTCCGTCACGCGGATGGCAAGTCACACACGAATTGTTGTTGAAAATCGGGCCCAAACCCTGATTGATGGTTGCCGGTGCCGTAATGAAAGTCGACTCAAATTGGAAATCTCCTGCAAGGTGCGATTCGTAATCGGCGTCGGAAAGATTCGGCGCCGGAAGGGCAAATGAATTGCTCGTCGCAGAAAAGATCGTCGTTTCGCCACCGGCATTCAGCCTGTCATCGATGTTGATGTAATCGGATTCAGAGTCTTCGTTGTTACAGGAGAACAAAGTCGCCGACAATACAAGCAGGAGTAATATTCTTTTGGTCATCTTCATATTTAACGAGTAAAGAAGTATCCGTTTTATCAGATACTTCTTTTAAAAATTTTGCAAATGTAATTATTACAAGTTGCTGATGAACGGCTGTAATTGGCTTTGTAATAATATTTTCAATTCACCGACTTTTTGCTGTGCCAATTGCACTTGCTGGCGGTGATCGGTAATCGAAATCGTAAAAGTTTCAGGAATGGCGTTGATAGAATCAATCGCATCCTGGATATAAGCCTTGATTTGTGTGTCCAATGTTGGATTGGTCAAAGCCACGATGTCGGTCAGGCCTTTTCCTGTGCTGCCGTTAAAATCACCCAGGTACATGTTTTGGATGCTTCGGATGTTGTTCGCAAAATCTAATTTCGAGTTGTTGCTGAAACGCGATTCTTCGGCTTCCGGTTTTGGTCCGCCAGCATTTCCGTTCAACGGCTCTTCGATTTTTCCTGAAGCTACTTCATCGGCAATTCCTGTCAAACCTTCAGCGATTTCAAACAACGCCGATTTTTGTGAAGGATATACGCTTCCGGATTGTCCGGCAATGATGAAATTATTGGCGTAATTTCCGCCGGCTGGTTTCCATGCATTGTATAATTTCTGCGTGTTTTCCTGTAAATCGGTTGCAGCCGCTACAAGGAATTCCAATTCCCTGGCTGTCAAATCAGCCGCTGCTTTATTCCCATTGATTCCCCAAACAAAATATTCAATCGTGTGGAATCCACGTGCATCGTCATTTGTTGCCAAAGAGGCAGCCGTGATTGGCGCACCGTTATCGATGATATTGTCGATGGCGACGACGTCTACTGGCCATGAATCGATAGCCGGGTCAACGATTTCTTCAGTTTCGACCGGGCCGTATAAAAAGCTTTCCGATTGTTCCCAGGGCGAACGTGTTGCCTGCCAGGCCAATTTAACGGCAGTCAGGTTGGTTTCATTTGGCGTTGCAGCCAAAGTATTGATAGCCGCTTTCATTTCGATGGCCTTTGAGTTCAATTGCTCGTATGTCGAAACGATAACATTATTGGAAACATTGGTCAGCACTTCTGTATACAAAGCCGCATTTGGGTCGACGTCATTTGAATTGTCATTGTTGCTGCAGTTTACAAAGGCAAATGAAGCCAATACCGCTAATCCGAAAGTTAAAATCCTTTTGTTCATTATAAATGCATTTATTGTTAGTGAATAATTTTAAAAAATGTATGAGATTCCGGTAGAGAACGTGTTTTCCTTTTGCCTTTCTCCTGTGTATTCCAATGTCGATGGATCGATGTTTTGCGAGCCCAATCGCCTGTTTGAATATTGTGCTTTTACGATGACATTCGGAATCACAAACCAGTTGATACCGCCGGTGATGACACTTCTTTCCCAACGCGGATTGTCGACCACGGCGCCTTCAACAGCTTGCATCGTGTCGTAAAAATCGTATCTCATGAAAGGGAAAAGCATCTGCCTCGATTTTGGGTTCATCAGGTGCATGACATCATAACCAACTTCGGCCGAGTAACCCAAAGCGGCTTTCCCGACCGGTGTTCTTTTGACGCCAAGCGTATTGGCAAGCGCCGCATTTTTTCGGGAAACGATATTGGAATTTTCCAAATCGCCATACAACAAAATCGAATTGAAACGCCAGTTGTGCATGTTGTAAACGACATGGCCTTCGACAATTTTCACATATGCCGTTTCTTTCATGTCATTCTTAGGACGGTTTGCCGCAGCATCATTGACATAAGCCGACAATCCGAAAAAGTTCTGGTCGCCATATCCGAATTTGTAATCCAAACGTGCGCTGAAAGCAAACGATTCGGCGTTGACCATTTCAAAACGCGTTTGGTAGCCTTCTTTGATCCAGCCACGCGAACTAAATCCTGAAGCGTCCAATCCATTGGTGATTGCGGCGCGGTAGAGTAGACGATCTTTCCAAAAACTACCGTGGAATTCAATTCCGTTTTCATACCAGCCGACCGGCAGGATTTCGTTTTCCATTTCAGGAAGTGTTGTCGTAAAATAATCATCCGGATCGTCGAGATTCTGGGCAATTCCGAAAAAGATTTTCATACGTCCGGCGCGTACATTAAAATGTTTGTTGATGGCAAAATCGATGTAAGCCTGTTCGAGTTTGACTTCGCCGCCAGCTTCGATTTCCTGTTCGTATTCGCCGAATTCCTCTTGTGTGTCGAGTTCTAAAGTTGAACCGGTTCCGCCGTGCTCAAACTCAATTTCAGACTGGAACGTAATCCAGCTGTTGTATTTGTAACCGATGTATAAGTTCAGGCGCTCGGCGTCCATCTTATTTTTTAGGTTTTTATCGGTATCGTATTTATAGTTGTAGTAGTTCATGACGCCGTACCCGTTGAAGGTAAAATTGGTCATGTCGAAACGCGGTGTTGTTGTAGGCGTTGCATTCGCTTGTTCCTGCCTCATTTCCTCGCGGAGTTCTTTCTTGATTTCCTCCTTCATTTTCTTCAGGGCAACCGAATCCTGCACTGTTTGTGCGGCCGAACGAAATGAAATAATCAGGACGAGGAATTGTAACGATCTTCTCATGAAGTATAAAAATTTTGGCAAAAGTAAACCATTATCTTTATAAAGTCTAAATAAGAACAGGTAATTTTTTCAATTTTTTTTCAGGGCGTTCTCTCGCGGAAAATTTTCGGGTTTATTAGATGCGATATTAGCTCGAGTCAGGCTTTCCGCTGCAATCTTTTCTTTGCAAGAAAAGGATTTTCACTGCAATCCTTAACGCGGCCTGATTCAAGATTCAAATCAGAATGTCGCTTTCAAGATCGGATTTTTCAATGGTAAAATTGAAGTCGAGTTGCTTCATCAACTGGATCACAAGGTTTTTATACCAGTTTTCTGATTTCGGATGAATGTAGATTTTTTCAATCAACTCGCGGATGTCAACATTGATTTTTAAGCCTTCATTGATTTTCAAATCGTTCCTACTCAAATCGGAAATAATGCGGATTTCGCGCTCATATTGGAAACTTTTCCGTTTGAAAAGGAAAGGGAAGAAGATGTCGTCAAACGGGATGTATTCTTTTTTGTAATCGATGTAATTGACCTGGCCGATTTGCTGTTCGAAAACCGTTTCCGGCGCCAAAGCTTTTTGCAATCTTCCAAGTGTCGATTGGATGGCCAAGCCTTCGCTGTTCTGCGTAAAAATCTGCCACATCGCAAACGATTCGTATTCGTTAATGTGCCAGCTGCTGACGACGACTTTCTCGCGGTGTGTTTTGTAATAATCCAAAAATTCGGGATTGTCGGCAGAGAGTTTTTTCATTTCCTCGAATGTCGGTTCGCTGAAAGTGCCTTCATATTGGTCCTCGAATTTGTCCGAACGCGACATGAACAGTTTTTGGGAAATCAGCAAATCAAGGAATTTCGACAGGTCAAGGTATTTCCAGACGACCGTGTCGGGATTTTCGGGAAGTTTGATATTAGGATTGCTGATGTACATATAACCCTGTGTTTTTGTTAATCGAAAGACTGCATCATGACAAGTTTCCTGTACGCGCCATCTTTTGCAAGCAGTTCATCATGTCGGCCTTGCTCTACGATGCGGCCTTTCTGCATGACGACAATATTATCGGCTTTCTGGATGGTCGACAAACGGTGCGCAATCACGACCGAAGTCCGATTTTGCATCATATTTTCGAGCGCTTGCTGTACGAGTCTTTCGCTTTCCGTATCCAATGCCGAAGTCGCTTCGTCGAGAATCATGATCGGTGGGTTTTTCAACACGGCGCGTGCAATGCTCAATCGTTGTTTTTGCCCGCCAGATAATTTGTTTCCGCTGTCGCCGACGTTGGTATAAATGCCTTTCGGCAAATCTTTGACAAATTCGTAGGCGTTTGCAATTTTCAGCGCTTCGATGACTTCTTCATCGGAAGCGTCGAGTTTGCCAAGCGCTACGTTATTCCGGATTGTGTCATTGAATAAAATACTGTCCTGTGTCACCAATCCCATCAGGCCGCGCAAGGATTGCAAATCCATATCTTTAATATCGACTCCGTCAATCGAAATGCCGCCATCGTGTACGTCATAAAAACGCGTCAGTAAATTGGCGATCGTACTTTTTCCGCTTCCGGATTGGCCAACGAGCGCAACGGTTTTCCCTTTTGGAATTTCAAGCGAAAAATCCTTCAGGACTGTTTCATCCTCGTATTTGAAATTGATGTCCTTAATGGAAATGGCATTTTCAAATGTGCTTTTCGCTATCGCATTCGGCTTGCTGACAATCGGGTTTTCCTGGTGGAGAATTTCGAGGACACGTTCGGCTGCGGCATCGCCTTTTTTAATGCTGTAAAATGCTTTTGAGATCGATTTTGCCGGTGTCAGGATATTGTAGGCCAATCCCATATAAGCCAGGAAAGTCGCGCTTTCAAGCGTTCTTGAAACCAAAACCATATTCCCGCCATACCAAAGCAATACGGCGATAATCATGATGCCCATGAATTCGCTCATCGGCGAGGCGAGGTTTTGCCTGTTGGTGATGCTGTTGTTCAAATGAAAGAAACGTCCGGTCGATTCGCGAAAAATCTTATTGAAGTAATTTTCAGAATTATAGCCTTTGACGACTTTCAACCCGCCCAAAGTTTCTTCAATTGTCGACAGGAAAACACCTTGCTCCTGTTGGGCGCGCGTCGATTTACGTTTCAGCTGTTTTCCGACCAATGAAATGATGTAGCCTGAAACCGGGATAAAAATAAACACGAAGATCGTCAGTTTGTAACTGATCATAAACATCGCGATAATCGTAAAAATAATCGTCATCGGTTCCTTGACTGCCAATTCCAGAATCGCCAAAAAGGAATTCTGTACTTCATTGACATCGCCTGAAATCCTTGAAATCGTGTCGCCTTTGCGCTTTTCAGAAAAGAAAGCCAGCGGCAGTTCGATGGTTTTTTTATACATCGCATTGCGGATGTCGCGCAAAATTCCGTTTTTCAGGAACGTGATGAAGAACATCGCGAAGTAATCACA
The DNA here is from genome assembly GCA_035286325.1 of Flavobacterium sp. Taxonomy (GTDB): domain Bacteria; phylum Bacteroidota; class Bacteroidia; order Flavobacteriales; family Flavobacteriaceae; genus Flavobacterium. The sequence goes on from DATHKH010000092.1 coordinate 11,251, forward strand.
AAGGTTTTTTAATAAAAAGATCGTAATGATCACGGCCGCCATAACCGACAGCGTTCTTCCCGGGCCATATGTTTCGGTTGTGGTCGTAATGTAATAACTCAGGGAATCTTCAAGATATGGCTTTAGTTTTAATACGCCGTGATAAATTGGCTGTGTATGATTTTGCTTGGCTTTGTCAAACAAAACCTGCATCATCGGGATGAGTGAAATAAACGAAAGCGTGCTGAAAAGCGCATAGAGAATATTAAAGAAAATATTCAGGAAAGCGTACTTTTTATACGGCAACGCAAAGGGAATGATCTTTTTGAAATTGCTCATTAAATGATGTTCATATCCGTGAGGATGTTTTTGATTTTTTCGTCGAGATGCATTTCGGCTTCGGGCACATCGTCAACGGAATTTATTTGGGTATTGACACTGACGTAAAACTTGATTTTAGGTTCTGTTCCGCTTGGCCTTGCAGCGATTTTCGCGCCGTCTTCGGTATAATAAATCAATACGTCGGATTTTGGGACATTCATGGTTTCAACTTCGCCGGTAAACAGGTTTTTCGCTGTTGAATTGAGATAATCCTCGACCATCACAACGCGTTCGCCATCAATTTCCCTGACCGGATTCTCGCGCATCTGGATCATCATCTGGTTGATTTCAAGTGCGCCTTCGATTCCTTTTTTGGTCAATGACACCAAATATTCTTTATAAAATCCGTAGTCGACGTATAGCTGCAACAATTCCCGGTAAAGTGAACTGCCTTTGGCTTTGGCCTGTGCGGCAATTTCGCAGACCAATAAAGTTGCGGCAACCGCATCTTTATCGCGAACCGCATCGCCAACCATAAACCCGAAACTTTCCTCGCCGCCACCGATGAATTGCAATTCAGGGAAATCCTTGATGAATTTCGCAATCCATTTGAAACCGGTCAGTCCAACTTTACATTGAACCTGGTATGCCGAAGCGAGTTCCAGCATCATCGGTGTTGATACGATGGTCGAACCGATGAATTGTTTCCCGTTGATTTTTCCTTGTTTTTGCCATTGTTCCAATAAAAAGGCGGTCATGACCACCATCGTCTGGTTTCCGTTGAGCAATTGCATTTTGCCTTCTGTATTTCGGACAGCAACGCCCAATCTATCAGAATCCGGATCGGTCCCGATGACAATATCGGCATTTACTTTTTCAGCCAAAGCCATCGCCATGGTCAATGCTTCCGGTTCTTCGGGGTTTGGTGATTTGACGGTTGGAAAGTCGCCGTTTGGCTCTTCCTGTTCTTTTACAATATTGACATTTTTATAACCTGCTTTCGCCAATGTCTTCGGAATTATTTTTATTGATGTTCCGTGCAGCGGCGTATAAACGATAGTCAGGTTGTCTTTGGCGGCAGTCGGCGTATTAAAACTGGCATTTTCGACAGAAGATTTAATGAACGCATCGTCAACTTCCGTATCGATATAATGGATGAGTTTTTCGTTGGCTTCAAATTTAATGGCGCTGTAATTCAGGTCTTCAATGACCTTGATGATTTCGGCATCCTGCGGCGGAACGAGCTGGCCGCCATCTTCCCAATACACTTTATAACCGTTGTATTCCGGCGGGTTGTGGGAAGCAGTCAATACGATTCCGCATTGACAGTTCAGGTATTTGACGGCAAAACTCAATTCTGGCGTCGGGCGCATGTCTGAAAACAAATAGACTTCGATGCCATTTGCCGAAAAGACATCCGCTACAATTTTCGCCAAAGTGTTGCTGTTGTGCCTGCAATCATAGGCGATGGCGACTTTCAATGGCTTGCCCGGAAATACTTTTTTCATGTAATCCGACAAGCCCTGCGTGTTTTTCCCGAGTGTATATTTATTGATCCGGTTCGTGCCTGCGCCCATGACACCGCGCATGCCGCCGGTTCCGAATTCCAGATTCTTATAAAAACTTTCTTCCAGCAATTTCGGGGAAGTCGTTAGCATTTCCGTGACCGCTTTCTGGGTTTCGGCGTCAAATGTTGGCGTCAGCCATTCATTCATTGCGTCTAATATATTCTGTTCGATATGCATATTGAGTAATTCTGGGCTGTAAGTAGGGAATTACAACTAAATATTAATAGTATCTGAAATTTTGTATCGGTCGCTGTTGTTCTTTGTGCGCAGTATGATTTCGCCTAAAAACCCGGCTAAAAATAATTGTGTGCCGATAATCATCGTTGTCAGTGAAATGTAAAACCATGGATTTTCAGTCACCAAAACGGTCGGCAAATGATTGTAAAGTCGGTGTAATTTGTTGAATCCGATGAAACCTGCGGCGAAAAACCCAATGACAAACATCACCGAGCCCAAAGCGCCGAACAAGTGCATCGGCCTTTTTCCGAAACGCGACAAAAACCAAATCGTAATCAAATCGAGAAACCCGTTGATGAAACGGTCCATCCCAAATTTGGTTTCGCCATATTTCCGTGCCTGGTGCTTGACGACTTTTTCGCCGATTTTCCCATAGCCCGCATTTTTCGCGAGAACGGGAATATAACGGTGCATTTCGCCCGACACTTCGACGTGCTTGACGACAGTGTTTTTATAGGCTTTCAATCCGCAGTTGAAATCGTTCAATTGCACACCCGATGTCTTTCGCGCCGCCCAATTGAACAGTTTCGAAGGCAGGTTTTTGGAAACCATCGAATCGTAACGCTTCTTTTTCCAACCGGAAACCAGGTCGAAATTCTCATTGACAATCATGTCGACCAATCCGGGAATTTCCTCCGGGTTGTCCTGAAGGTCGGCGTCCATGGTAATGACAACATCGCCTTTGGCACGTGCAAACCCGGCGTGCAAAGCCTGGGATTTCCCGTAATTTTTATGAAAATGAATGCCTTTGATATTGTTGTTGGCCGCAGCCAGTTTTTCAATGATGGCCCATGAACTGTCCGTGCTTCCGTCATCGATGAAAATCACTTCATAGGAATAGTTGTTTGCTGTCATTACCGAAACGATCCAGTCATGGAGTTCCTGCAATGATTCTTCCTCATTGAGAAGCGGGATTACGATGGATAAATTCATTAATTAGAAACTAACAGGCTTGTCTTTTTTAATAATCGCACCGATGATTAAAGAGTAAATCAACCCAATAAATGCATACATCACCATTGTAATCGGGGCAATGATATACGGACTCGTGAATTTTTTTGCCATCGACATCCCCATTTCGAGCTGTTCGCTGGTCATGTCAGGGTTTGATTTCAGCATCTGAGATCTTGACATCGCGAGCACCTGGTCTGTGAAATCCGGGAAAATCAAGCTAAAAACGATGTAAAATACGGCATAAATCAATGCTGCAATGACTGTGATGGAAACACCCATCTTCAAACATTCTGAAAACGTAATGTAACCGTGGTTGGCAGTTTTGTAACTGTTGCAGCCGAGATAAATGAATAATACCGGAAAGATGACATAATTAAAAACGCTCATAATGGTGCTTGCACTGGAATCGGTAAGCTTTTCCAATCCTATGACGTAGGTGACAACAAATTCCAATACCATGATGACGCCAAACAAAATACCAAATTGGATGTTTGTTTTCTTCGGTGAATGAGAGATAGTTTCGTCCATAAATTCTAGAGTTTAAAAATTAAGATACAAATATAGCAATTCCCAATATATAGCAGGATAAAAAACATTTCCGGAATTGAATAAAAAAAGAATGTAAAGAATTTGTTTATTGAAAAATAATTGTAAATTTGCAACCTCAAAATAATTAAAAGTTTTTAAACAAAAAGTTGTTTTGCCTTTATACCTTTTCACAATGAAAAGCTTCAAAAGAATAACAGCTGACAAAAAATAACAAGATGAAAAAAGGAATCCACCCGGAAAATTACAGATTGGTAGCATTTAAGGACATGTCAAATGACGAAGTGTTCATCACAAAATCTACTGCAGATACCAGAGAAACGATCACACATGAAGGAGTTGAGTATCCGGTTGTAAAAATGGAGATTTCAAGAACATCTCACCCATTTTACACAGGGAAATCCAAACTTATCGATACCGCAGGTCGTATCGACAAGTTCAAAACCAAATACGCTAAACACGGTAAATAATCTTACCAATGTGTTCAATTATAGAAAGCCTTCCAATCGGGGGGCTTTTTTTATGCCCAAAACTTTGTAACTTTGGCATTGACCAATCATTACGACTTAAGCCATGAATTATATCCTCTTCGACGGAACTGTACGCAATTCCTTATTGCCATTCACTTTTACGCGTCCAGTTGCCGATATCCGCATCGGAATCCTGACCATTCGTGAAAAATGGGAAAAATACCTTGGCACAACCACAACGACATTGACCGAAGAATACCTGTCCGAAAAATTCCCAATGGTTGAAATGGAAGAAAACGTCATGATCAACGCCTCATTCCTGCCCAATGAAGTGCTGGCCGAAATGGTCAAAAGCCTCGAGCCGAACCAGGCGATTTTCAAAGGCGAGGAAGTCATCGCGTTTTTTACCCAAGACACACAGGAAGAAGTCGATTTCGACAAATATGACATTACCGATTATAAGGACGATTGCCTGTCAATTGCCAACACCTGGGATATTTTTGCCAAAAATGATGCAGCACTCCGCGAAGATTTTGAACTGCTGACCGATGACCGCAAATCACAACCGATTCCGTCAAGTGTCAACGTCATCGCTGCTGAAAACATTTTTATTGAAGAAGGCGCAAAACTCGAATTTGTGACTTTAAACGCATCTTCAGGGCCGATTTACATCGGGAAAAACTCCGAAATCATGGAAGGTTCCGTTATCCGCGGGCCATTTGCACTTTGCGAAGGCGGACAGGTGAAACTCGCAACGAAAGTCTATGGCGCCACAACCGTCGGGCCGTTTTCACGCATTGGCGGCGAAGTCAGCAACTCCGTTTTGATGGGCTATTCCAACAAAGGCCACGATGGGTTTTTAGGCAATTCCGTACTCGGCGAATGGTGTAACATCGGTGCCGACAGCAACAATTCCAACCTGAAAAACAATTACGAGGAAGTCAAGCTCTGGAGCTACGAAACCGGCGGATTCGAAAAAACCGGACTGCAGTTCTGCGGACTGATGATGGGCGATCACAGCAAATGTGGCATCAACACGATGTTCAATACCGGAACGGTCGTTGGTGTCAGCACAAATATTTTCGGCAGCGGATTTCCACGAAATTTTGTGCCGAGCTTTTCCTGGGGTGGTGCATCCGGATTTTCAACATACATCACCAAAAAGGCATTTGAAACCGCACGAATCGTCATGTCACGCCGCAACGTCGAGTTTGACGAAAAGGAAGCTGCGATTCTCGAACACGTGTTTGAGGAAACGAAAAAGTGGCGGAAAGAATAATTGATAATTGGCAATAGATAATGGCCACGAATTCACGAATTGCTTTTTAATTCGTGAATTCGTGGCCTGTTTTTTTAAGAGCTATTCCTGCTGTCCGCTATATCTTTTGCGCTCCCGAAGTGTCGGGACGCTGCAAAAGGATGTCGCTTCCATCAGGGCTAGGGCATTTCGTTAAAGTCAAGCCAATCCAACAATCGGATAACAGACAATCAAACCTTAATCGTAACTTTATGCAAAATCTAAAAACCAGACCATGTATAGAGTTGAAAACGACCTTCTCGGAAATCTCAACGTTCCCGAAAATGCTTATTATGGAGTCCAAACTCAAAGGGCAATTGAAAATTTCCATATATCAGGCGTCAAATTATACCAGTTTCCAGAATTCATCAAAGGATTGGCTTACGTCAAATGGGCTGCCGCCGAAACCAATTTCACCTTGAATTTAATCGAAGAAAATCTCAAAAACGCCATCGTTGCTGCCGCAAAAGAAGTCATCACGGGAAAATTTGACCAGGAATTCCCAATCGATATGATCCAGGGCGGCGCTGGAACATCGACGAATATGAACATCAATGAAGTCATCGCGAACCGCGCGCTTGAAATTCTCGGGCATAAAAAGGGCGAATACCAATTCTGTTCCCCAAACGACCATGTAAACCTGTCGCAATCCACAAATGATGCCTATCCGACTTCGATTAAACTCGCAGCCATCAATTCAAACATCAATCTGATTGAAAATTTGAAACTGCTCGTGGCTTCATTCCGCAAAAAAGGAGTCGAATTCAAGCATGTCCTTAAAATGGGACGCACACAATTGCAGGATGCCGTCCCGATGACAATGGGCCAGGAGTTTGAGGCGTTTGCCGCAAATCTTGAAGAGGAAATCGAAAGGCTGAACCAGAACTCCGCTTTGTTTTTTGAAATCAATATGGGCGCGACCGCCATCGGAACCGGATTGAACGCCGTTCCGGGGTACGCGAAACTTTGCGCTGAAAACCTTGCGAAAATTACCGGACATCCGTTTGTATCGGCGCCCAACCTAATCGAAGCCACGCCAGATACGGGTTCATATGTCATTTATTCATCGGCATTGAAAAGGATGGCGATCAAGATTTCCAAAATATGCAACGATTTGCGGCTGTTGTCTTCCGGCCCGAGATGCGGTTTGAATGAAATCAACCTGCCGCCAATGCAACCGGGTTCGTCAATCATGCCCGGGAAAGTCAATCCTGTGATTCCCGAAGTCATGAACCAGGTTTGTTACCGCGTGATCGGAAACGATTTAACCGTTACGATGGCGGCCGAAGCAGGCCAATTGCAACTGAATGTCATGGAACCGGTGTTGACATATGCCATCATGGAATCGATGCAATTGCTCGCGAACGGCATGGATACGTTGCGCGAAAAATGCATTGACGGCATTACTGCAAATGTCGAGCATTGCCGTGAAATGGTGTTGCACAGCATCGGGATTGTGACCGCGCTGAATCCGTATATCGGGTATAAGAATTCGACTAAAATTGCGAAAGAGGCTTTGGAAACCGGGAAAAGCGTCTACGACCTGATTCTTGAACACGGCATTTTGCCGAAAGACCAATTGGATGATATTTTGAATCCGGAAAATATGCTGGCGCCGAAAAATAAGGAGTAAGCAGATTTCAGAAAGTATAAAAAAACCACGATATTATTTGTGGGTTTTTTTATTCAACAATCAAACAATCGTCTTTAATCTTTCTCGCCTTTCAGGAATTTGCCATCTTTAGAAAATTCCAAGTCCTTATCGCCGGTCAAATCGACATCGACATCTTTGTGGCCATAATCGATGTGCGTGATTTTGTCGTTTGGATAATTTGCTTTGACGTAATCTGTAATTTTCGGGTCGATATAAGCCGTTGGAATGGGTTTGTCGTGGCCGTCGACTTCGCGGTATGAACCGTCTTTCCAGAATTCGATTTCGGTGCCGTCGCCAAGGTTTACTTCATAGCC
>DATHKH010000093.1:0-9479 GCA_035286325.1 Flavobacterium sp.
AGGCGCTTCCGGTTCTGCAGCTTCCCCCGCAGCCCACGGATATGGATGGTCTTTGATTTCAGTCACATTGACCTTGATCAGTTTTTGGATGTCTTTCCAATAAGGCGCTTCGTCCTTGCCGCAAAATGAAATCGCAATTCCGCCGTTTCCTGCACGTCCGGTACGACCGATGCGGTGCACGTATGTTTCAGGAATATTCGGCAAATCAAAATTGATGACATATGGCAATTGATCGATGTCGATGCCGCGCGCAGCGATATCGGTCGCAACCAATACGCCAACTTCCTTGGCCTTGAACGCATCGAGTACACGCTGCCTGGCATTCTGCGATTTGTCACCATGGATGGCTTCAGCCGCAACGCCTTGTTTGCGCAATGCTTTTACTACATTGTCGGCGCCATGCTTGGTCCTTGAAAAAACCAATACGTCAGAAATGTTTTCATTGCGTATCAAATGGTACAGCAATTTCCGTTTGTCGCCTTTGTCTACAAAATACATCCTTTGCTCTACGGTTTCAGCCGTTGAAGACACGGGAGTTACGGAAACCGTCGCGGGATCTTTCAGGAACATTTCCGCCAGTTCGCGAATCGCTATTGGCATGGTGGCCGAGAACAAAAGCGTTTGCCTGTTGTTTGGCGTCAGCTTGACGATTTTCTTGACATCGTTGATAAAACCCATGTCGAGCATCTGGTCAGCCTCATCTAAAACGAGCGTATGCAAATGGTCCAAATCGATAAAACCTTGCTTGTGCAAATCCAGTAGCCTTCCTGGAGTTGCGACCAAAATGTCAATGCCTTTGCGCAATTGGTCAACTTGGGACACTTGGGATACGCCGCCAAAAATGGTCAGCTGCCTTAAATTCGTATAACGTCCGTAAGTGTCAAAGCTTTCGCCAATTTGTACGGCAAGCTCACGCGTTGGCGTCACGACAAGTGTGCGGATTTGCTTGTGTTTATTGGATGAACCGACCATGCGGTGCAAATGATGTATGATCGGGATGGCGAATGCTGCCGTTTTTCCTGTTCCTGTCTGTGCGCAGCCGATTAAATCGCGGCCTTCGAGGACAACCGGGATGGCTTGTTCCTGTATTGGTGTTGGGTTGGTGTAACCTTCATCCGAAACGGCCCTGAGGATACTGCTTGATAATGATAAATCTTCGAATAACATAAAAATAAATTAAGCCTTCTTGAATTGGAAGGCGCCGCAAAGATAAGGCTTTAATTTAGATTAGCTGATTGCAGCGTTTACGCGTGAATTGCTAAATTAATTCTGTCCGTGCTTTAATGAAATCGGTCGTCAGATAGCCGATGAGTTTTCCAATAAGGTGTTTGTTTTTGTCTTCGGCCAAATCAGGTGCGCCTTCGCAGATGTGCAAATACGCGGCATTTTCATGTTTACCGAAATAAGAAACGAAGCGCCTCAACTCTTCGACAGAAAAACCGCTGATGGTCATCGCACTGCTGGCAATCCCGGGAATAGCGTCAAGGTCGATTTCGATGCCGTAACAGTCGGTCCTGATAAACTCTAAAGCCTGTTCCATCTCGAAATCAAAGTTCTTCTGCTTGCGGATGTTGATTTCGTCATACGTATTGAAACGCACGCGTTCTTCAGTTTTCAGGACATCGAGTACGCTTTTGGATGTATAGCTTTCGTGCAATCCAAAGATGAAATATTTGTTTAGGAATCCTTCGTCAAACGCATATGAAAAGCCATTTCCGCTGTGCCTGCCTTCGAGAATCCTGAAATCGGAATGCGCGTCAAAGTTCACAGCATTGATTTGTTTGCCTTTCGCCAAAGCGGTTCCTTTGATATTCCCATAAGCATTGTTATGGCCGCCGCCGATAATAATTGGGATTTTTCCTGCTTTTACAATAGTCGAAATGATGTGCGATACTTCTTTGTCGATTTTCACGACCGAATCGCTAAGTTTTTGCCTGTCATTGATGTTGTGGAAGTCAAGGCCTTCAACAGCCTGCATTTCTGCTGCGACATCAAGTGTACCGAGAATAAGGAGTTTTCCGCCTTTGCAAAAACGGTTGTGCTGGATGTTGGCAATAGCCTTTATTGCGCTTTCCCACGCCGAAGCGGCACCCGGACGCCCGAAATTCGCCCTGACGCCAATGTCTTCCGGAATCCCGAAAAGGACATACGGCGCGTCACATTCCGTCATAAAAGAAATGGCATCGGCATCTTTTGGGACGGTCAGCATTTTTTCACCAAATTTGATTTCACCACTGCGATGGTTGGTCACTTTTGCCAGGTCATGTGCAGTAAAAGCAATGAGTTTCTCCACGAACTTCTTTTTTTCAAAAATAATATAATTTAACAAACAGCGTTATTATATTTATTAATTATTATTTTTGTATAAAATCTATTAAAAAAGTATGGAAAATCAAAGAAACAATTCAAACCTAAAAGCGATTATTGTAGTTTTAGCTATTTTACTTGTCGGAAGCCTTGGATACATGTACAAAATGAGCAGCGATGCCAAAGCCACGCAAACGACACTGGTAAGTGAGAAAACTTCGGTAATGAACGATTTGGCCGCTTTAAAAGCAACTTATGACAAGGCCATTGCGGAGAACACATCAATGTCTGATGAGCTGATTGCTGAAAGGGAAAAAGTCGTGAAACTGATGGCTGACCTCGAGAAATCCAAAGGTGATGCCGCTTCTCTCGCGAAATACAAAACCCGCTATTTCAAACTTGAAAGCGACATGAAGGGCATGATGGCACAAGTGGAAGAACTGAAAACCGCCAATACCAAACTGACTACGGAACGCGACAGTACTGTTGTGGTTCTCGATGAATCCAAAAAATACAACCAGGTTCTGGTTGGCCAAAATGAGGAATTGTCAAAAACAATCGAAGTCGGTTCCAAGTTATCGGTAATGAACCTGAAAACGGCAGCTTACAAACTGAGAAGCTCCGGAAAACAAATCGCCACTGAAAAAGCGAGTCGTGCGGATATTCTCAAAGTGAGCTTTACCGTTGCGGAAAACAAAATCGCAAAAGCAGGTGACAAAACTTATTATGTACAAGTGATCGACAGCCAGAACAACGTACTTGGTGACAAGAAAACGGCGACTTTCGGCGAGCAATCATTGACATATAGCTTTACCACAACTGTAGATTATGAAAATAAAACGGTTGATGTGAGCCAAGACCTTCCAGGTAAGAATTTTGCCAAAGGCACTTATTTCGTGAATATTTTCGACAACAACGAACTGGTTTCAAAATCAAGCTTCGTGTTGAAATAATCTCAAGCATAAAATTAAAAATCCCTGTTTCGAATTCGGAGCAGGGATTTTTTTATGCGATAGTTTTTCCGTTGATAAAGACACTTTCGATCAGGTTGCTGCCAAAAGCATATGGCAATTGGTACCAGGATGAAATGGGTTTTGTGAGAATCAGATTGGCTTTCTTGCCAACAGTAATACTTCCATGCGTTTCCGACAATCCCATTGCATACGCGCCATTGATTGTCGCGGCATTGATGGCTTCTTCGGGTGTCATTTTCATTTTGATGCAGGCAGTTGCTACGACAAAATTCATATTTCCGGATGGTGTCGAACCCGGATTGTAATCGGTTGCCAATGCCAGTGGCAATCCAGCATTCATGATTTCCCTTGCCGGCGTATACGGAATGCTGAGGAAATAGGAGCAGGAAGGCAACGCAACAGGCATCGTGTTCGAGTTTTTTAATGCTTCAATATCTTCTGGATTCATGATTTCAAGATGGTCGACTGACAAAGCGCCGTATTTTACCCCGGTTGCAATCCCGCCAATGGCGTTGAATTGGTTGACATGAATTTTCGGAATCAATCCGTAGCGTTGCCCGGCTTTCAGGATGCGCTCAGTCTCTTCGACCGAGAAATAACCGGTTTCACAAAAGGCATCGATGTATTCCGCAAGGTTTTCATTGGCGATGGCGGGCAGCATTTCGTCAATGATCAAATCGATGTAGCCTTTATGATTTTCTTTATATTCCATCGGAAATGCATGCGCACCGAGGAAAGTCGCTTTAATCGCAACCGGATAATTTTCTTTCAGTTTTTTGATGATGCGCAGCATTTTGAGCTCGCCTTCAACGGTCAGTCCGTAACCCGATTTGATTTCGACAGCGCCCGTTCCCAAACGCATGACTTCTTCCAAACGTACTTTTGACTGGTTGTAAACTTCATCTTCTGAAGTGTCGTTTAGTTTTTTGGCAGAATTTAAAATCCCACCGCCACGGTTTGCAATCTCTTCATAAGACAATCCGTTGATGCGATCGACAAATTCCTGTTCGCGGTTACCGGCATAAACGATATGCGTATGGCTGTCGCACCACGCCGGAAGGATGAATTTTCCTGTGGCATCGATGGTTTCGTCAGCGTGCTGCGGACAGTCTGCCATTGGCCCAAAAGATGAAATGATGTCATTTTCAATCAATAAAAAGGCATTTTTGATGGTCGGCAACATTGCCATTTCGGTTCCTGAAACTTTGTCGATGTTTGTTTCGCGCGTTTGAAGGAGTTCTTTTATGTTTTTGATCAGTATCCGCATCAGAGAATTTTTTGTAAATGTAAAAGGGAAATTTAAAAACTCCTATCTTTATGACAAATTATTCAAACGTGCGCAGAGTAAAATATAAGGAAGTCAGAAGAGTCCAGCCCAATTATTTCGAATATACAGGAAATTACAAAACCGATCCGGTGGCGATGCAGCTTTTTGTCTACAATGACGAAGGTTTTGAGGAATATAATAATGTTTCCCTGCAAAAAGTCAAAAAGGAACTTGAGGACAGAACACAGGAACACGATGTGAAATGGCTGAATCTTCACGGGCTTCACAATGTGGAATTGGTCAAATCCGTTGGCGAATATCTCGGCGTTGAAAACCACATCCTGGGCGACATCCTCAATACGTCGCGCCGTTCCCGGATGGAAGAGCTCGACGACATCCTGTTTTTCAGCATCAAATCCATTTTGCAGAAAGAAGATCCGCCAAAACTCGAAGTCGAACAAATCAGTTTCCTGATGAAGGACAACCTGTTGGTGTCTTTCCAGGAAAAAAAGAGTGACTTTTTTGCCCATATCCGTGAACGAATCCGCACTGGCGCAGGTATTGTACGCAAGAAGAAGAACGATTACCTGTTGTATCTTTTGCTCGACGCTGTGATGGAAAATTTCTACATCACGCTGGAGCATTATGAAGATCGGATTGAAAACCTTCTGACCGAAGCCAAGACAACCGACAAGAAAGAAATTCCGCAATTGATTGAAAAAAATCGTGAAAACCTGAATTTCCTCAAGCGTTCGATTTTGCCATTGCGCGATGCGTTGTTTACGTTAAAAAGCATCCAGGAAGACGATGATTATGACGGCATCGAAAAAGCGAATTACACTTTTTTTGCACGTTTGCACCAGAAAAGCCTCGAGTTGCTGGAACAGATTGAATACGACATGAACGCTTTGGAAAGTGCATCCAATATTTTCTTCTCGACGCAAAACCAGCGCATGAACCAAATCATGAAAACGCTGACGATATTTTCGGGTGTTTTTATGCCATTGACGTTTATCGTGGGCGTTTACGGAATGAACTTCGACAACATGCCCGAACTCCGCGCACACAATGGCTATTACATCACTTGGGCTGTCATGATTGTGATTGCCGCGATTCTTGTCGTGTATTTTAAAATGAAGAAGTGGTTTTAAGTCCGCTTTTGGATGACAATCAACTCATTGTGGTTTTCAACCCTTGGAATGTTCCTGACATCAAAATCAGCGGTATCGAATTCTGAAATATATTGTTCATTCCTGGCATCGTGTTCTCCGTTTAACGTCATGGTATTGAATAATATATGACCATTTGATTCAAGCAGGAATGCAATCCTATTGGCAAAGAATTTCTCAAATAAAAATTGCGGCATAGTTGTATCCTGAAAAATGTCAATGATGATCAGGTCGTACTTTTCTTTGGTTTTTAGGACAAATTCAAATGCGTCGTCAATCACGATTTCGAGGTTTGGAATTTCATGCAGCTTAAAATAAGTATTCGCCATGCGGATGATCTCTTTGTCGATTTCCACGCCCGTAATTTTGCCTTTGTAATTGATTTCATTGACCAATGTCTTAATGACACTGCCGCCGGCGACACCAAGCACCAGAATGTGTTTCATTTTCGCGACTGTTTCAAAGCCAATGGAACGCAACCCTTTGCGCAGAATCCGCTGCAGGCTTCCATAAGAGTAATTTGTATTTTGAGAATCCAAAACCAGTTCGCCGTTATTCCAGGTAATTTCCAGCGATTTGCTGAAAGCAGAATTTTTCCTGTAGATATTTACCGGAATAAAATAACTGAAGATTCTTTTGAGCATTACAGATTTTTTCCCAAAAATAAGCGATAAATACTAATTTAGCATAAAATATTTGGAATGAAGAAAATGATCTACCGGTTCATTTTTTCGACATTAATGGGTTGGAAAATCATAGGCACAATGGATGCCGGGATTAAAAAAAGCGTATTGATGGTATTGCCGCATACAAGTTGGCATGATTTCTACATCGGGCTTTTCGCGCGCGGCATCATTGGTATGGAAATGCATTATGTAGCCAAGAAAGAACTGTTCATGTTTCCATTCGGTTGGTATTTTAAATGGATGGGCGGCGCACCGCTTGACCGCAGCGGCAACCTCAATAAAGTCGATGCCATCGCCGAGGTTTTTAGCAAAAGGGATGTTTTCCGCCTTGCCATTGCGCCTGAAGGCACGCGGAAAAAAGTCAGCGAACTCAAATCTGGTTTTTATTATATCGCCTTAAAGGCCAATATCCCGATTATTCCCGTTGCATTTGATTATGCGAAAAAGGAAGTCCGTATCGCAACACCATTCTATCCGACAGGAAATCTTCCCGAGGACCTGAAAATATTGGGTACCCATTTCATCCATGCTGAAGGGAAAATCCCGGAATATGGTTTTGACGCTTATTCTTGAAACCCGAGATGAAAATTTTAACTGAAAGATGTTTACTTTTGTATCATCAAAACCAACCAGATGTCATACGAGGAACTATTTAGCATCTATAAAGTGCCTTCACTTTCAGGAAGATATATTACTCTAAATCATATTGAGCCGTTGATTCGGCAATTTGAAAATGCGGATACCATCGGGCAGTCTGTTTTGGGCAAGCCGATCTATTCCTGTCGATTCGGTAGCGGAAAAACCAAAATCCTAGCGTGGTCGCAAATGCACGGGAACGAAAGCACGACGACCAAAGCCTTATTTGATTTCCTGAATTTCCTCCAAAGCAATACCGCGGAAGCCCAACAATTACTGGATGCTTTTACGTTTTATGTCCTCCCGATGCTAAATCCCGATGGCGCCCAATTGTATACCCGCGAAAATGCCAATGCCATCGATTTGAATCGTGATTTTTGTGACTTGACACAGCCGGAAAGCAAACTCCTGCTTGATTTTTTTAAGGAGATAAAGCCCGATTATTGTTTTAACCTTCATGACCAGCGTACGATTTATGGCGCGGGACATTCAGGAAAACCTGCTACGGTTTCATTTTTGGCGCCATCTTATAATGAAGAAAGACATATTAATGAATCGCGCGAGAAAGCCATCAATGTGATTGTCGCGATGAATGAAACGCTGCAGCAATTCATTCCCGGGCAGGTCGGAAGATTCGATGACTCCTTCAATATCAATTGTGTAGGTGATACTTTCCAGTTTCATAATGTGCCGACCATTCTATTTGAAGCCGGACATTACCCGGGTGATTACCAGCGTGAAATGACACGGAAATACATTTTTATGGCTTTGCTGTCAGCTTTGAATTTTATCAACGAAAACGTTATAGTTAATAATAGAATTACCGATTATTTGCATATTCCTCAAAATAACATCAATTTTTATGATTTTGTCTATAAAAATGTCAAAATAAATTATGATGGTAATGAAATTATTACGAATTTTGCAGCTCAGTTCACAGAAGCGCTTGAAGGTGATAGAATTACTTTTACCGCATACATCGCTGAAACAGGAATTGCCGGAATCATTCATGGTCATACCGAATACGACGCTGAAAAAGGGTTGTTCAGGAATGAAAATGATGGCAAGCCTGAAGTGGACCAGAAGGCTGATTTTTATTTGGGAAATACCCAATTTGCCAATGGCATCAAAGTATAAAACCCGAAAAATTATATTACTGTCAAACTAATAAACACACTATGAGTAAGTTTCGTTTAGATGAAGTCGATCACCAGATTCTGGATATGCTGATTGATAACACAAGGATACCGTTTACGGATATTGCAAAAAAATTACTGATTTCCGCAGGAACAGTACACGTCAGGGTTAAAAAGATGGAGGACGCCGGAATCATTACCGGTTCGTCATTGACACTGGATTATGAGAAATTAGGGTATTCTTTTATCGCTTATGTCGGCGTATTCTTGAACAACACTTCACAAACCAAATTTGTTTTGGAAAGAATCAACGAAATTCCATTTGTGACTGTCGCCCATGTGACAACAGGAAAATTCAACATCTTCTGCAAAATCAGGGCTAAGGATACCAAACATGCCAAAGACGTCATCTTTATGATTGACGACATTGAAGGTGTTTACAGGACTGAAACCATGATTTCACTCGAAGAAAGCATCAACGACAAAAAACGCCTGATGCACACCATTTTCAAAAATATGTAATTTTTATTTTTATATAAATTCGGAACCCCAAGTGAAAGCTTGGGGTTTTTTTATTAATTTAAAGCAAAAATTCACACGATGTATACGCTCTCGAAAACAGAACGGTTTAACCGCGAGGTGCTTTCCAAATACCATGTCTACAACGGCGTGTTCCTGACGCTGCCTTTTGACGCGATCGACAATACCGGTTCGCTGCTGCCGTTGTTTGCTGAATGTTGCGAGAAAGGGTTTGCCAACGGGGAATCGCCAAAACAAATCGTCGACGGTTTTGCCAACAAATACCTTGACAATAAAGATGAAGCGGCCAGGATTGACCTGATGTTTCGTTTTATCCAATACATAGAAAGGCAAATTGTATTGTTTGATGCGATTGAAGATGCCGCTTTTCCGGCGGTGAATAACCTCGAAGGTAAAGGTTCGTTGCGCGAAGTCAAGGAAAATTCAGAAGATGAAGATGTCAAAAAAGCGTTGGCGGAATTTTTGAGGCATTTCAAAATACGGGCTGTACTCACTGCACATCCAACGCAGTTTTATCCCGGTTCGGTATTGGGAATCATCACCGATTTAACCGAAGCCATCCGCCACGACAACCTTTTTGAAATCAAGCAATTGCTGTCGCAACTGGGCAAAACGCCATTCATAAAGAAGGAAAAACCGACGCCTTTTGACGAAGCGGTCAGCCTGACCTGGTATCTCGAAAACGTCTTTTACCAAACCATGGGCGAAATGGCGAATTATATCCGTGAGAATATTTTGCCGGCCGAAGACATACCAAATCCAAT
>DATHKH010000094.1:0-7643 GCA_035286325.1 Flavobacterium sp.
CAAATTTGATGTCCCGGCGAAATATCTTGGAACAGAAGCCAACAACCTGATTGCGAAATTATCGCCTGCAGATGCGGATAAATTGCAGAATATTCCAATCAATGCGGTGGTTACGGGGAATTTCAAGAACCCGAAAATCAAGACTGATATGAAACAGGCCGTGACAAACTTTACGACACAATTGGTCAAACAGCAAAAAGACAAGCTGATCAATCAAGGTACGAGCGCTTTGGGCAATCTGCTGAATGGCAATAAGCCGAAAGACACGACCAAAACAAAAACGACCACGCCGAAAGACGACATAAAGACAAAAGCAGCCGACGCACTAAATGGTTTATTCGGGAAAAAGAAGAAAAAAGAAGAACCCAAAAAAGCGGTCGAGCCAGCGAAATAATCCCAAGCCTGAAAGCAAAAACTTTCCCGTTTTTTATAGGCTGATGCGGACAACCGAGCCTTCGGAAGCGCGGACATTAAAGACTGTTCCGTCTTCAAACAATAAATATTGCCCTTTTATCCCGGTGAGTTTCCCTTTAAAATTCGGCGTTTTATCTAAGCTTAGGCTGTTGATTTTTTTGGGATATTCCAATACCGGATATTTGAGTTCATAAACATCTTCCTGGTGGATATTGAAATGTTCGCGCACTTCATTTGGCAACAAATTTTCGACTTTCAAACGCTCAGCAATTAAATCGGCTGTAATGATTTCGTTGCACAGCATTTTCCGCCAATTGGTTTTGTCTGTAAAATGGTTTTTGAGCGCAACTTCCGCAATTCCGGCAAGATAACGGTTTGGGACTTCGACAATCGCAATCGCAGATTCAGCACCTTGGTCAATCCAGCGCGTGGGCACTTGGGTTTTCCTGGTGACGCCGACTTTAATTTCACACGATGCAGCCAAGTAAACGATATGCGGTTGCACTTGTACGCGTGTTTCATAATCCAAATCACGGTCGGCAATGCCAAGATGCGCCGTACTCAATTCAGGCCGCATGATCCAGTCGCCAGCAGAAGCGCTTGAATAAAAGCAGTCATAGCAAAAACCCTGTCTGTAGATTTTCTTTTTCTTCGAACATTCGAGGCATTGGTGCCCGAGCCAATTGAGTTCCATTTCCTTTCCCAACAACTGGTTCATGTTCAGGAAACTGTCTTCAAATACGAGATAATACTGGATTGGATTCCCGATTTCCGTCTGCATTTTCGTAAGTACGCCTTCGTATTGCATGAGTTAAAGTGACCGTTTTAGTTAAACTGTATTATTTTTTGTTATTTTTGGTAAAGTTAGAAAATCCTATCCAAAATATGCCATTACCAATCATAAACTCCATTGCTTCGTGGGTTTTGAAACAGCGAATCCATCAAATTGAGTTATTCCTGAAGTATCCGAATGAGGTTCAGGAAGAACTGCTGATGAATTTGTTGCGGGCATCGGAAAATACTGCTGTGGGCAATCAATATGAATTCAGTTCCATCAAATCATACCAGACTTTTACCGAAAGGATTCCGATTTCGACCTATGAAGACCTGGAACCGATGATCGAGCAGACGCGCAAAGGCGAGCAGAATGTGTTTTGGAACACGCCGATAAAATGGTTTGCCAAATCGAGCGGCACGACGAATGCGAAAAGTAAATTCATCCCTGTCAGCACAGAGGCATTGGAAGATTGCCATTATAAAGGAAGTAAGGATTTGCTATGTCTTTACCTCAATAACAATGAGAATTCGCAATTGTTCATTGGCAAAAGCCTGCGCCTTGGCGGAAGCAGCCAGATTTATGAAGACAACAATACGTTTTTTGGCGATTTGTCGGCAATACTGATTGAGAACATGCCGATTTGGGCCGAATTCAGCAGCACGCCAAGCAGCCGGACTTCATTGATGAGCGAGTGGGAAGCAAAAATACCGGCGATTATCAATGAAACGATGCAGGAAAATGTGACAAGTTTTGCCGGCGTTCCTTCATGGATGCTGGTTTTACTGAATAAAGTGCTTGAAGAAACGGGAAAAGAAAACCTGCTTGAAGTCTGGCCCAATCTTGAGGTCTATTTTCACGGCGGCGTCAGTTTTGATCCATATCACGAGCAATATAAAAAGATTGTGCCGCGAAATGATTTCAAATACTACGAAATATACAATGCGTCGGAAGGCTTTTTTGCGATCCAGGACCT
Source organism: Flavobacterium sp. (assembly GCA_035286325.1). Classification (GTDB taxonomy): domain Bacteria; phylum Bacteroidota; class Bacteroidia; order Flavobacteriales; family Flavobacteriaceae; genus Flavobacterium. The sequence continues at coordinate 2,166 of DATHKH010000094.1, forward strand.
GAACAATTCCAATGATTTGTTGCTGATGCTGGATTATGGCATTTTTTACGAATTCATCCCGATGGATACCTTTGGGACAGCCGACCAAAAGGCAATCCGCTTGTCTGAAGTCGAATTGTTTAAAAATTATGCTGTGGTCATTACGACCAATTCGGGTTTGTGGCGCTATCTCATTGGCGATACCGTCCGGTTTACCTCATTGAATCCGTATCGCATTCGCGTCACGGGAAGAACCAAACATTACATCAATGTCTTCGGTGAAGAGCTGATGGTCGAAAATACCGATCAGGCCATTGCCAAAGCTTCAAGGCAGACGGGAATCGAAATCAAGGATTATACTGTTGCCCCGGTTTTTATGGAAGGCAAGGAAAAGGGCGGACACGAATGGATGATTGAATTCACAAATCCACCTGAAGATCTTGCCGGCTTTGCAAAAGTATTGGACGAAGCATTGCAATCCTTAAATTCCGACTATGAGGCCAAAAGGCATAACAACATGACGCTTAACCCATTGATTATCAATATTGCCCGGCCCAATTTGTTCTATGACTGGTTGAAAGAACAGGACAAATTAGGCGGCCAGCACAAAATCCCAAGGCTTTCAAACCAACGCGATTATCTGGAACAATTGAAATCGATGCAATATTCCGTATCTGTATAAACCAGTTTTTTAACTGTGATAAATCATAAAAAAAGCCCCGAATTATCGAGGCTTTTTTATTGTTTGTTTATCTATTACGATACTGCTTTCAGTCGTTGAAGCAAATTCCTGTTGAGCGTGTCTTCAGCATAATTTTTATCAATCCTAAGCGTTTTATCGCCTGAGCCTGGCAAATCATACATCGCATCGGTTAAGATCGCTTCACATAATGAACGCAATCCTCGTGCGCCTAATTTGTATTCCAATGCCTTTTCGACAATAAAATCCAGTGCTTCTTCTGTGATGTTGAAATCGACATCATCCATCATGAACAGTTTCTGGTATTGTTTGATCAAAGCATTTTTAGGTTCAGTCAGGATTGCCCTCAGCGTTTCCCTATCGAGCGGATCCATATGCGTCAATACCGGCAAACGTCCGATAATTTCAGGAATCAATCCAAAATCCTTGATGTCTTTCGGAATGATATATTGCAACAGATTGTCCTTGTCAATGTTGTCGGCATTTTTAGAAGTCGCATATCCGACAGCCTGACGATTCAGACGTTTGGAAATCACTTTCTCAATACCGTCAAAAGCACCACCGGCGATGAATAATATGTTTTGGGTATTGACTTCTACGAATTTCTGGTCCGGGTGTTTCCTACCTCCTTTTGGCGGCACATTCACAACGGTTCCTTCGAGCAATTTCAGCAAAGCCTGTTGAACGCCTTCTCCGGAAACATCGCGCGTGATGGATGGATTGTCGCTTTTGCGTGCGATTTTGTCAATCTCATCGATGAAAACGATACCGCGTTCGGCTTTGGCTACATCATAATCGGCGGCCTGAAGCAAACGGGTTAGAATGCTTTCGACATCTTCACCAACATAACCGGCTTCTGTCAATACAGTCGCGTCAACGATTGCCAATGGAACGTCGAGCATTTTCGCAATGGTTTTGGCAACCAGGGTTTTTCCTGTCCCGGTTTGGCCCACCATGATGATATTGCTTTTTTCGATTTCCACTTCGTCGTCAAATTGTTGCTGCATCAAACGTTTGTAGTGGTTGTAAACGGCAACCGACATGACTTTTTTGGTTTGGTCCTGCCCGATGACATATTGATCCAGGAAAGCCCTGATTTCTTTTGGCTTCTTGAGAATCAGGTCGGCGACAATTTTGGAATTCCCGTTGGTTTTCAACTCTTCCAAAACAATTCCGTGCGCCTGCTCAATACACCTGTCGCAAATGTGGGCGTTGATTCCGGCAATCAAAAGATTGGTTTCCGGTTTTTTTCTGCCACAAAATGAACATTCTAATACTTCTTTAGCCATTTTTTAGGTTTTCAGATTAGATTTTGGGTCTGTGCTGATTCAATTTTGATTTATCTTCTAAGAACTTCGTCAATCATTCCGTATTCTTTTGCCTCATCGGCTTTCATCCAGTAATCGCGTTCGCTGTCTTTGTGGACGCGGTCAAATGATTGCCCTGAATGATTCGCAATGATGTGATACAGTTCATCTTTCAGCTTCAGCATTTCGCGAAGGTTGATTTCCATATCCGTGGCAACGCCTTGCGCACCGCCTGAAGGCTGGTGAATCATGACACGGGAATGTGGAAGCGCTGAACGTTTTCCTGCAGCACCGGCACACAATAAAACAGCGCCCATTGAGGCAGCCATTCCGGTGCAGATTGTTGCTACATCTGGTTTGATGTATTGCATCGTATCGTAAATTCCCAAACCGGCATAAACGCTTCCGCCTGGAGAATTGATGTAAATCTGGATGTCTTTGGAGGCATCGGCGCTTTCTAAAAACAATAGTTGCGCCTGTACGATGTTGGCGATCTGGTCGTCAATTCCTGTCCCGAGGAAAATAATCCTGTCCATCATGAGTCTTGAAAAGACATCAAGCTGGGAAACATTCAATTGGCGTTCTTCAATAATATAAGGCGTCATGCCCACGGGTGTCATACTGCTTACGATTTTGTCGTAATAGAGGCTGTTTACGCCGTGATGTTTAGTGGCAAATTTTTTAAATTCTTTACCGTTATTCATGTTTGTTGCTTTCTTTTAAAGGGTTTCCCCTGTGTTTTGATGTGCTAAAGATAAGGTTTTTTTGGATAAATTACTCGCCGTACATCTCTTTAACAAAATCCTCGTAAGAAACGGTCTTTGTTTTGGCGGCGACCTTTTCCTTAAACAGGTTCAGCATTTTCTCGCTCATGACCTGCTCGGAAAGTCTTTTCACTTCTTCCTGGTTTGACAAAACCCTTGCGACGATGCCGTCGACATCAGCTTCAGACGGATTCAATTGCCCGAATTGCGCCATTTGTTTTTTGATGACTTCAGACGTAAATGCCTTTAAATCCTCGAAAGTAATCTGCAAATTGTTCTCAGACATGACTTTTCCTTCAATCAATTGGTAACGCAGTCCGTTTTCTGACCTGGCGTATTCGGCTTCAGCTTCTTCAGGAGTTAATGCCGTTTCGCCAGCCGACTGGATCCATCTTTTCAGGAATGGCGCAGGAAGATCGAATTTGGTGTTTTTTAGTAAGAAATCCGTAACGTCATTTAAGAATTTCTGGTCGGATTGCGTAGCGAATTGCTTTTCTGCATCTTCTTTTATCCTGGCTTTCAATTCCTTTTCGGAAGTGACGTTGCCTTCACCAAACAGTTTGTCAAAAAATTCCTGGTTGAGTTCTGCGAGTTCGCTTGTCGTGATTTCGTCAATCGTAAAATCGACATCAACCGCCAATCCGTGAACGTCGTCATGCCCGACTTTCAGGTAATCCATCAATTGGTGGTCATCGTCAAAAAGGCCTTTGGTATTCAGTGTGACGACATCGCCGGCCTTTTTGCCGATGAAACTTTTTGCCGTTTTCTTATCCTTGAAAATGTCAAGGGCAATCGTTGTCCGGTTGTGTATCCCTTTCTCCTCGTTGGTGAAAGTTCCCGTAATGTCCGAATCTTCATCAACGATATTTTGCGACACCAATTTGCCATATTGTTTGCGGATCCTGCGAATCTGGTCGTTGAGCATTTTGTCATCGGCTGTAATGGTATAGCGCGTCAGGTTGTTTTTTGCTGATAAGTCAATGTCAAATTTCGGCGTTAAACCCAATTCGAATTCGAAAGCATAATCCTCTGCATCCCAATCAAAATCTTCGGTCATTTTCGGAAGCGGATTTCCCAAAAGGTCCATTTTTTCTTCCTGCAAATATTTGTTCAGGTTTTCCTGCAATATTTTGTTGACTTCTTCGAGCAGAATTGCTTTTCCGTATTGCTTTTGGATGAGGCTCATTGGCACAGCGCCTTTCCTGAATCCCGGAATGGTCGCGTTCTTGCGATAGTTTGCCAATATGGTGTCGACTTTTGCGGCATAGTCGTCTTTTGCGACTTTCACCGTGACGACTGCATTTACATCGTCTATATTTTTTCTTGTGATATTCATGTTTTTACCTAATAAAATTGGGTTGCAAAATTAGGACTTTTTTGCAACCCAACCAAGTTTTTAAAACACCTTTAAATTTTATTTGTCTTCGCCGCCCATGCTGAAAACCAACGACTGCGCCAACGACAAAATAATACTGAAAAGCAAAGCATACCAAAAGGAATCGACACTGAAACCGCCGACAATTTTAGTGCACAACAATATGATGATGGCGTTGATGACCAAAAGGAACAATCCAAAAGTCACAACTGTCACCGGAAGCGTAAAAATCACGATCAACGGCTTGATGAATACGTTGAGCAAACCCAATACGATCGCGACAATAATCGAAGTCGTAAAACCTGCCACGTGCACGCCCGGCATAAAATGGGCAATGACCATAACCAATATGGCGGTGACCAATATCCTGAGTAATAAATTCATATTATCTGATTTAGTGTTGTTTATAAAGGTAGTCCTTTTTTCAAAAAAACACAATTTGAAAGTTACAAAGCCAAAAATTTTGGTTTTTTTTTAAGACAAACCCCGCAGAATTTAATTATTTTTGAGCAACTATTAACTTAAAGTCAAAAAAGCGATTATGAAAAAACTATTACTTTCTATTTTTATTGTGTCCTCTTTTGCTGCCAATGCACAGTTCTGGACACAAAAAGCGGCCGGGTTTGCAACTGCAAGCCGCGGTATAAACTGCATTTCGATTGTAGATGCCAACGTGATTTGGGCAAAAGCATATGATGGTTCAGCTACGGCCAATCCAAGTATCAGGGAATATACTAAAAGCACTGATGGTGGAAACACATGGACGGCAGGAACTATCAATCCGTTTGGTATTTTAGGAGGCGTTGGTTCAATTACAGCTGCGTCAGCAACAACGGCTTGGATTACTACTTATCCCGTTACTGCTACTGTTCAAAACCATAACGCCATTTGGGTTACTACTAATGGAGGTACCACATGGACCAAACAAACTACTGCCGCTTTTGCAGCAGATTCATTTGCAAATTTCGTGCATTTTTGGGATGCCAATAACGGTGTTGCTATGGGCGACCCGCAAAGTGGGTATTTCGAAATCTATACTACTTCTAATGGCGGTACTACTTGGACAAGGGTTCTTCCAGCAAATATCCCAACGCCATCTCCAGTAGGTGCAGAATATGGCTATACCAATAATTTTTATGTAGCCGGAAACAGCATTTGGTTCGGGACTTCATCAGGAAGGTTATTCAAATCTACAGATATGGGTGCGACATGGGCAGCCAGCCAGGCGCCAATTGCAGATTTTGGCGGCACCGATGCCAGCGAAATCACTGGAAGCTATGCCTTTTCCGACAATAACAAAGGGTTGCTGGTTAAAAGCGACGGTACTCTTTACAATACTATTGATGGTGGCAC
>DATHKH010000095.1:0-9850 GCA_035286325.1 Flavobacterium sp.
CGTGGGTTTACACCAATATTGATTCGGGTGAAATTGTCGCCAATTGCCATAAAGTCCCACAAAAACAATTCGGCAAAATACTGCTTTCAGTGGACAGCATTCGTGAAAGCCTTGCCAATGTCATTGCATTGCTGAAAAACAACAACCCGGAGATCAATATCATATTTACGGTTTCGCCTGTGCGTCATATCAAGGACGGCTTCGCCGAAAACCAATGGAGCAAATCGAACCTGATTTCGGCTGTTCATCAAGCACTTTCCCTGAACCAAACATATTTTCCGTCCTACGAAATCATGATGGATGAATTGCGCGATTACCGTTTCTATGCAGAGGATATGCTGCATCCAAACCAGATCGCCATCGATTATATTTGGGAACGTTTTTCCGAAACCCATATTTCCACGGCGGCACTTTCCGTAATGGAAGAAATTGGAAATATCCAAAAAGCGCTCGCGCACAAACCTTTCAGCCCGGACTCGGCGCAACATCGTGATTTCCTGCAAAAACTTCAAGGCAGGATTGCGGAACTCCAAAGCCGACACAACCACATTGTCTTTTAAATATACGTAGTTATTCGTATTGATTTCCCTTTTCCAAAATTGCAGATTTGTAATATGATTTGCCTGTAATCTATTTCAGGATATTTCCGTGTACGGAGAAGAGTCGAGCAGTTGGGGTTTCCATAGATTTAATTTTAAACACCAGAATTTTTTTATAGTCGCCCCAAATTGCTCTATTTTTTAAGGATTCTTGCAGATGTTTTTCTTTTTCCGGCATAAAAATACGAAAAAATGCGTATTGCCACAGATTTATCACCCGCATACTTTTACCATATTATAAACCATTTAAATTTTTGAAAATGAGAACCCTTAAAACAATCAGCAAAATTTTTCTTCTAACAGTATCAGCATTTATGTTGTCATGCAGCAGTGACAGCGACGGCGGAGGCAGCGACACAGGCTTTTATCTTAAAGCAAAAATCGACGGCGCAAATTATGCCAATTCCAGTTCCTTTGAGCCAATGGCAACCATCGCAGGCGGAACATTGAACATCCAAAGCAGCAACGATGGCGGTGATGCGATCCAAATCCAGGTGCCGAATTACACAGGTGTCGGAACATACAATTCGGGCAATAACGATCTTACGCAAGGTTATGTCAATTATCTCGACACCAATCTTTCTGCCGGAACATTCGTTTCTTATACTTCCGTAAGAGGAACAGGGCAAGTCATCGTGACCGAAGTGACCGATACTGCCATCAAAGGCACATTTACCGCGACTGTTATCGAAAACGAAGACGGAAGCACCAATGACAAAGCCATCACAAACGGAACGTTCAGGGTAGAATTATAAATGATGAAAAGAATGGCTTTTTTATTCCGCTGCGGCATTTTTGTTCTTTTCCTGCTCGGAAATATTCCTGAAATTCAGGCGCAGCGCAAAGTGCTGACGGATGAGGAAACAGTCCAGGAAGCCGTGACACAGGAAGTCGATGCGGTATTCAAATCGGAAGATTTCCTGAAAAGGAAAAACAAGAAATTCAGCGACGTTAACGGTACGATGATTATCGATATTGGTGTCGTCCAAAATGGGAAAGTATCGTCTTTCTTTAAAGTCGACAGCGAAATCAAGAACATCGATTTCATCAATTTCATGTCGGATTACATCCTGGACCACAAGTTCAATTTCAAGCTTCAAAAGCAGCAGCGGTATAAGATACGCTATACGGTCACATTTTAAATTAACACCATACCAAAATGAAATCGAAGATTATTACATCAGTTCGCCTTTCAGGCTCGGGTCACGAACACCAAAAAAACAATTTTAAAATGATGAGTAAAAAAATTATTTTACTTGCCCTGTCAGCCATGCTTTGTGCTTCTTTTAGCGCTAATGCCCAACTCGGGAAACTGATGGGTGGCGGAAAAGCCGCAGGCAAAAAATCCGGAAGTTTTGCGACAGTCTGGGAATCGGAATTTGAAAACAAAGCCACCAGACTCGCATTGTGTGATGGAACCGGAGACATGATTATCGGGACCGACGACAACTCGGCTTCCGTGATCGATGCTTCGGGAAAAGCGATGTGGAGCGGCGATTATAAAAAACTCACGACAAACAAAACCAACAAATCCGAATACCAATACACCATTTGGAAAGACAAAGGCGGTTACCTGTTTCTTTTCGACGAAAGAAGCATGGGAAAAGACCGTGTAGCAGTACTCGATCTGGCGACAGGAAAAGAATTGTGGAATTCTGAAGTGTACCAAAACCTGATTCCAAAAGGCTCGGGCGACGACGGAGCGGATCAAGGCGAACTGGAAACTGTAAAATACATTTCAGAACTCGACGCATTCCTGATTTCCCAAAAGGCATCCATCATTTTGGTCAAAGCCAATACCGGCGAAAAAATCTGGGAAACCAATCGTTTCAAAGGTGGTGTCGGGAAATACATATACAATAAAGCCAAGAATGAAATCATCATGGTGAATTTCAAGCCAACGGCGCTCGGTGCTTTATTTGCAGGATTTAAAAACCAATTGGTGCGGATCAATGCGGTCAACGGCGACATTCTCTGGGATGCGACTTTTACCGGAAGCGTTGAAAAAGAACTGATTACGCGCAAGCCTATTATCGACCTTTGGATTCGAAATGACAAGGTTTTCCTTTATCTGAATGGCCTTGCGGTCTACAATTACGACAGCGGGCAAAAATTATGGGAATCCATTTATGAAACCGATATGGATGGCGCCGGAATCAAATTGTTTGGCGGTGGCGGCAGGAAGAAAATTTACAGGACAATAGCAGATCCGTTATTTACTGACGATGCGGTTTACATAGTGATTTTCGGAGGCGCAAACCGTTCCAAATATGTCGAGAAGCACGACCTCCAATCCGGAAAATTGCTTTGGGCTTCAGAAAAAATAACCGGTGCTTTTTCAATGCCGAATATCTACAAAGCCGGAGACCGAATTTTGCTGCAGGTTGGTGGAAAAGTACAGGTCCAGGAATACCGTAAGGAAGGAATGGGGAATGACGCACACTGGGTTCCATACATTTATTGGGACTATAAAGCCCAGAAAAACAGTGTACTTTCTTTGGATGACGCGACCGGAAAAACGGCATGGCGCTCTGAAAAATTCGACAAAAGGATTACCGACCTGATTCTGGATGGTGAAAAAACAGTCTTTGTTGGCGATGGCGATGAATTCTATGGCTATGACATTGCCAGCGGAAATCAATTGTTTGATGTCAAACACAATGATGCGAAGGTTGGAAAAGCAACCGACGTCATTGATTTTGATGACAAAGTCGTCGTGCTTTCTGAAAAAGGGCTCGCATCCTACAACAAGAAAGACGGGTCAAGGGCTTATGCGACTGAGAAAATCAAAGGCGTCGATTATTTCTACAAAATTGGCGACAATTATTTCCTGCGCGACCAGCGAAACAGCAAAAACATCATTTATGGCATCAATATGACCAATGGTGAAACCAAAGGGTCGGTCGAATCGAAAGGCAAAGGCGGAAGCCCGAAATATGGCGACGGGATCGACATCACTGACGACGGTGAATACATCTTCGCTTTCAAAGGGAGAAAAGTCGAAAAAATCAAAGTGAATAATTAGTATTTTATAGTTTAGTTGTTAGGAAAAGGGGCAGTATGAAGGGATTCGCTGCCCTTTTTTAAATATCGGGCTTATGGGTAAAAAATTACTTTTCATCAGTTTATTGTCGGTTGTTTTTATGCAGGCACAGCAAATCCAATGGGCATCAAAAGCGATTAAATATTCTTCGGATCTGGGTGGCAAACAAAACGGTATCAAAAGGATCCTTGGACGTCCGGACGCCTTTCCACAAGGCGGAAGCAGTCCGAATGCCTGGACGCCGAAAAACGCGCTCGGCGGTTCGGAATATGTAATCGTGGGTTTTGAAAATCCGCAAACAATCAAACAGGTTGCGATTTTTGAAAACCTCAATGCCGGTTGTGCCATGCGCATTTTAACCGACAATGGTTCGGGGAAATTTGAAACAGCATGGGCTCGGAAACCCGATAAAAAAACTTCCTATTATTCCGCCAGCATGCCGGCAGACCGAAAATATTACTACAACCGCAAAAGAAGAAAAATCCAGGCTGCGCCAGATGTGGCAGTAAATGCCGGAATCGAATATGCGATTTTAGACAATCCTGTCAGCAATGTCGCCGCCGTAAAAGTCGAATTCAATTTTGCGTTGTTGCCCGGACAAAAGCAAATCGATGCGATCGGGATTTCAGATTCCGTTGAGCCAATTGTGGTTGGTGTCAATACGATTTCAGCTTTTGAAAATCTCCAAACGGCACAAATGATTGATTTTGGAAATCCCGCCATTTCCAATCCGGTGGTTTCTTCCGATGGAAAAAAATTATACTTCACCGCCGAAGGCGAAAACAAAGGGATTCTGTATTCGTCGGCAAATGAAAACGGAAAATGGGTAATGCCAAAACCGGAAATCCCCGCTTTGAACGATGAAGACAGCTACAATCTTCTTGAAGCCGCAAATGCGGATTTTATCCTGAAAAGCGGCATGAGTTACAACCGCGGCACAGGAGAAACCGGCTTTGAAATCCTGGAGAACAAAGAGGGGAAATATTTCTCTTCCGGACCATTGAAAATCGTGGCATATAACAATTATGACGATACTGCTGAAGCGACGATCAACACCGACGGAAGCGTCCTGATTTTGGGCATTGAAACCGATTTGACCCAAGGCGGCGCCGATTTGTATTTTGCGAAGCGCAAGGACGACGGCACGTATTCGCTTTTGGAAAATTTCGGCAAAACGGCCAACAGCGCAGCCGATGAAAGCATGCCATATCTGTTATCGGATGGCAAGACCTTGTTGTTTTGCAGCAATGGATTCAGTTGTTATGGCGATTTTGATATTTATGTCACGACCAGGCTCGACGACAGTTGGAAGAAATGGTCTGAGCCGATCAACCTCGGCAGCAAAATCAACAGCGCAGGATTTGACGGTTCGCCATTTTATGACGAGACATCCGAAATGCTTTATTTCATCAGGATGACCGACGGAAGCAATAGTCTTTACAGCATTAAACTGCCGCTGGCAACGTTGGCGCAACGCCAATAAATACGAAAAACAACGTATTTTTTTAACCCCCAAAATGATAGAAATTTACCCATGATAACCTTTAGGAGAATGATTTATATACTCATGTTCATTATTGTTTGCCTTTGCGCCGCCATTGTTTGCCTGACCATTGATTTCAAAAAGGCAAAAAGCAGGCATGAGCTGAAAATTGGCGAACTCAATTATGCCATTGTCCAAATGATGGCCAGCAATGACAGCCAGCTTGGACAGTTGAAGCTTTCGGACGAATTAAAGGAAAAACTCAAAACAGCGCGCGAGACCATCGATAAGGACATGCTCGCGATGCAGTATGATTTTGTCGAAACCTTGTCGAAAAACAAACTGCTGGATTAACCTCAAAATTTTATTGGCCTGTTATAAAGGGTTTTGTTTATATTTAGTCGATAAAATTTCACTTTTTTATGAAATACAGAAGCTTTCTCATCGGCATTTTCTTTATCCTGGTTTCGTGTACGGAATCAAAGGAGAAGGAAAAACCGCTTTCCACCGCCAATCGCGAAAACATCAAAAAATGGTTCAACTCTGTCAGGGAGCAGAACAACCGTGAAGGCGATTCGGTTACTGTCGCGAATATGGGAAAGGCTGCCACAAACGAGCCAGCGGAATATAAAGCCATGGCCAGTATCGCTTCCGGAATTTTATATTCGGTGTCGTCATCATATGAATTGTCCATCAAGCATTATGAAAAAGCGTTGCGATTGCCGAAAAATCGTGATGCGGATACTTTAAACGCCTTTGCATATACCGGAATCGGCAATTGCTACAAACATACCGGCGATTATCCAAAGGCTTTTGATAATTTCTATAAAGCGCTGAAAATTTTCGAAAACCGCAACCACAAACTCGGCATTTCATCTGTCTATGCGTTTATTGGCGAAGTGCATCTGCAAAAAAACGATTTGAAATCGGCAACCGAAAATCTCAAGATTGCCTTAAAGACACTCGAAAATGACAAAGGCCAGAACGGCTGGCTCAATGCGGCGCATACTTTGGCCAATGTGTATGGCATGAGCGGCGATTATGAAAGCGCCCTGAAAATTGATGAAGAAGGCTTGCGCATTGCCGACAGCATCAAATCGCGTATTGAAAAAGTGCCTTTTCTCGACAATAAGGCCAATTGTTATATGTATTCGGGACAGCTTGACAGCGCGCAGTATTATTTTGAGGAGTGCCTGAAACTCGACATTGCGTCAGGAAATAAAAAACAGATTGCCGATACCTACAGCAATCTTGGAAATCTCGCCTCTTTCCAAAAGGATTTTAAGAAAGCCGAGGCTTTGACACTCAAAAGCATCGACATCCTGAAGTCGGCCAACAACAAGTTCAACCTGACAAAATGCTACCAGATCCTGACCGAGATTTATGCCCGGCAAGGCAATTTTAAAAAGGCATTAGACGCCGAAATCGCTTATCATGAAGAATACCGGAAAATGATTGACGAAAAGAAAGAAGCCTCACTTGCAGAATTCAAAATCCTCCACGAAACAGAAAAAAAAGAAAAGCAGCTGGCCGAAAATAAAGTCGAATTGCTGCAGAAAAACGCAGAGGTCAGGCGCAGGAACAACATGCTGATTGTCCTGTCGTTATTGGTATTTTTCATTTTATTGATCGGATTCCTGATTTATCGCCAGCAAAAACTGAAACACCGCCAGCAGCAACAGGAGCACGACCTCAAGACGGCCATTTCGCAGATTGAAACACAAAACAAACTCCAGAACCAGCGGCTTGCGATTTCACGTGATTTACATGACAATATCGGGGCGCAGCTGACATTCATCATCTCGTCAGTCGACAATATCAAGTATGCCTTTGATATCAAAAACACAAAGCTCGACGACAAGCTGCATACGATCAACAGCTTTGCAAAGGATACGATTGTCGAACTGCGTGACACGATTTGGGCGATGAACAACTCGGAAATTGTCTTTGAAGACCTCAAAACACGCATCCTGAATTTCATTGAAAAAGCCAAGGAAGCCAAAGAGCATGTGAGTTTTAAATTTTCGATTGACCCTGAAATCAACAGTGTGACACTGGGTTCGATTCCGGGAATGAACATTTACCGAACCATTCAGGAGGCGGTCAACAATGCCTTGAAATATGCCGATGCTTCAGAAATTTCCATTGACATCAAACCTGAAGGCAATGATATCCGGATTATTGTCGTTGACGACGGCTCAGGATTTGACCCCGAAACGGTCGAAAAAGGAAACGGCATTGGCAATATGGAAAAAAGAATCCAGGACATCGGCGGCAAAATCACGATGGAATCGGAAGTCGGGAAAGGCACAACAATAGGCATTCTGTTGCCGCGCAATCTAACCGGAAGCAAATCGTCATGAACCGGATAACCGCCATATTGCTGTTTTGTTTTTCTGCTGTGACCTATGCACAAAGCAGGAGCAGCATCGATGCAATCAATAATACTTCATTCGAAACCAAAACCGAGCAATCGGCCACAATCGATACGCTTTTCCTCAAAAATGCGCGCGACGCAAAAAAGATAAAATATGCAAAAGGCGAAGCCGACAGCTATGTCAATCTCGGCCTGGTCTATTATTACCAGGGAAAATACAACCTCAATGTGGGTTATGTGCTCAAGGCGATAAAAATCTACGAATCGATTGGCGCCAGGGACAAACAGGCCGGCGCGTATGGAGAATTAGGCTATTCTATGAAAAGGAGGAATATGCAAAAGGCGCAGTATTATATGCAAAAAGGCAAATCGATCGCCGAAACCGACAGCCTGATGACGGCGCTGATGAGTATTTACAACAATTACGGCGTACTGAAGGAAATGCAGCAGGATTTAGACAGCGCATTGTATTTTTATAAAAAAGGATTGGCGTTGAAAGAGAATATCAAAGACAGCCTTGGAATCCCGCACAGCCTGAATAATATCGGCGGCATTTATGTCATGAAAGGCAATTATGCAGAAGCGAAAAAGCTCTATGACCAAGCCTTAAAAATCCGGGTCCTAAAAAATGACCAGATTGGGATTGCCGAAAACAATACCTGTCTTGGCGATTTGTATTACATGAAGAAAGATTACCGAAAGGGCGTCGAATATTATAAAAAGTCACTTGAAATCGCCCAGGAATACAAGTATACCTATTGGATTCAGGTCAATTATAAAAGCCTTTCGGACTGTTATGACTCATTGCACAATTCGACCGAAGCCTATAAAAACTTCAAGAAATATTCGCAGTACAAAGACAGTATTGTCAATACGGAAACGAATTCGAAAATCGCCGAACTCGAAATTCAATTTGAAACCAACAAAAAGGAAAAGCTGCTTTTGCAAAAAGAATCCGAGGTCAAACAACGCAACATATTGCTTATGGCTGTGTCATTGCTGTCGGTTTTTATTGCGTTTATCGGCTTTTTGATTTACCGCCAGCAGAAGCTGAAACATACGCAGCTCGAGCAGGAACACGAACTCAAAACAGCCATTTCGCAGATTGAAACGCAGAATAAGCTTCAAAACCAAAGACTGCAGATTTCACGCGATTTGCATGACAATATTGGTGCGCAGCTGACATTCATCATTTCGTCGGTCGACAATATCAAATATGCCTTCGACCTGAAAAATACCAAGCTCGATACAAAACTCAACAGCATCAGCACTTTTACACGCGAAACGATTGTCGAATTGCGCGATACGATCTGGGCAATGAACCACAGCGAAATCAACTTTGAGGATTTAAGGGCAAGAATCCTGAATTTTGTCGAAAAAGCAAAAGAAGTCAAGGAAAATATCCGGTTTGATTTTAAGATTGATGACGAATTGAATGCCGTGAAACTGACTTCGATCGAAGGAATGAACATTTACCGAACCATTCAGGAAGCGTTGAACAATGCCTTGAAATATGCGAATCCGACAGCCGTTTCCATTGATATCAAAAAGAGTGGAAATGCGATCACCATCGACATTAAAGACAACGGCAACGGATTTGACGAAGAACAAGTCGAGCTCGGCAACGGAATCCTCAATATGCAAAACCGGATTTCGGCTATTGGCGCGCAATTCGGCATCAAATCCACGCCCGGAATCGGGACGGAAATCCATATCGTATTTGACAAACTCACTATTTAAATGACTGCAAGATGATAAAAATGGCCATAGTCGACGACAATGTTTTCCTGCAAAAAGCCATTGCGGAAAAGCTTTCCTTTTTTGCAGATTTAAGCTGTAAATACACGGCAAACCACGGACAGGATTTACTCGAAAAACTCGAAAACAACCACAACATCGACCTGATTTTGATGGACATCGAGATGCCAAAAATGAATGGGATTGAAGCGACCGAAATCGTCAAGCAGAAATATCCGCACATCAAGATCATCATGTTGACGATTTTTGACAATGATGAGAATATTTTCAAATCCATAAAAGCCGGCGCCGACGGGTATTTGCTGAAGGAAGTCAATCCCAATGACTTGCACCAGGGCATTATTGAAACGATGAACGGCGGGGCGACAATGACACCTTCGATTGCTTTAAAAACGTTGAAATTGTTCCGAAATCCAATCACTTTTGAGAATATTTCCGATGCCGACGAAGTCAAGCTGACCGCGCGGGAAATTGAGGTTTTGGAACAGCTCAGCAAAGGATTGAAATACAATAATATTGCGGAAAACCTGATTCTGTCTGTCGGCACAATCCGCAAACACATCGAGAATATTTATGCCAAACTCCAGGTG
>DATHKH010000096.1:0-3667 GCA_035286325.1 Flavobacterium sp.
AGGTTTCATCGCATTTACGCCTGGCATTCAAAACCGCTTCACCGAATTCTACGACAATTACAACCGCCCGCCTGAAGGCATGTATTTCAATTCGTCCAATATCAGGATTGCGATCTTCAAGTGCTCCAAATCAATCGCCGAGGACAATTATTTGTGGGGCGTGGGTTTTGAGAACCTGCAGACCAAACTCAACGAATGTTTCAGCTCGAACTACAATTCCAATTTTTATAAATCGGGTTACCTGACGCACAATTATTTCTCCTACATCTTTTTGGGAGCGGGGATTTTGGGACTCTTGGCACTGCTGTATTATGTTTTTTTTGTGGTGGGAATACTGCGCCGTATCCATTCTTTTGTGCTTTATCTTGCGATGTCCAATATCTTTGTCATTTGCTTTACCGAGGATTATTTCTACAGGCATTTCGGGCTTTTCTATTTCAGCCTGTTGTTGCTGTCATTCATGAAATTTTCCGAAACCGAGGAAAGTTTATCCGTGGAAAATACCGGACTTGAAGCCGATACGCATGCGTAATACTATTATATTTGTAAAAAAATTGACGTGAAGCGCATTTATCATATTGCCGAAACGGTGGCATTCGAAAGCGGCGGATTGCGGCCCGTAATAGAGAATCTTGACAATTACCTCAACCGTGAAGAGGATTTTTCGTCTGTTGTCCTGACCAATGCCAAAGAAGACCACGATGCCTACATTGGTTTTGCGCCAGAAAAATTAAAATCCTGGAACTATTCCCCGGCACTCACGAATTATCTTCTCTCGCAAATGAACGATGTGGATATTTTACACCTTCACGGCGTTTTTATGCATGCGCATTATGCTTCGGCGAAAATCGGGCGAAAAAACAACATTCCATATGTGGTTACACCGCACGGTATGCTCGAGCCCTGGCATCTGAAGGACAAGAAACTCAAGAAGAAAATTTACCGCGCGCTGGTATTGGATAAGCTATTGGCAAAATCCAAAATCCTGCACGCCATCACGCCTTTCGAAAAGGAAAACCTTTACAAGCTCAGTGGCCACAAGACCATTTTCGAAATCCCGAATTTTCTGCATTACGAAAAACTGCCGCATAACCTGGCTTATAATCCTGAAGATGAATATTTGTTGTTTCTCAGCCGGATTCATCCCAAAAAAGGCCTGGACATTTTGCTCCAGTCGATGGCGAAAATTAACGACAAAAAAATAAAACTGAAAATCGTCGGCACGACAAACCCGTATGCCGAAGAACTCAAAAGAATGGCCAAAAGCCTTGGCATTGAAAACCGCGTGGAATTTGTTGGTGGTGTTTTCGGAAATGAAAAATACAAGCTGTTTGCCAATGCGAAAGTGTTCATTGCGCCTTCTTATTCGGAAGCGATCGGCATGGTAAACCTCGAAGCTGCAGCGTGCAACACGCCGGTGATTACCTCATTCGAAACAGGAATCAGCCCTGAGTGGAACAACAATGGCGGCATTATGATTCATCCCAATACAACGGCGCTCACTGAGGCTATGAACCAAGCTATTGCCTGGTCGGATGAAGAACGCAGACAACGAGGCGCTTTGCTGTCAGATTTTGTGCTCAGCAACTACAGTTGGGAAAAACAAGGGCATTTGTGGAATGAGCTTTACAATGCCATACACTGACAGCCTTTTACTGTTTCATGATTTTTATGGTATCACTAAAGGTGGCCGAACTGATTTTCAGGAAATAAGTTCCACTGGATAAATCCTGCGGCAATGGAATTTGCCTTGAATTGTTTCCTGTCGCAAAAGTGGCGGAAGGCAATAAGGTAACCAGTTTTCTTCCATGGATGTCAAACAGTTCAAGAGTGATTGTTTGTGTTTCCGTTAAATTAAAATCAACCTGCACCGTTTCGGCAAATGGATTTGGGTAAACCGTAAACTTGCTTTTGTTGCCTGGACTATTTGTTGAAAGTGTGCCGTCGACATATCTTGCCATCGCCAATACGCCATAAGGCGAATATTTGTTTCCTATAAGCAGGATTTTGCCGTCGTCTTCCTTGAGGTTGTTGATCCAGTTTGCCGAATATTGGTTTTGCTGACCGAAATTATCCGTTATCACGCCATTGGTGTTGAACCTTGAAACTGTAAAATCAGATTCGGCATTGGAATTTTCAATCGGCTGGGTTGTGACCAAAATTTTGCCATCAGCCTGTAATATCGAAGAACATTGCGAAGTGAGTGGTATTGTGGTAAAAGAAATTCCATTTGTTCCAAAAGTATTGTCAATCGAACCATTCGGGCTGAATCGTGCCAAAAACAATTTTTCATTGTCATTCCTGCCGCATACTACAATTTTATTGTCGCTCTGCAACAGCATCGATAGTGTCGTGTTTGAACTGAAAGTTCCCGCCTGCGCGAAGGTTATACCATTGTTGCCAAATGTGGTGTCAATCGTCCCGTTGGCATTGTATTTAACAAGGGTAACCCATCCGCCGGTATACGGATAAAGCGGGCCGGTTTGTGGCGTAAATGCGCCGCCCACAATCTTCCCGTCTGGAAGCACCAATGCATCAAGCATGCCACGCGCATTTAGGTTCAAATCGGTCAAGACCTTGCCGCCGGTACCAAACGAGGTGTCGAGAATCATACCTTGAGAAAAGATTGCCTCGGTTGACAATAGCAACATGATTGCTATCGGCATTATCATGTTGCTAAAATTTTTGAGTCGCATTATTTGATTTTTATCAAATGTAATAATATTTTGTGCGGGTTTAGTTATTCCAACCAAAAGCATTCCCGAGAGCATTATTTAATATCATCAGTTTCAATCTCTTAAATTTTGCATTTCAAGGGATGATATTTGCTGTGTATCGATTAAAAGCTACATTTAACTAATGTTTTATTTACATTCGTCGGCTGAATAAAAACCCTAAACATTATGAACAGAATTACTTACTTAATCATTGCTTTGTTTTTACTTGCTTTTTCCAACGGGAACAGTCAGGTAGTCATCAATGAAATATTGACGTCAAATACGACGGTCAATACCGATGAAGATGGCACTTATCAGGATTGGGTTGAATTGTACAATAACGGTGCATCTTCGGTAAGCCTTAACGGTTATGGATTGACGGATGACGCGACATTGCCTTACAAATGGGCTTTCCCGAATGTAACGATGGCTTCACACACCTATTTATTGATTTGGTGCTCCGATAAAAACAGGATTGTCGTTGGGCAGCCTTTGCATACGAACTGGAAAATCAGTTCTGCGGGTGAAACCGTCACACTGACCAATGCTGGCGGTACTGTCGTTGACGCCGTTCCTGCAACAGCTATTCCTTCAAACATTTCTTTCGGAAGAGTGCCAAACGGTACCGGAGGTTTTGCATTCATAACGGCTGTGACGCCGGCTGCGGCCAATTCGGCAACGGGCTATTCAGAAATATTAAATCCTCCTACGTTTTCACAAACTGGCGGGTTCAAAACAGCCGGATTCGCTTTGACTTTGTCAACGACAACGCCCGGCGCAACCATTTACTACACTTTAGACGGTTCCGATCCAAGCCCAACAAACCTTGCCGGAACACAATATGATTACAGGAATGTCTATGCAGAACACCCCGGAGATTCTGAAGGCGCCATTTTGCATAAGACATATCAGTCATTGACATACAGTACGCCAATCGGCATCGTGGACCG
>DATHKH010000097.1:0-2832 GCA_035286325.1 Flavobacterium sp.
CGATTATCTCGGTGTTTATAAAGGGAAACTGCCTTGCGCCGATTGTACCGGTATTGAAACTTCGCTTGAATTGTCGGAAGATTTCACCTATTTGATGACCAGCAAATACCTGGGCAAAAAAGTGAAAACATTGGAGCAGAAAGGCACATTTTCATGGAATGAAGCCGAAAACGCCATTGTTCTGGACAATAAAGGGCACGAACCTGTCCAATACCTTGTTGGCAACAATACGCTGACACAACTCGACATGTCAGGCAAAAAGATCACAGGAAAACTCGCCCCAAATTTCATCCTCAAAAAAATCCCGGAAGCCGAAGCGGCAAAAATTGATGCCACGCCACAAAAAGTTGCCCTTGTCGACATTACGAACATCCATTGGAAACTGGCCGAACTCAACGGAAAGCCGGTTAAAAATGATGGGGAAAAACCTTATTTCATCGAGTTCAAAGCCAATAATAATTTTTCGGCATTCGCAGGCTGCAACGGTATGTCCGGCCATTATGAATACAGCGCGAGCCGCATCCGATTCATGCGCGTCATGGCTACGATGAAGGCATGTGCCGATATGCAGGTTGAAGACCAATTCAAGATAGCGTTGGAAACAGCCGATAATTTTGTCAGCAATCAGAAAGTATTGCAGCTGCGCAAAGGCGAAACCACGGTGGCAAAATTTGAGGCAGCATCCAAATAATGATTGCTGATATTGCAAATACAAGGCTTTATACCCAACATTTGGCTGCTCCGGAATTCAAAACCGCTAAGGAAGTCGTCTCTTATTTCGGGGCGATGCAGGCGCAGGATTATCCGATGGCAAAATGGGCTATCGGTGTGCGAACGTCAAAAGCAACCGACGAATTGGTTGAACAAGCAATTGACAAAGGCGATATTTTCCGCACGCATCTCATGCGCCCAACGTGGCATTTTGTCGCTGCCGAAGACATTCACTGGATGCTTGAACTGACGGGAAAAAATGTCATGCGGCAAATGGGAAGTTCCAACCGCCTTTTGGAACTCGACGAAAAAACATTCAACAAGAGCAATGACAAAATCCGCGAAGCGCTCGAAGGTAACAAACACCTGACACGAGAAGAATTGATGGAAGTTTTGCAACATTCCGGAATCAATACGCACAGCTACCGAAACTTACATTTGATGCTTCATGCCGAATTGTCGGGAATCGTTTGCAGTGGAAAACGCCGTGGAAAAAACCATACATACGCCTTGCTTGACGAACGTGTGAAAAAGACCAGGCATTATACAAAAGATGCCGCTTTGGCAGAACTGGCAAAACGCTATTTCTCCAGCCATGGCCCGGCGACTTTAAAGGATTTTATTTGGTGGTCAGGATTGTCGGTAGCCGATGCAAAAGAAGCGATTGCATTGAATGAAAAGCATTTTATAAAAGAGGAATCCGAGTCGCAGATTTATTGGATTTCCGATTCTCACAAAGGCAAAATTTCGAATCAGAAAACGGTGCTTTTGCTTCCTTCATTTGACGAATTCCTGATTGCCTATAAAGACCGCAGTGCTTCAATTCATAAAGACTTTTCCAACCATGCGTTTACCAATAATGGGATTTTCAAACCGATTATTGTCGTGAACGGCCAAGTCATAGGAACATGGAAACGCACCATTAAAAAAGACACCATTTTCATCGAAACGAAATTCATACAAAAAACGGACAAAGCCATCCATAAAGAAATTACAGTTCAAGCCAGGCGCTACGGCGATTTTATGGAGAAAAAGATAGAACTGGTATTTTAACCTAACTTTGCACTTTGCAACTGAAAAAATATGCCAAGAATCCTAGCCATAGATTACGGACAAAAACGCACCGGATTAGCCGTTACCGACGAGTTGCAGATCATCGCATCGGGATTGACAACGATTCCGTCGGAAACGGCGATTGCTTTCCTAAAGGATTATTTTGCCAAGGAAAATGTGAACAAAGTCCTTATCGGCGAACCCAAACAAATGAACAATGAACCTTCGGAAAGTGCTGCAATCATTGAAGAATTTGTGGCAAAATTCACCAAAGCTTTTCCAGATATGAACGTCGTTCGCGTAGACGAAAGGTTTACTTCCAAAATGGCTTTCCAGTCGATGATTGACAGCGGACTCAAAAAGAAGCAACGGCAGAACAAGGCATTGATCGACGAAATTTCCGCGACAATTATGCTCCAGGATTATTTATTGCGTAAAATGATTTAGCATTTCATATGCCTGGTTTCCACCAAATTTTAATAAAACCCTAACACATTTCCGAAGTATCTTTGCAGTATAAATTACTGCTATGGCTGTTACACTTCGCTCCGAAACTGATGTGGTTCTCATTGGCGCCGGAATCATGAGCGCCACACTTGGTGTCATGTTGAAAGAACTCAATCCCAATATCAAAATAGACATTTACGAAAGGCTCGACCATGCCGCTGCCGAAAGCTCCGATGCATGGAATAATGCCGGAACCGGGCATTCTGCTTTTTGTGAACTCAATTATACGCCTGAATTGGACAATGGCACAATCGATACGTCAAAAGCGGTCAAGATTGCCGAATCATTTGAAATTTCAAGGCAATTCTGGTCTTATCTCGTCAAGAAAAAACTAGTCGAATCGCCTGAAAATTTCATTCGCAGCATTCCGCATATGAGTTTTGTCTGGGGTGCTGAAAATGCAAGATACCTGCAAAAAAGGCATGCTGCGCTTAAAAAAGAGCACCTTTTTGAAAGGATGGAATTCAGCAATGATTACAAACAGTTGCGCAAATGGATGCCGTTGGTCATGGAAGGCCGGAATTTGTCCGAACCAGTTGCGGCGACTTTCATGCCTATCGG
>DATHKH010000098.1:0-8138 GCA_035286325.1 Flavobacterium sp.
CAATCCATCAGCGCTGAAATTTGTCGTCAACACCATGTTGACAAAATCGGCGGCAGAGTTCAAAAATATCGACCAAACCGCTTCTTCCCCATTGGCAAAGGAATTATTCAATTTCCCGTTTGTCAAAGAAGTGTTCATCGACGAGAATTACATTTCCGTGACCAAATATGACATGTACGAATGGAACGACATCACGCTCGAACTCCGCTCTTTCATCAAACTGTTCATTGAAAATGGCGGAACCGTACTCGACGAAACCCATGTCGAAAATACCGCGAAACAGGAAAAACAACAAATTGCAAATTTCGACAGCCTCGACACGACTTCCCAGCAAATCATCAATATCCTCGAGGAATACGTGAAACCTGCGGTCGCTGCCGATGGCGGAAACATCCTTTTCGATTCCTATGATCCGGCCGAAAAACGCGTGAAAGTGATTTTGCAAGGCGCTTGCAATGGTTGCCCATCGTCGACATTTACGCTGAAAAGCGGCATCGAAAACATGCTCAAAGACATGCTCCACGACGAAGACATCAAAGTCGAAGCGTTAAATGCCTAAGCAAATCCACAAAAAATCCATAATTTTAAGCGTTCCTTTTCGGAGCGCTTTTTTTTGAAGCAATTTCCCGCTTTCGCCTTTATCTTTTTTAAGGATATGCCTTCGCTGGCACTTCGGCCAATCCTTAAAAAAGGATACCGGCTCTATCGGGGCTAGGCTTTCCAACAATTTTCAAGCATTTGCAATGAACGAACTCTCAAAAGAAACCAGCCCTTATCTGCTCCAACATGCCGAAAATCCCGTGCATTGGAAAGCCTGGAATGACCGATCATTGGCCACCGCCCGATCACAAAACAAACTCCTGATCGTCAGTACCGGCTATTCGGCGTGCCATTGGTGCCATGTCATGGAACACGAATCTTTCGAGAATGACGAAGTCGCCGAAGTCATGAACCAGCATTTCGTTTCCATCAAAGTCGACCGCGAAGAACGTCCCGACATTGATGCTGTCTATATGAAAGCCGTCCAAATCATGACCGGACAAGGCGGCTGGCCCATGAACGTGATTTGCCTGCCCGACGGAAGGCCGGTTTGGGGTGGCACTTATTTTCCAAAAAAAGAATGGATCAATTCCTTGGGACAACTCGCCGATCTCTATACGAAAAATCCCGAAAAAATGATTGACTATGCCGAAAAACTGCACAACGGCATCGAATCCATCGGCATCGTGCAAAATGACAACACGCGTGAATTGTCCCAAAAAATACTCGCGCCGTTTGTCGAAAAATGGATGAAAAGCTTCGACCCGGAATTTGGCGGTTATGCGCGCGCACCAAAATTCATGATGCCAAACAACTGGAAATTCCTGCTCCGATACGGATACCAAACAAAAAATGAGGCGCTTCTGGAACATGTCAATCTCACGCTGACAAAAATGGCCTGGGGCGGATTATTCGATACCATTGACGGCGGATTTTCCCGCTATTCCGTCGACATGAAATGGCATGTACCGCACTTTGAGAAAATGCTTTATGACAATGGCCAACTCGTTTCGCTTTACGCCGATGCGTATAAACTGACCAAAAATCCACTGTTTAAAGAAGTGATCGAAAAGACGCTTTCATTCGTCAATCGCGAATTTTCAAACGGCGATGGCGGTTTCTTCTCCGCACTTGACGCCGACAGCTTAAATGAAAACAACAAACTCGAAGAAGGTGCTTTTTACGTCTGGACGAAAGAAAACCTGCAAGAATTGCTCGGAAATGATTTTGGTTTGTTTGCCGAAATCTTCAACATCAACGATTTTGGACATTGGGAAAACGGCCATTTTGTTTTGATCCAAAACCAACCTTTGGAAAACATCGCAGAAAAATATAAAATTCCATTGTCGGAAATAAAACTGAAAAAACATTCTTGGGAACAAATCCTATTCCACGAAAGGGAAAACCGCCAACGCCCAAGGCTCGACGACAAATGCCTGACTTCATGGAACGCGATGATGCTAAAAGGTTATGTCGATGCATTTAAGGCTTTGGACAACGAAAATGATCTCGAAACCGCCGTTAAAAATGCGCATTTCATCATCAATAATCTTTGGAAACCTGAAGGAAACCTGCTCCACAATTACAAAAATGGCAAAACGACCATCAATGGTTATCTCGAGGATTATTGTTTTGTCATCGACAGCTTTATCGCGCTTTACGAAGTGACATTCGATGAAAACTGGCTGCAACATTCCAAACAACTGGCCGATTATTGCCTCGACCATTTTTATGATGACAAAAGCGGTTTTTTTGCTTTTACGTCCAATTTGGATGCGCCATTGATTACGACCCATTTTGAAATGGAAGACAATGTGATTCCGGCTTCCAATTCGGTCATGGCGGGGAATTTATACAAGCTTTCGATTTACTACAGCCATGTGCATTATGAAAAAATTGCATTGCGGATGTTGCAGCACGTCATCCCGATGATCGATTATCCGTCGGCGTTCTCGAACTGGCTCGATGTATTCCTAAATCTGTCGGAGCAAAATCGCGAACTGGCCATTTGCGGAAGCGATGCGTTGCAACATTCCAGGGAATTCTCAAAATTGTATTTGCCGAATGTCATTATTGCCGGTTCAGAAAAACCAACGAATTTGCCATTCCTAAAAGACCGTTTTTCGGGCAATGAAACGCTTTTTTATGTCTGCCAAAACAAAACATGCGGATTGCCATCGAAAAGTTATAAGGAAATGCTAAAAAATTTGTAATCAGGATTTTGTAGGTATTTTTGACTAAATTTACTTCTTAACCAACATTTAAAAATCATGGGACTAGGAAGTTTTTTTAAGAATCTGTTTGGTGGTGCGAAAGAAGGCGCTGCTGCCGTTGGCGACGAAGCCGGAAATGCTGTTGAAAATATAAAAGCCACCGCAAGTGAATACGCCGGGAAAGCCGAAACATATGCTGAAAAAGCCAAAGAAACTGTCAGCGAGTATTCAGGCAAGGCCGGTGATGCTTTGGGAGATATCATTGACACCATAAAAGAAAAAGCGGCACCAATTGCGGAAAAAGCCGAGCATTTTACTGAAGATACAGTAGAAACCGCAAAAGAAAAAGTACATTCATTTACATCGGATGCTTCTGAAAAAGCCGACGATGTAAAAGAAACCGTCACCGAAGAAGCCGATGACCTTGAAGAAAAAGCACAAGAAAACGTTAACAGAATCGAAGAAGACGCGGATTAAATTTTAAAAAATATTATTTTTGCATTGGATTACAACCTTCCTTACGGGAGGTTTTTTATTACTAAAAAATGAAACTATACATAGATGCTTTAGGCCAATATTCGGCAAATTTCTTAAAAGTCTTACTCGATTATTCGCCAAAGCTCATTTCCGCGTTTGTGGTGCTTTTGGTTGGACTTTATGCGATCCGGATTATCAACAGGCTCGTGAAAAGCATCATGCTCAAACGAGAGCTCGACCCGACATTATCCAAATTCCTGGCGGATATTTTGCTTTGGGCGTTGCGCGTGTTGCTGTTTGTGACATTCATTTCGAGGCTTGGCATTGAAACTTCCTCGTTCGTAGCGATTTTAGGCGCCGCAGGGTTGGCGGTCGGGTTGTCATTGCAAGGTTCGCTTTCAAATTTTGCCGGCGGTATGCTGATTATCATGTTCAAGCCGTTTCGCGTGGGCGATACGATTGAAGCACAAGGCGTTACGGGAACGGTCAGTGAAATCCAGATATTTGTCACCAAACTCGTCACGGGAAACAACCAGACGATTTTTATCCCAAACGGAATTTTATCCAATGGGACGATCATCAATTATTCGGTCGAGAAAATCAGGCGCGCCGATTTGACTTTGTCCATTTCGTATGACACCGATATCAAAAAGGCGAAAGACCTGATTCTCGAAATTCTGAACAGCAATCCCAAAGTGCTGAAAAATCCAGCGCCGGCTGTAGAAGTCAGGCAACTGACCGATTCCGCAATCCTGCTTGCAATCCGTCCATGGTCGAAAAATATCGATTTTGGCGCCGTCAGTTCGGATATTTTGGAAAGTTGCAAGACGGCTTTTGATGCGGCCGGCATTTCGATACAACCGTATGTGAAGGAGTTTTCGAAGAAATCGTAAGGTTGAAAATCGTAATAAACTCCGCAAGGGATTACTTCACTAAACGTTTATTTCTTATCGGAGTTCAGTGAATTTCATTTGAAGTGAAAATCCTTTTGGTTTTAGAAAAAGCCCTTCGACTACGCTCAAACCAAAAAGATTGGAACGGAAAGCCCGGCCCTTTAGGGATGCGGCCAATTAATTTTTCGGTTTCGCGACCAAGAAATCCTTTAGGTAAAACGGCTCGAAATAAGCCACATCCTCAAAATCTTTTTGCTGGAATTTCGCAAACGCCAACGCCGACATATCCTTTGCGGAAGGATAAACGACATTTTCGATAAAAATAAAATTCCCGCGGTTTAAAACAGTTTTGATTTTTTCCTGGCAATCGCCGACGATGTAAATGGTTTCGTTTGAGTTTGGATATGAATCTTCGGTGATGATTTCAGCTTCGGCTTCGCGGATCATGTCGTGGTTTGGGTTGAAAACCGCGCTGTAGACTTCCATTCTTCTGGCGTCGAGCATAGGAATAATTGTGCCTTCGGATATGTTTACCTGCGCAGCCAAAACCGCCAAAGTATCGATCGCAATCAACGGAATGTCCAACGCAAAGCAAAGCCCTTTTGCGGCTGAAACGCCAATGCGCAAACCCGTATAAGAACCTGGGCCACGACTGACTGCAATCGCTTTTAAATCCACGAATGTAAGTTTTGATTCCCGCAGGATTTCTTCGATCAAAACATGGAGTTTTTCCGCGTGTGAATAACCTTCAGTTGCGATTTCTTTGCAAATGATCGTCTGCCCGCTTTTTGAAATCCCAACGGAACAGTTTTTTGTTGCCGTTTCTATGCTGAGAATATAAGGCATCCGTTTGCGATGTTAATCGATGGTTACAGAAGTCTTGCCTTCTTTTTTGTCTTTTTTGTTGTCGCCTGCGCCCGTGGTGACTTTATCGCCCGGATTCAGTTCTTTGGTGACTGTAGTGTATGGCCCGGTAATCACGACGTCGCCTTTTTTAAGCCCGCTGATGACTTCGATATTGGTATCGTCCTGGATTCCTGTTTTAATGACGCGAAGCTGTGCCTTATCGCCGTTTTTGACAAAGACGCATTCGTATTTCTTGTCGCTTTTGGCTTTGACTTTGGCTTCATCGGAATCTTTTGGCATATCGGGTTTTTTACCACCGGTCGTATCGGTTTTGACAACCACGGAACTGATTGGTACACCGAGCACATTTTCTTTGCGCGTCGTAATGATGTCGACCGTAGCGGTCATTCCAGGCCTGAAGGGCGAATAACTATCCGGCTTCCCTGCGAGCAAATCCTGGTAAGATTCTTTCAGAATCCTGATTTTGACTTTGAAATTGGTCACCTGGTCAGCAGTCAACGCGGCACTTGCCGAATTGGAAATGCTGGTCACGATGCCTTTGAATTCTTTTTTGAGGTATGCGTCGACTTCAACTTTCGCAGAATCGCCGACATTGATTTTGACGATGTCATTTTCATTGACGTCAACCTCGACTTCCATATTGTTTAGGTTCGCGACACGCAGGATTTCTGTTCCGGTCATTTGTTGCGTACCCAAAACTCTTTCGCCCAATTCAACGCCAAGCATTGATATTGTGCCGTCGGCAGGCGAATAAATAGTTGTTCTTCCAAGGTTGTCTTTGGCTTCGCTTACGGTAGCGGATGCGCTCTGTACGTTGTAATAAGCGGATTGTTTGTTGGCTTGCGCGACCTCGAATGCAGAAATGGCTTTGTCCCAATCTGATTTGGAGATGATGCCTTTTTCAAATAAACCTTTGTTGCGGTCATAACTGGCTTTGGCTTCCTTAAACTGTGCGTCAGCCTGGCTCAATCCGGCTTTTGTTCCTGAAAGGTTTGAAACCGTCCTATTGAAACCTGACGTATATAAATCGGGGTTTATTTTGACCAACAAATCGCCTTTTTTGACCACTTGCCCTTCTTTTACAGGCAATGCGATGATTTCACCAGAAACTTCGGATGAAATCTTGACTTCCACTTCCGGCTGTATTTTTCCTGTCGCCGAAACGGTTTCCACTATGGTGATTTCATCGACTTTCGCGATTTCCACATTGGTGCCGCTTTCTTTATTTCCGAGTACACCGGTTTTTGAAAGTACCACCAATAAGATAATCAGCGCCACTGCGCCACCAATCAAGAAATACATCGTTTTTTTTGACATAACTTTTAATTTATTGTGATTGGAATCCCGAAATAGAATTCCAGTAATTTTACCTTAAAGATATAATCATATTTTGTCCTGAGCACTTCTGATTGTGCATTGACATATAAGGTTTGTGCCTGGTTGAAATCAAATGCATTCATGATCCCGACTGCGTATTTTTCTTTGGCATAATTGAAAGCCTCGCCCCGTGCCTCGCTTGCAATGGCTGCCGATTCATAGGCTTTTAAAGCGCCTTGCGCATCGGTGAATGCCGTATAAACGTTTCTTTCCAAATCCAATTCAGCTTGTGAATAGGCAATTTTGTAACGTTCCAATCCGACTTTTGAACGTGCAACCGCATTGCGTGCGGAAAAACCGTTTAATATCGGAATGCTCAGTTGGAATCCGAAATTATGTCCTTTGTTGTCGCTAAACTGGTCAAACAATGGAAGCGGTCCGGTGAGGATTGGATTTCCATCGCCGTCAACGCCAATAACCCTGTCGGAATAACTGGCCCTGGTGCTGAAGCTATAGAATCCGCTGAGCCTTGGCTGTAATGTTCCGCGTGCAATTTTGACATCTCTTTCTGCTAAATCCAAATTGGCCTTTGCGATTTTCAATTCGACGCGGACTTCCTTTGCTTTTGCGAAAATGGCATCCGGCGTTTCACTCATTGTCGCGCTTACAGTGGCATCATAATCCCTGTCAACAATGTCAAAATCCTTGAAATCATCCAGCTGGAGCAATTGTGCAAGGCTTAGTTTTGAAATCAATAGTGCATTTTCAGCGTTGATGACAGCGGTATTGCTTGCGGCTACGGTCGCTTTCATATCCAACAAATCACCCCTCGGCACTGAACCTGCATTGACCAACTCATTCGTACGTTGTTGTTGTTTGTCATTATTCGCCAATTGTTCTTTTTGCACTTTCAGGTTTTCCTTGTTGAAAAGGATTTGGAGAAAGGCATTGGCAACATTGAGCGACACATCGTCTTTCATTTTTGACAACTGGTATTGTGCGGCAACAATGGCGAGTTTTGCTCTTCTGAGTTTGTTCTGGTTTTGGAGGCCGTTATAAATATCAACGCCAACATTCAGGTCGGCCGAAGTAAATTGTGTCGTTTGGTTTTCCAAAAGCCCGGTCGTGATGTTTTGGTTCAGACCGATATTCCATGAATGTGACGAACTGGCATTGGCTGAAGGAAGGAAATTTCCAAACGCATCTTTTTTGTCAATCTTGGCCAATTGGCCGTCAAGCTCGGTTTGTTTGATGGAAATGTTGTTTTTCAATGCATACTCAACGCATTCCTGCAAAGTCCATTGTTTAGCCTGCGCCTGTGAAGCCAAGCTAAAAAACAACATAAGCAATAAAGGGACGCAAATATTTTTTTTCATATAAATTGGAATGAAAGCGCGAGCTGACCTTGCGCAAATTTAACTATATTTAAATAAATCTGTATGTTTTTTTTGGGAAGGCTAAGAATTATTTAGCCGGCTCGTCTTTTTTCAGGCCTTGGTTCCAGACTTTGATTTTGTCGCTGGCTTTAATACCGCTTTTCACTTCGACATCAATGCCGTCGCTGACACCCAATACCACGTCTCTTCTTTCAAATTTCTGCGGCGTGGTTTCGACTTCGACAAACGATTTTTTGGTCTTGTCGTCAAACTGGACCAACGATTCTTTTATCGCCATGACATTGACGGCTTTTTCAAGGATAATCGAAGCATTGGCGCTCAACCCTGCCCTGATGAAAGTCGTATCGCGATTGGTCAGTGCACCTTTGATTTCAAATTGGATAGCGCCATTTTCCGTTTTTCCTTTAGGTGCGATGTATTGTAGAATGGCATTG
>DATHKH010000099.1:0-18426 GCA_035286325.1 Flavobacterium sp.
AACTCAATGCCTAATCGGGAGTGCGTGAGCGATGGCAGCGGAAAGCCCGCAGCCCAGCGAGGACCTCAAGCGAACAGCAAGAACGCGTTGCACTTACACCATAGAATGGAAAAGCCCGATAACGCCGGCACGCCAAAAAATTGGCTATATTAACCGCAATTTCCAGGATTGTGCTTGTGGCAATATTCACAGACTTTACTCATCACACATTCAGAATGCTTCGGGTTGGTTGGCCTGCAGGTTTCCCTGCCCAAAAAGGAAATCGCCATCCCAACTTCGCCCCACATGTTCTGCGGTACAACGGCCATCAGGTCTTTTTCCATTTTGTCGCCGGTTTTGGCATGCGAAATTCCCAAACGATCTACCACACGCAAGACATGTAAATCAACCACAATACCTTCCACTTTTGCACCGGCTTCACGCATGATGACATTGGCGGATTTTCGTCCGATGCCTTTCAATGCGGTCAAATCAGCCATGGTTTTTGGGATGTTTTTGTCTTCTTTCACTTCGCCGGAAATTTCCTGGAGCCAGGCGATTTTATTGCCCCAATTCACGACTTTGCCCAGGTATTTTTCCAATTCAGCAGAATTGGCTTTCGATAACGCCTTCATATCCGGATATTCCTTAAAGAACTCGGGCGTTATCTTATTAATATGTGCGTCAGAATCCCGCGCCGACAATACCACCATGACCAGCAATTGGTATATATTCTTATAATCCAAAGGATGCTGTTTTCCTTTGTATTTCTTGATTAACGGCTTGAATGCTTCAGCCCAATCTACATTTTGTTTAAATAAATCTGCCATAATGCTATTCTTTAAAATCTACTGATGCTGAATTTACGCAATACCGTTGCCCCGTTTCAGTCGGCCCGTCATCAAAGACATGTCCGAGATGACTGCCACAATTGGCACATAAAATCTCCGTACGCATCATTCCAAATGACACATCCTTTACATATTCCACTTTTCCGGGAATCGCATTGTCAAAAGAAGGCCAGCCACAGCTTGAATTGAATTTGGAATCACTTTCAAACAACGGTTCGCCACAAGCGCCGCAAACATAAGTGCCTTTTTCAAAATGGAGGTTGTACTTTCCGGTATGCGACATTTCGGTGCCCTTTTGGCGCAGAATCCTGTAACGTTCAGGTCCGAGCTCGGCTTTCCATTGCTCCTCCGTTTTTTCTACTGGATATTTCATGGTGTTTTTTATACAATTTACAAAAAAAATCGTTTAGGGATTTAATTTTCGACGAAGGCAAGTGTTTTTTCAATCACCGCATGATTGCCTAAAATTTTCCGGTGCCCCAATCCATTCGTCAGCATCAGTTCGCCATTTTTAAGGTTTTCATGGATATGATGCGCACATTTGACCAAAACTTCAGGATCGTCATTGTCATGGATGACCAAAACCGGAATATCAATTTCCATCGCTGCGCGAAATGCTGAATAATTGTCCATGGCTTCATGTGATTTATTTTCAAAATGGTTGCGCATTAATTGGCCGACTTCGGGCTTTAGTTCCAGTTTTTCAATAAATTCGTCGATAATATCCTGGATAATGTCGCCGCTCCCGATTGTGACCAATCGTTCCAATTTCAAACCCCTTTTAACCGAATTCAATAGCGACATCCCGCCAAGCGAATGCCCGACCGCCGCTTCAAACGGGCCGAACTCCTTTTCCAATTGCAGGATTGTTGCAATGAATTCGGGCATCAATGTCGTTTTTCCAGGTGATTTTCCATGTGCCGGTGCATCAAAACTGATCGTGGAATAGCCCGCTTTTACAAATTCATCTGCAAATTTCACCAATTGCGTTCCGCGCCCTGACCAGCCGTGAACCAACAATACTTTTTTTCCTGTTTCGCCGAAATGGTAAACAACTACTTCTTTATCAATGCTTTTTATATCGACGGATTGCTGCCTGCTTTTCATGTCCATTTCCAGTTCGCGTTTCGGAATCTTATATTTTAATGGCGTGGTGAATAATCTCGCTGCAAAAAGTGCAGCCAATTTTGGAGAAATAAACTGTAAAAACTTACCCGTTGAGAGGATTAGCTTCGGAATTTTCAACGATTGTGTAGCTTTAACAGAATTCTTTGCCATTTTAGTAAATTTTTATGCAAGTTATTATATTATCGTATTTTTATTAAATTTAGAAGTCATAAATAAATTATAAAATGCAGAAGCAAACCCGGATTGTAATTGAAAACGTCAAACCGCAAATTGATGGCGGCGAATATTTTATAAAAAGAATCACAGGCCAAAATGTTGTCGTTACTGCAGATGTTTTTTCGGATGGGCATGACGTAATCGAATGTTGCGTCAAATACAAGCATGAAAATGACAAAAACTGGCAGGAAATCAGAATGGCACATATTTTAAACGACGAATGGGTTGCCGAATTTAAAGTCGAAAAACAAGGGTACTATATTTATTTTGTCGAAGGCTGGGTTGATTATGCATTGAATTGGCAACACGGCACTGAACGTAAAATCCAGGACAGCCAACATGTAAAATCTGAATTGCTCGAAGGTGCTGAATATGTAAAAGCCATCAAAGCCACCGATGCTTCTGAAAAAGAATATTTAAAATCCATTGCTGAATATTTCACGGCGGAAAAGGAATATGATAAAGCGATAGCCGAAGCAATGTCGCCCCGATTGACTTCCATTTTTAAGAAATATCCGGTTCGTTTTATCGAAAATCAATCAAAGGAACTGCAGGTTTATGTCGATCGCAAGAAAGCATTATTCAGTACTTGGTACGAATTTTTTCCGCGTTCCGCATCACAGAAAGAAGGCAGACACGGCACATTCAAAGATTGCGAAGCTTTGTTGCCAAGAGTTGCCGCCATGGGTTTTGACACTTTGTATTTCCCGCCAATCCATCCGATAGGCGAGGTCAACCGAAAAGGGAAAAACAACGCGACCAATGCCTCAAAAGGAGATGTCGGTTCGCCTTGGGGAATCGGTTCGCAATATGGCGGGCATAAATCGACACATCCGGAGTTGGGAACGATTGACGATTTCAAATCATTGGTCAGAAAGGCAAAGAAACTCGGTATTGAAATCGCGATGGATTATGCCCTGCAAGCCGCGCCCGACCATCCATATGTCAAGGACTTTCCACAATGGTTCAAATGGCGACCTGACGGAACGGTACAATATGCAGAAAACCCGCCAAAAAAATACCAGGATATCCAGCCGATTTATTTTGAAAGTGGCGACTGGAAAAACCTTTGGGCAGAATTGCTTGACGTTGCTTTATTCTGGATTGAGGAATGTGACGTCAAAGTCTACCGTGTCGACAATCCACACACGAAACCGTTTTATTTCTGGGGCTGGCTGATTGCCGAAGTCAAAAAGAAACACCCTGACGTGTTGTTTTTGGCGGAAGCCTTTACACGGCCGAAAATCATGCATGAGCTTGCCAAACAAGGATTCACGCAATCGTATACTTATTTTACCTGGCGGAATTCCAAAAAGGAACTCATCGAATATGTCGAAGAACTGACGCAAACCGAACAAAAGGAATTTTATCGCCCAAATTTCTGGCCCAATACGCCAGACATCAATCCATATCCGTTACAAAGTGGGAACGAAGCGATTCATTTGCAGCGCTATTTTCTTGCAGCGACATTGAGTTCATCGGTCGGGATTTACGGCCCGGTTTACGAATATATGGTTGGCGCGGCATTGCCGGGGAAAGAAGAATACCAGGATTCCGAGAAATATGAAGTCGTCAAATGGGATTGGGCTTTACAAAACAAACTCATCACCATCATCAGCAAAATCAATAGCATTCGCAATGAGCATGCATCATTGCAGCAAACAAACAATATCCAATTCTGCGATGTCGATAACGACCAGATTCTCGCTTACTACAAATACGACGACAATCGCGAAGACGAAACCCTGATGATTGTCAGTTTAGATCCATATTATCCAAGGCAGGCTTCCGTA
Organism: Flavobacterium sp.; assembly: GCA_035286325.1. Classification (GTDB taxonomy): domain Bacteria; phylum Bacteroidota; class Bacteroidia; order Flavobacteriales; family Flavobacteriaceae; genus Flavobacterium. The sequence goes on from DATHKH010000099.1 coordinate 3,968, forward strand.
AGGTTGCCGGCTGAAAGCATTGGCAATCAGCCGATAAAAGTGTTTGACCTAATCACGGGCAACAGCTACTTATGGGATAAGGAATGGAATTTTGTAGAACTCCATCCGGCACTGCCATTTCACTTATTTAAAATCCAGAAGTGATGAAAAAAGAAGAAAATCAGGAAGCGTTCCATACACCGTTCATTTTTAAAACCGACTGGCAAAATGCTTTCGACGACCATGATTTCCTGAAGGATTTCTCGGCCGATATTCTCGAAAGTTATATCGTCCAAAAGCGTTGGTATGGCGGAAAATCTTCTACGCTGAAATACATTGAGGTTCAGGATTATTTCCGTATCGCATCCAAAGACAACAATTATTATGGTGTATTATTGGAAGTCAATTATAAGGAAGCATTCTTCCAGAATTATTTCATGCCAATCGCTTTCATGGCGAAGGAAGAACTCGACACCAGCACAACCATCGCAGCCGTGACATTGAATGGTGTCGACGGTTATCTCGTGGACGCTTTGCACCAGGAAGATTTCCGCAAATTGATGTTTGAAAACCTGCTCAAGGAAAGGCCTTCCAAGGAAATGAAGGTCAAGTTCCACAAAGGTGTAACAATGACGGAAACCGAATACAAGTCGTCCAAATTCATGGGTGTCGAGCAAAGCAACACGTCAATCATTTACAACGACAGTTTTGTATTAAAAATATTCAGGCGCATTTACATCAGTACGAATCCCGATTATGAAATCAGCCGATTCCTGACCGAAAGGATGCATTTCGACCACAGCCCGGCCTATAAAGGCAGCATCAACATCAACCTTGGCGAAGAAGACATTACATTGGCATTGATGCAGGAACTCGTGCCAAACCAAGGCGATGCATGGCAATTCATGCTCGACGAATGCGACCGTGTGTTTGAAAACCTCAAGACCAAAAAAATCAATATTGCAAAATTGCCGAATGTCGAATTGTTCCAAAGGCTGAAAATCAATGAAGTGCCGCACGAAATCATCGATTGGGCAGGATTGAGCATTTTCCTGAGAATCCAGACATTGGCGACGCGAACCGCAGAAATGCACATCGCACTCGGCAGCGACATTTATGAAACCGCTTTCACACCTACGACTTACAACGGCGATTATACCGTTTGGCTCAAGAATAGGCTGACATATCAATTTCAGAACCGCCTCAATATTCTCGAAAACAACCTGCACAAACTCGACGGTCTGGCGCTCGATCTCGCCAACCAATTCCTCGACAACAAAAAGGAAATCAGGAAACTGTTCCTCGACTTCGACTGGACAAAGATGAAAAGCGAACGCATCCGGATTCACGGCGATTACCATTTGGGCCAGGTTTTGGTCAATGGCGACGATTTCTGGCTACTCGATTTTGAAGGCGAACCCGAAAGCACGATTCGCGACAGAAAGGTGAAACAGCCACCGTTGAAGGATGTTGCCGGCATGTTCCGCTCGTTCCATTACGCGATTTATGCGACACTGTTCAACAACAAGGACAAATATCCATACGAACAGGAAGAATTATTCAAAGCGGGCGAAATTTTATTCAAATATTTTGTCGGCGTATTCATCCAAACCTATACGGAAGTCGCACAGGCAGGCAATCTAAACATAGGCTACCGCAAGGAAATCGACTTTTTGCTCAAATATTGCATTCTCGAAAAGGCGGTGTATGAACTCGGCTACGAACTGAATTCTCGTCCGCGTTGGGCCGTTATCCCACTGACTGGCATTGCGAGCATTATGAATTTTAAATAAGAATCAGGAGCTGTTTCCCGCTGTCCGCTATATCTTTTTTTTGCAAAAAAAGGATACCGCTTCCATCAGGGCTAGGCATTCCACTAACAACAGCAATATGCAAAACACAAACCTGCCAAAATCCAATCACCTGAAAAAGGTTTTAGGCGTCGCCTTTGGCCTTGCGGTTGTTGTTGGCAGCACGATTGGTGTCGGGATTTTGCGCACACCCGGAAGCATTGCGGCTTTATTGCCAAATGCGACTTTAATCATTTCCTGCTGGACAGCCATTGGTTTGTATATTTTATTGGCCGCAAGCTCTTACGCCGAACTCACGACAATGCTTCCCAAAGCCGGCGGCGCCTACAATTACATCAAACGTGCTTTTGGGAATTACGCCGGATTCATCAACGGCTGGTTTGATTTCATTTGCAATGCGATTGCGCCCGCATATTTTTGTATTGTCCTCGGCGAATATTCGATATTGATTTTTCCTGAAATGGCAGGATATGACAAACCAATTGCACTTTGTTTCCTGACATTATTTGCATTGATCAATTTGCCCGGAGTCAATAGCGGCAGTTGGACACAAAAAATCACCAGCACGATTAAGATTATTTTATTCCTTGTCCTGATTGTCGGCTGCTTTTCGCATCATTCGGCGCTCCAACCCGCGAATACAAAGCAAACCATTGTCGTTGGAAGCGGTTTGCTTATCGCATTGTTCAAATCGTTACAGCTGATTATGGGTACTTACGACGGTTGGATGTCGGTTTCCTTTTTTGCCGAAGAAGACAGCGATCCAAATAAGAATATCCCAAAATCCTATTTAATCGGCGCACTAACGATTGGAGTTTTATATGTCCTGATCAATGCCGCCATCTTATATGTGCTTCCTGTTGATGAAATTGCAAAATCGCCATTGGCGGCTTCAGATGCGGCTTCGGTCGCATTTGGCAAATGGAGTGGCACTTTGATGACCGCAGTTGCGATATTCTCATTGGTCAGTATTCTCAACGCCTATATGATGATTCCGTCGCGAATTCTATACGGAATGGGCCGCGATGGATTTTTCATCAAACAAAGTACGGTGGTCAATAAAGGCGGAACACCATATTATTCCTTGTTGATTTGCTACGCGTTTGCTTTCGTGCTCGTTTTGTTCAGCTCTTTCGAAGCGTTGTTTGGACTGGCGACTTTCATGATGACATTCGTCACGGGTTTTGCCTTTGCCTCACTGATCATGCTTCGAAAAAAGGAACCCGATTTGTTCCGTCCATATCGCGCATTCGGCTATCCGTTTACGACATGGCTCGCGCTGATTGTCACCATCGCCTTATTCATCGGGTTTGCGTTTAGCGATACGACAAGTTTGCTGATTGTCTTGGGAATCATTCTTTTGTCCTATATTGGCTACCGGATGTTTGTCAGAAACAATGATGATAATTCAAATAACACTACTGATTTTAATGCCTAACAAAATACAATGACCATGAACAAAGTCATCACTTATTCCCTTTTTACCGATTTTGATATCGACCTATTCAAAGCCGGAAAGCATTTTCGCCTCTATGAAAAACTCGGCGCGCACCTGACGGAAGTCGACGGTGTCAAAGGCGTTTACTTTGCCGTTTGGGCGCCGTCGGCACGTACGGTTTCGGTGGTTGGCGATTTCAATTACTGGATTCAGGGCGAACACCAACTGCAAGTCCGTTGGGACGCATCGGGAATCTGGGAAGGATTTATTCCGGGTGTCGAAAAAGGCGCGACCTACAAATACAAAATCCAATCGAACAACAGCGATATCATCACAGAAAAAGCCGATCCGTTTGCTTTGTACTGTGAAAAACCGCCCCATACGGCTTCCGTCGTCTGGGATTTGGATTACAAATGGAAAGACACCAAATGGATGGATTCCCGCAAGGAAACCAACGCGCTCGACAAACCCTATTCGGTTTATGAAGTGCATCTCGGTTCGTGGAAACGCCATGGCGAGGAAAACCGCTTCCTGACGTATATCGAAATGGCTGACGAATTGGTCGCTTATGTCAAAGAAACCGGATTTACCCATGTCGAATTTATGCCGGTCATGGAATATCCGTATGATCCTTCCTGGGGTTATCAATTGGTTGGTTATTTCGCACCGACGTCTCGTTTCGGGAAGCCGCAGGATTTTATGTTCCTTGTGGACAAATTCCACCAGGCGGGAATAGGAGTGATACTGGATTGGGTGCCGTCGCATTTTCCTAGCGATGCACACGGATTGGGCTTTTTTGACGGCTCGCATTTATATGAACATCCGGACATCCGCAAAGGTTATCACCCGGACTGGAAGAGTTTGGTATTCAATTATGGGCGGAATGAAGTCCGTTCTTTTTTAATCAGCAACGCGATTTTCTGGCTCCAGCATTACCATGTTGATGGATTGCGTGTCGATGCCGTAGCTTCGATGCTGTATCTGGATTATTCACGCAAAGAAGGCGAGTGGGAACCGAATATTTTTGGCGGCCGCGAAAACCTTGATACGATCAGTTTCCTGAAAGATTTCAATGAAGCGGTATATGGCAATTTTGAAGGCGTACAGACGATCGCGGAAGAAAGCACGTCGTTTCCGATGGTGTCGCGTCCAACATATATTGGCGGACTCGGATTCGGCATGAAATGGATGATGGGCTGGATGCACGATACATTGCAATATTTTGCCAAAGAACCTGTCTATAGAAAATACCACCAAAATGACCTGACGTTTTCGATGACGTATGCGTTTACCGAAAACTTCATGTTGCCGTTGTCGCACGATGAAGTCGTTTATGGCAAACACTCGATATTGGGAAGAATGCCTGGCGACGAATGGCAGAAATTTGCAAATTTAAGGTTGCTTTACAGTTATATGTTTACGCATCCGGGCGCGAAATTACTTTTTCAGGGCGCAGAATTCGGACAAAGTGCCGAATGGAATTTTGAAGCCAGCCTTGATTGGCATTTACTGGAATATGATTTCCACAGCGGTATCAAAAAGACAATCACCGATTTGAATAAATTATACAAATCATTTCCGGCATTGCACGAAAAGCAATTCACCGCCGAAGGTTTTGAATGGATCAATTATTCCGACAATGAGAATGCGGTGATCGCTTATATTAGAAAGGGAAATAACCCAAAAGAAGACGTCGTTGTGGTTTGCAACCTGACGCCTGTAGTCCGTGAACATTATCGCATCGGAATCCCGAAAAAAGGAAAACTGACTGAAATATTCAACAGCGACAATTCGGAATATGGTGGAAGCGGCGTTTCCAATGAGAAAGCCGTGAAAATAGAACCGATGCCTTGGAATGGCAGGGAATTTTCGGCGGAATTGATTTTGGCGCCTTTGGCCGTCATGGTTTTTAAAATAACGTAAAGCCTAGCCCTGATGAAAGCGGCATCCTTTTGTGAAACGCAGTGAAACAAAAGATACAGCGGACAGCAGGAATATGCTCCTAAAACGGCCACGAATTCACGAATTATCAATTTTAATTCGTGAATTCGTGGCTTACTTTTACGACAACGTTTGCGTAAGTTTTCTGTTAAATCTTAGCCCAAAAGTTGGCAATTTCGTATGTTTGACAACCCTACATTTTAAAAAATCACAATGATTACAAACACCGAATTAGAGTACAAAGGCGATTTATATCCTTCCAAAATAACAGCATTTAAGAAAGAAGTTGACTCCGTTTATTTCCATACCGACAACAGCGTAATCCTAAAAGTCACCGTATTCCGTGACAGTTTACTGCGTTTCCGTTACACTACAAAAGGCTATTTCAGCAATGATTTTTCGTATGCCATCGACAAGACACAATCGCATGGCTATAATTTCCTTGAGGTAAAAGAGGAAGACAAGCATTATGAAATCCGGACCAGTAAAGTCGTTTGCAAAATCCAGAAGGAAGACATGCGGATTGACATTTTTGATTTGGAAGGCAATAGCATTTTAGAGGATGAACTTGGTTTCCATTGGGAAGAAAGCTACCAGTTTGGCGGAAATATCGTCAAGATGAGCAAAGTTTCTAAAGAGGGCGAATGTTTTTACGGATTAGGCGATAAGGCGACGCATTTGAATTTGAAAGGAAAGCGCCTGGAAAATTGGGCAACCGACCAATATGCATTCCACAAAGACCAGGAACCGTTGTATAAAGTCGTCCCGTTTTACATCGGGTTGCACAACAAAATGTCGTATGGCGTTTTCTTTGACAATACGTTCCGGACGTTTTTTGATTTTTCCAATGAAAGAAGGAATGTCACGAGCTTTTGGGCCGAAGGCGGCGAAATGAACTACTATTTCATTTACGGCCCGCAAATGCAGGATGTCGTAACTACTTATACCGATTTGACCGGAAAACCAGAGTTGCCGCCGTTGTGGGCTTTGGGTTATCACCAGTGTAAATGGAGTTATTATCCGGAATCGAAGGTAAAAGAAGTGACTTCAAAGTTTAGGGAATTGCAGATTCCGTGTGATGCGATTTATTTGGATATTGATTATATGGACGGATTCCGTTGCTTTACGTGGAATAAGGAATATTTTCCGGATCCGAAGAGAATGGTCGCTGAATTGGCCGAAGACGGATTTAAAACTGTCGTCATCATCGATCCTGGGATCAAAATCGACAAAGAATATTCTATTTACAATGAAGGAATTGAGAACGATTATTTCTGCAAACGTGCCGACGGTCCGTATATGAAAGGGAAAGTCTGGCCGGGCGAATGCAATTTTCCCGATTATACAAATCCGGTTGTGCGCGAATGGTGGGCGACATTGTTCCAGGAACTGATTTCTGAAATTGGCGTCAAAGGCGTATGGAACGACATGAATGAGCCGGCAGTGATGGAAGTTCCGGGGAAAACTTTCCCAATGGATGTTCGCCACGATTACGACGGAAATCCTTGCAGCCACAGGAAAGCACACAATATTTACGGAACGCAGATGGCGCGCGCGACCTATGAAGGTGTGAAGCGTTTTGCGTATCCGAAAAGGCCGTTTATTATTACAAGATCGGCGTATTCTGGTGCGCAAAGATATACATCATCATGGACCGGCGATAACGTCGCGTCATGGGAACATTTATGGATTGCGAATATCCAGATGCAACGGATGTCGATTTCGGGAATGGGATTTACCGGTTCGGATATTGGCGGATTTGCTGAACAGCCTTCGGGCGAATTGTATGCGCGTTGGATCCAGCTTGGCGTATTCCACCCGTTTTGCAGGACGCATTCGTCTGGCGATCACGGCGATCAGGAACCTTGGTCATTTGATGCCGATGTCGTGAACATCACGAGGAAATTCGTTTCATTGCGCTACCAATTGTTGCCTTATTTGTATACGATGTTCTGGCAATACATCAATGAAAGCATCCCGATGCTGAAACCTTTGGTATATTTTGACCAGGAAGATCCGCAGACACATTACCGTACAGATGAATTCATTTTCGGGAACCAGATTTTGGTCTGCCCGATATTGGAACCGAATTCACTGGGCAGAAGATTGTATCTTCCGATAGGAAACTGGTACAACTACTGGACAGGCGAATTGATTACAGGAAGAAAAGAAGTTTGGGTAGCGACGGATTACGACCAGATTCCGATTTTCATCAAAGAAGGCGCGATCATTCCTAAATATCCGGTACAGCAATATGTCGGCGAATTGCAGTTTGATGAAATCACGCTCGAAGTCTATTACAAATTCGGAAAAGAAAAATCGTTGCTTTATGAAGATGCGCAGGACGGTTACGATTACAACAAAGGACGTTTCAGTTTGTCGACTTTCAGCCTTAACGGAAAGGAAAACCAACTGATTATCCAGCAGCATAAAGAAGGGAAATTCAATACGCCATATTCAAAATTCAGGATTAATCTTAAAGGTTTGCCGTTCAAAGTCAAGAAAATCCAGGTCGATAACGAGAAAATTTCATTTGACGCGATTTCGTTTGAAGGCAATTCACTGCTGATTGACAAGGACTTTGGGGAGTTGCATATTATCGGATAATGCATTTTGCGATTGTTGGAATTGTTGAACATTTAATTGCATTTATATAAAACCCATATAGGCATTTTTTGTATTTTTATACTTGTTAAAATCTAACCCAACAATTATGAAAAAGCCTGTATTATTTTCTGTTTTTTGCGCCATGCTATTGGGCGTTTCATGTGCTACAAATCCATTCACAGGTAAAAGCACGCTTGCTTTGGTACCAGATTCCCAGATTTTGCCATCGGCATTTGCGCAATACACGACTTTTCTGAAAGAGAACAAAGTTGTCACCGGGACTGCTGATGCTGCGCGTGTGACTACTGTCGGGATGAAAATCAAAAGTGCCGCCGAAAAATACCTGAACGCTCACGGCTACCAGGGTTATTTGAAAGATTACCAATGGGAATACCATTTGGTTGACAGCAAAGAAGTCAATGCCTGGTGTATGCCTGGTGGAAAAATCGTTTTCTATACCGGAATTCTCCCGATTACAAAAGATGAAGCCGGAATGGCAGTCGTCATGGGCCATGAAGTATCACACGCCCTTTTGAACCATGGGCAACAAAGGATGAGCGCAGATGTATTGACCCAATTGGGTGCAGTGGGCGTCAGTGCTGCAGTTGGAAATAAAAATGCCACGACCCAACAAATTGCAATGCAGGCTTATGGTGTTGGCGCACAATATGGCGCATTATTGCCATTCAGCCGAAGTCATGAGAGCGAAGCGGATAAAGTTGGCTTGACCTTAATGGCAATCGCCGGTTACAATCCCGATGTTGCCGTTGCATTCTGGCAAAGAATGTCGGCGCAAGCGGGTGGAAGCGCACCGCCGGAATTTATGAGTACGCACCCCTCAGACAGCAGAAGGATAGCCGATATCAAGGCACTTATTCCCCAAGCCAAAGCAGAAGCTGCAAAATATGGCGTGACATATAAATAAAAATCAATATCTTCGAAGCTGCCTTACCGGCAGCTTTTTTTATGTCTAAAATTCAGCAATATGGCAGATTTACCAAAAGGAAGTAAGAAATTAACGAATGCCTGGGCTTTCTATGACTGGGCGAATTCGGTTTATCCACTAGTGATTTCATCAGCGGTGTTTCCTATCTTTTACGAAAAATTATTTTTGGACAGGAGCCATTACATCCATGTTTTTGGCATCAATTTTAAGAATTCCGCCCTGATCAGTTTTGTAACGGCAGCGGCGTTTTTGATGGTCGCGATTTTTTCCCCAATATTATCCGGCATTGCCGATTATGTCGGGAACAAGAAATCATTCATGCGTTTCTTTTGTTATCTCGGCGCTTTGTCATGTATGGGGCTGTATTGGTTTGATTTGCAGAATATTTATATCGGCCTGCTTTTTTATTTTTTGGGGCTAATTGGTTTTTGGGGCAGCCTCGTGTTCTATAATTCCTATCTCCCCGACATTGCGTTTCCGGAGCAACAGGATAAAGTCAGTGCCAAAGGGTATTCCATGGGTTACATTGGAAGTGTGATATTATTGATTATCAACCTGGCCATGGTGATGAAACCTGCGCTTTTCCATATCACCGGAGCACCTTTGGAAGCGGCCATAAAGGCCATGAAATATTCTTTTGTCAGTGTAGGTGTTTGGTGGATTGTCTTCAGCCAGTATACGTATTTTTATTTGCCGAAAGGAAATTCGAATGCCGAAAAAATGACGAAGGCAATTGTATTCAATGGCTTCCGAGAGCTCAAAAAAGTATGGGCGATGCTCAGCGAGAATATTTCCCTGAAAAGATATTTGCTCGGTTTTTTCGTCTACAGTATGGCGGTGCAGACCGTGATGCTTGTGGCAACCTATTTCGGGGCACAGGAAATTCATTGGAAAAATGAAGATGAAAGCACCATGGGATTGATCATTTGCATTCTTGTGATTCAGCTTGTCGCAGTTTTAGGCGCAGTAATGACTTCAAGGGCTTCGGCAAGATTCGGGAATATACCGACGTTGATATTTATAAATTGTGTCTGGGTCGTACTTTGTATCGGTGCCTATTTCATTACTGAACCCATTCACTTTTATGTAATGGCTGGGTTGGTAGGTTTGGTCATGGGTGGCATTCAGGCATTGTCACGTTCGACCTATTCGAAATTGCTCCCCGAATCTGAAGACACTGCTTCGTTCTTTAGCTTTTATGATGTGTCAGAAAAAATCGGAATCGTTATCGGGATGTGCGTATATGGAATCATCGACCAGATTACAGGAAGCCCGCGTTTTTCAATAGTTTTCCTTGCGCTGTTTTTCTTTATCGGGATTTTATTATTGAAAAGAGTGCCTAAAAAAGAAATCATTGAATAAATAATTTAACGGATGACAGTTTCCGAACCTGCTTTATTTATTTATATTTGAAAATTAAACAACTACAACTTAACCGTAAATGAAAAAAATCAAGTTTCTTTCTGCAGCCATACTGCTTTTTACTGCTTTTAATTTTATTTCCTGTTCTGAAATTGAGCCGATTGACCCGGCGATTATAGTGCCGATACCCAATCCAGATCCAGATCCGGACCCAAATCCCGGAACAGGTAATTTTCATGTTGATTTTGACAGCCAGACTTATGTCGCCACAGATGTCGAAGCCGCAATTCTGGATAGCCAATTGGTCATCAATGGATATAAAGGAACAGCCCCGAATATGTATACTGTTGGCCTGGCGGTTTCACTGACCGGAAGCGGACTTGGGACCTATCCAACCAACGACAATCTTATTGTTTACCAACAACCCGGACTTCCATTGACACAATATACCAGCATCAATCCTGACGATGATGCGGCCAATACAGGTTCAATCACCATCACTGAAATTGACGCTGCAAACCATACCATTTCGGGCACATTCCATTTTACGGGATATTTTGAAGACGCTGGAGGCAACGTCACTACAAAAGAATTTACCAATGGCGTTTTCACAGACATTCCATACACAGGTGACGATATAGTCAATCCAACGCCGACAGACAACGATTTGTTTGCCAATGTGAATGGCATAGAATTCCCCCACACAAACGTCACCGCAGTTTCAGCAGCAGGTACCATTACTGTAACTGCCACGGCTGCTAATGGCGACAAAATTATCGTTGCGGTCGCTGATGATCTGGAAGTGGGAACTGTCTACAATTTTCCACCCGATGTAGTTTGCAAATATGTAAAGGATGGTGTGACAAACCAAGCCTCAGGATTCGTCCCGGCAACGTTTGAGATTACCGCAAAAACCGCCACCACAATGCAAGCGACATTTCTTTTTATAGTTTCAGGCCCAACAGATATTCCGATCTATACGGTAACTGAAGGTACTTTTGATATTGAATTCTAAATTTTAATTCTGTCTTAAAAATAAAAAAACCCGCTGCTGGCGGATTTTTTTATGGCACAAAGTTTGTCGTTTTCCCTTTTGTAACGAATTAATATGTCGTACATCGATTTTACAATTAATTATTGATTTGTTATACTACATTTGTTTACCATTTTACGAATCCCTAATGTCATTATGACACTTTTACTATATGTCAAACCATAACATCTTCACTTTTGACAATTTGTCACTACAGGAATTTGACTCTGATGCAGAATTAATCCCGTTGTTAACACCTGAAGACGAAGCTGAAATGAACAACGAGGAATTACCTGCTTCGTTACCCATTTTACCTTTGCGCAATACGGTCCTTTTTCCCGGAGTGGTCATCCCGATTTCTGCCGGAAGGGACAAATCCATCAAACTCATCAACGATGCCAATGCCGGCAATAAGATTATCGGTGTAGTCGCGCAGAAAAATGAGGAAGATGAAGATCCAACGAAGAACGATATCCATAAAATAGGGACGGTTGCAAGAATCCTGCGTGTTTTAAAAATGCCTGACGGAAATATCACCGTGATTCTCCAGGGAAAAAAACGTTTTGAGATTGATGCTGTCACTTCTGAAAAACCGTATATCAGGGCAACTGTTAAAGAAGTCTCTGAAAAAAGGCCAAGTCATCACGATACTGAATTCGTGGCCATCTTGGATTCGATAAAAGAATTGGCCATCCAAATCATTAAGGAAAGCCCGAATATCCCAACTGAAGCGACTTTTGCCATCCGTAATATCGAAAGCCAGTCTTTCCTGATCAATTTTGTTTCGTCCAATATGAACCTGTCCGTAAAGGAAAAACAGGATTTATTGGCGATGAATGCATTGAAGGAACGCGCATTGGAAACCCTGCGCTTCATGAATGTGGAATTGCAGAAACTCGAGCTCAAAAATGACATCCAGTCGAAAGTGCGTTTTGATTTAGATCAGCAACAACGAGAATATTTCCTTCACCAACAAATGAAAACCATTCAGGAAGAACTGGGCGGCGTATCACACGATGAGGAAATGGATGAAATGCGCAAAAAAGCAAAATCCAAAAAATGGGACGAGAAAACGCGCAAGCAGTTTGATAAGGAATTGTCAAAAATGCAGCGCATGAACCCACAGGCGCCTGATTTCGGGATCCAGCGTAATTATCTCGAATTGCTTCTGGAATTGCCTTGGGGCGAATATTCGAAAGATAATTTCGATTTGAAACGCGCACAGAAAATCCTCGACCGCGACCATTTCGGATTGGAAGATGTCAAAAAAAGAATGATCGAACATCTCGCAGTTTTAAAATTGCGCAATGATATGAAATCCCCGATAATCTGTTTAACCGGACCTCCGGGCGTTGGTAAAACATCCATCGGGAAATCGGTCGCTGAAGCTTTGGGCCGCGAATACGTAAGGATTTCCCTTGGCGGATTGCGTGACGAAGCCGAAATCCGCGGCCACAGGAAAACCTATATCGGCGCGATGCCCGGAAGGATTATCCAAAGCCTGAAAAAAGCACAAACCGCAAATCCGGTATTTGTGTTGGATGAAATTGATAAATTGTCTACCAGCAACCAAGGCGATCCGTCGTCAGCACTGCTTGAAGTACTTGATCCGGAACAAAACGCCGACTTCTACGACAATTTCATAGAAATGGGATTTGACTTATCAAAAGTCATGTTTATCGCGACTTCAAACAATATGTCAACAATCCAGCCTGCGCTGAAAGACAGGATGGAAGTCATCAAAATGTCGGGTTATACCATTGAGGAAAAAGTCGAAATCGCACGCCAGCATTTATTTCCGAAACAATTAAAAGAACACGGGCTTACGACAAAAAACCTGACCATAGCTAAGAAACAGCTCGAAAAGATTGTCGAAGGCTATACGCGCGAATCCGGTGTCAGAGGGCTTGAAGCCAAGCTCGCACAAGTCATCAGGCATGCGGCAAAATCCATTGCGATGGAAGAACCATACAATAAAAAAGTAACCGACGAAGATATTTTAAGCACATTAGGTGTGCCAAGAATGGAGCGCGACAAATACGAAAGCAATGACGTCGCAGGTGTTGTAACCGGTTTGGCATGGACAACAGTCGGCGGTGATATTTTATTCATTGAATCTTTGATTTCCAAAGGAAAAGGCGTAATGACTTTAACTGGAAACTTAGGAACGGTCATGAAGGAATCGGCGACCATTGCCCTGGAATATATCAAGGCGAATTCAGAATTGCTTGGTGTAAATCCGGAAATATTGCCAAAATATAATATTCACATCCACATTCCTGAAGGCGCGACGCCAAAAGACGGACCTTCGGCGGGAATTGCAATGTTGACTTCGTTGGTTTCACTTTTGACACAAAAGAAAGTCAAGAAAAATTTAGCCATGACAGGCGAGATCACACTTCGTGGAAAAGTATTGCCTGTTGGCGGCATCAAGGAGAAAATTCTCGCTGCAAAGCGCGCAGGCATTAAGGAAATCATCATGTGCAAGGAAAATAAACGCGACATTGATGAAATCAGACAAGAATATCTGGAAGGATTGACTTTTCATTATGTCACTGAAATGAGCGAAGTCCTGAAATATGCGCTGACAGACCAAAAAGTCAAGAATGCCAAAGTCCTCTAAAAAGCACAATTAAGAAACAAGCCGGTACATTGCCGGCTTTTTTATTGTTCCAAAAAATAGCGAAACTTTTACCCGTTGCTGTTTTGCCACCCAAAAAAATAATATCTTCGCATCTGCGTTATGCTTAAGATAACTGTGATTGCAGCACATGCCAAAAAAACTCCTTTTCTATAGTTTATTTTTACTTTCCACAATATCTCACGGCCAGATAGGAGGCAAGCATGTATACCAATTCCTGAATTTGGTCACTTCGCCGCGACAGGCAGCTTTGGGCGGTAAAGTCATTACCATTTACGATGAAGATGTCAATACCGCACACTTCAATCCCGCATCGATCAATGCGGATATGGACAATCACCTGGCGCTGAATTACGGAAGCTATTATGGCGAAGTCACTTATGGAACTGCTTCTTATGCTTATACTTACGACAGGCATCTGCAGACTTTCCAGGCTGGAATCAACTACGTGAATTACGGAAAATTTGAAGGTTATGACGAAAATGGCGTCGCGACCTCCGAGTTTACCGGAAGTGAAATCGCGCTGTCCTTTGGCTATGGCTATAACATTCCCGCAACAGATTTCCATGTCGGTTTGAGCGGCAAACTGATTTCCTCGACGCTTGAAAGCTACAATTCATTTGGCGGCGCTGTAGATATCGGCGGTTTGTATGTCAATGAAGAGAATAAAATGAACATCGCTTTGGTGGTCAGGAATATCG
>DATHKH010000100.1:0-14713 GCA_035286325.1 Flavobacterium sp.
TCAACGATTTGGTCAAACGTTCCGATTATCCGGTTGGCGACAAACTCAACGGTGAAATCAACCAATTGGAATCGAAAAATCCAACGGCAATCGCAAGAGTGATTTCGGCAGCGGAAAACTTTCCTGAAATCGCAAAAGAAACATTGGATACGATTCGTACAAAAAATAAAAATTCAAAAACGCCCGTACTCGGAATCACCGGAACCGGCGGTGCCGGAAAATCATCATTGGTAGACGAACTCGTCAGGAGATTCTTAATCGATTTCCCTGAAAAAACCATCGGGTTGATTTCTGTCGATCCATCTAAAAGGAAAACCGGCGGCGCACTTTTGGGCGACAGAATCCGCATGAATGCGATCAACAATTCAAGAGTTTACATGCGTTCGTTGGCTACAAGACAATCCAATTTGGCTTTATCCAAATACGTCGCTGATGCGATTGAAGTCATCAAGGCTGCAAAATACGACTTGATTATCCTTGAAACATCCGGAATCGGGCAATCCGACACGGAAATCATGGACCATTCCGATGTATCGTTATATGTCATGACGCCTGAATTTGGGGCAGCGACGCAACTCGAAAAAATCGATATGCTTGATTTTGCCGATCTCGTTGCCATCAATAAATTTGACAAACGTGGTTCGCTTGATGCTTTGCGCGACGTCAAAAAACAATACCAGAGAAACCACCAACTGTGGGATTCCAATCCAGATGATTTGCCCGTTTTCGGAACAATTGCCTCACAGTTCAACGACCCGGGCATGAACACGCTTTACAAAGCGATCATGGACAAAATCCATGAGAAAACCGATTCGGATTTGAAATCCGATTTCCATATTACAAGGGAAATGAGCGAGAAAATCTTTGTGATTCCGCCACACAGAACGAGATATTTATCTGAAATATCAGAAAACAACAGGAAATATGATGCGACTGCTTTAACCCAGCAACAAGTCGCACAAAAATTATATGGGATTTTCAAAACCATTGAATCGGTTGCTGGAAACGCGCCATCAATCACAAAAGCCGGAATTGAAAACATCACGGCAAATGACTCGGACAAAATCTTCCTAACCCTTTTGACCGATCAGTTCGACAAAGTCAAAATGGATCTCGATCCATACAACTGGGAAATCCTCCTAACATGGAACGAAAAAATCAACAAATACAAGAATCCGGTCTATTCGTTTAAAGTCCGCGACAAAGAAATCAAAATCCAAACACACACCGAATCACTTTCACACACGCAAATCGCAAAAGTTGCCTTGCCGAAATACGAAGCCTGGGGCGACATTTTGAAATGGTGTTTGCAGGAAAATGTACCGGGGGAATTTCCGTTTACATCCGGTTTGTATCCATTCAAACGCGAAGGCGAAGATCCGTCAAGAATGTTTGCCGGGGAAGGCGGACCGGAAAGAACGAACAAACGTTTCCATTACGTCAGCGCAGGATTGCCTGCCAAACGTTTGTCAACGGCTTTTGACAGCGTGACTTTGTATGGAAACGATCCGCACATTCGCCCTGACATTTACGGGAAAATCGGGAATGCCGGTGTTTCAATTTGCTGTCTCGACGATGCGAAAAAACTATATTCGGGATTTGATTTGGTCCATGCATTGACATCGGTCAGTATGACGATAAACGGTCCGGCGCCAATGTTGCTCGGCTTTTTCATGAATGCGGCGATTGACCAGCAATGTGAAATGTACATCAAGAAACATGGCCTTGAATCTGAAGTCGAGAAAAAAATAAAAGAAATCTACGAATCAAAAGGCATCGAAAGGCCGAGTTATCAAGGTGATTTGCCTGAAGGAAACAATGGATTGGGATTGATGCTTTTGGGCGTCACCGGCGATTTGGTTTTGCCTGCAAACGTTTACAACGATATTAAAATCAGGACACTTTCGCAAGTCCGCGGAACCGTCCAAGCCGACATTTTAAAAGAAGACCAGGCACAAAATACCTGCATCTTTTCTACAGAATTTGCGCTGCGATTAATGGGTGACGTTCAGGAATATTTCATCACGAATAACGTCCGCAACTTCTACTCGGTTTCCATTTCCGGTTATCATATTGCAGAAGCTGGCGCAAATCCGGTGACACAATTGGCATTTACGTTGTCAAATGGTTTCACTTACGTCGAATATTATCTGAGCCGTGGCATGAACATCAACGATTTTGGCCCTAACCTGTCGTTCTTTTTCTCGAACGGAATCGATCCGGAATATTCGGTGATTGGCCGTGTCGCGCGTAAGATTTGGGCGAAAGCCATGAAAAATAAATACGGCGCCAACGAACGCGCGCAAATGCTGAAATACCACATCCAGACTTCAGGCCGTTCTTTGCACGCGCAGGAAATCGATTTCAACGACATCCGTACGACGCTCCAGGCCTTGTATGCGATTTATGACAATTGCAATTCGTTGCACACCAATGCATATGACGAAGCGATCACGACGCCAACAGAAGAATCAGTGCGTCGTGCGATGGCAATTCAGCTAATTATCAATAAAGAGCTAGGATTGGCGAAAAACGAAAACCCGATACAAGGTTCGTTCATCATTGAAGAACTGACCGATTTGGTTGAAGAAGCGGTATTGCAGGAATTTGACAGGATTACGGAACGCGGCGGCGTTTTAGGCGCAATGGAAACGATGTACCAACGCTCAAAAATCCAGGAAGAAAGCCTGTATTATGAAACTTTGAAGCACAATGGCGATTTCCCGATCATCGGCGTGAATACGTTTTTGAGCTCCAAAGGCTCACCGACCATCATTCCGCGTGAAGTCATCCGCGCGACGGAAGAAGAAAAACAATACCAGATCAAGATGCTCGACGACCTGCACGAAGCCAACAAAGGCAAAGAAGAAGAACAGCTCAACGCGATCCAGGAAGCGGCGATCAGCAACCAGAATATGTTTGAGAAATTGATGGAAGCCACGAAAGTGTGTTCGCTTGGACAGATTACGAGCGCGCTGTTTGAAGTTGGCGGACAATATCGAAGGAATATGTAACACTTTAGATCAAACCTTTCAGCCGGAAGGTTTTTTTATGCCAAAAGATAAAATGACCGTAATAATATAAAAGGATTACATTTATATCAAATGTACTTTTATGAAAACGACCGCAATCCTTTTAATAAGCTGTTCATTGCTGTTGTTTTCATGTAAAAAAGACAGCATTTCCAGACAGCGGAAATCTGTCGGGAAACAGCAAATTGAAAAGTGGTACAATACGGCAAAATCGGTCGAATTGCCTTTGGATTCGATTGCAGCCTATGCGGCAAAAATGGAAAACGCCGCCATAAAACAGCCCAATGAATACAAAGCCATGGCCGCTTATATCCGTGGCGTTTATTATTCGGGGAATTCCACTTATGAACTGGCCGCAAAGTCGTTTGAAAAAGGATTGCTGTTGCTGGGAAAATCAAAGGCCGATACGCTGAAGGCCAAAATCTACAATGCATTGGGCAGCAATTATAAAACCAGGGGCGATTATCCAAAGGCGTTTGGCAATTTGTATAAGTCACTGAGGATTTATGAAAAGAAACACAATAATGTTGGTATTTGCAGTGTCCAAACAGCCATTTGTGAAGTTTACTTCCAAAAAGATGACATCAAATCGGCCAAAGAACATATTGACATTGCGTTAAAAGCACTTGAAAAGGAAAAATCAAATCCAAGCTGGCTGGCCGCCGCACACCTTTCGGCGAATATTTATGGCATGGGCGGCGATTTCCAAAAAGCATTGGAGATTGACCGCGAAGGCATTCGCATCAGCGACAGCATCAATTTGCCTAAATTGAAATCACCGTTTTTAGACAACAAGGCCAACTGTTTTTTCTATACAAACCAACTGGACAGCGCGGAATATTATTTTAATGAATGCCTGAAGATCGACCTTTCGGGCGGCAACAAAAAACAAATTGCGGATTCTTATAGCAATCTTGCCCAAGTGAATGCCGTCAAAAAGAATTTTGCAAAGGCGGAACAATTTGCATTTCAAAGTATTGATTTGCTGAAGAGTATTGATGGCAAGCCCAACTTGGGAAAATCCTATTCCATACTCACGGACATTTACGCCGACCAGGGAGAATTTCAAAAAGCGTTGGAAGCGCATAATGCCCAATACCTGAATTACAAAGCGATGATCGCTGAAAAGGAAGCCGCGTCATTGGCCGAATTCCAGATTGTATATGAAACACAGCAAAAAGAAAACAAAATCCAGTTGCTGCGCAAAGAAAATAAAATCAAGAACCTTCATATCGCAGAGCAAAATGCTCGCATGTTCTGGCTGGTTGTTTCTTTTCTGCTGCTGATTGCGGGCGTACTGATTGCGGGCTATTTCAGGAAACGCGGACGAGAACTCAAAAACCTGCTGGAAAGGGAAAAAGCGGTTCGGGAAACCGAAGAACACGAACGGATCAGGATGGCGCGTGACATCCATGACGATTTGGGTTCGGGATTGTCAAAAATCAATTTGCTGAGCGAAATCATCAGCCGGAAATCGGAACATCTGCCGGAAATCAGGAACAGCAGCGAATCGGTAAAAGAAACTGCAAAAAGGATGACCGAGAATATGCGCGATTTGATTTGGGCGCTTCACCCTGAGAATATGACCATTGCCAATTTCGTTGCGAGAATGCGCGAATACACTTCCGATTATCTTGAAGATTTTCCTGTTGTTATTCGGTATGACATTCCCGAAACCCTGCCGGAATTGCCGATTTCAAAAGAAAACCACCGTGAATTGTTTATGGTCGTAAAAGAAACGCTGAATAACATTTCCAAGCATGCCATTGCAAGTGAAGTTTTCTTTAGTGTAGCGCTTTCCGACGACGAATTACAGATTACCATTCAGGACAACGGGACAGGATTTGACAGTACCGAAAATGTTGCAGGCAATGGGTTGCGGAATATGAAAAACCGGCTTTCGGCAATTGGCGGCACATTTGGAATAAACAGTTCCAATTCCGGAACAACTGTGAGTGTTGCGATAAAACTTTCAGAGAAAAATTAAAATGCGATATACCACTTTAGTAGTACAACAGGTTTCATGGGAAAACTAATTTTGTAAGATGACAATAAAAGTAGCGATAGTTGAAGACGAAAAGCAAATCAGGGAAAGCCTGGCCATTCTTATTGACGGAAGCGTAGGTTTCAGCTGTATCGATACTTATGAATCGGCGGAAGCTGCGATTGCCGGAATTCCGGCAGCCAAACCCGATGTCGTTTTAATGGACATTCATCTTCCGGAAAAAGATGGCATTACTTGTATCACAGAATTAAAACCAAAGTGTCCTGAAATCCAGTTTTTGATGTGCACGTCTTTTGAAGATACAGATTCGGTTTTTCGTGCGCTCAAAGCCGGCGCTACCGGTTACCTGACCAAAACCACACCGCCGTCAAAAATTCTCGATGCCATAGTCGAAGTTTTCAAAGGCGGTTCACCGATGAGCAGCCATATTGCACGTAAAGTCGTGCTTTCATTTGGCACAGAAAATAATGCACATGTAGAATTGGAAAAATTATCCATACGTGAAAAGGAGATTTTACACCTGTTGTCCCAAGGTTTGCGCTACAAGGAAATTGCCGATAAATTATTCCTGAGTACGGAAACCGTCAGGACACACATTAGGAACATCTATGAAAAACTGCAGGTCAACTCGCGTACCGAAGCATTAAACAAAACTTTTTCAAAATAAAAATTACTACTATTTGGTGATTGTGGCGGCTTTGGCATCGGTATATATTTGGTTTATAAAAGCATAACAATATGCTTGATAACCAAATAACACTAAAATGAAGACTTCACAAAAAAAAACAATTGCACTTTTAGCTTTTCCTGTGCTTTTCGCAGGAATGCTGGCTTTAATTCCGTCATGTTCTAAAGACGACGATTCGGCTGCTTATGTTTGCGCGACATGCAACAGCACGCCAAATGCTTTGGCTGCCAACGATGCCAGCGCAAAAGGCATTTACAAAGGCATTCTTGTCGGTTCAACCGGAACCATTTCAATCAACATCCAGAACGGCAGTGACCTGATTACGGCAACCATGGTCATTGATGCAGATTCTGTGGCTTTGACATCAACGGTTTCCGTAGTGAACGGCGAAACTTACATCGCGCCATTTACGGGAATTTATAATGGAAGCCCGGTTTCAGTCACTTTCGAAGTTGGCCCAACCGGTGATGACCCGTTTATGGTTTCTTCAGATATTCCGGGACATCCGAATATGGTATTCAAACTTTATAAAGAAACATCAACATCACTTATTGAAGCTTTTCAAGGTATGGTAACCAATCAAGGCGAACCGGGCACTTTCAATTTCATTGTCGCGCGCAGCCTGAATGTTTGGGGCTATGTCGTTCAATCCGATGATCCTTCTGAGCCAGCCAGTACCGGAAACGGCACCATCAGTGGCAATGACCTTATTGAGGACGGCCATACTATTGGAACTATAAATGGCGATGTGATCCATGGTTCTTTCCAGGACAACAACAGCCATACGATAGTGATTGACGGCCATAGGACATTATAACAGGTTTAGTGTTTTTTTAGTCGGAACCATCTCAATTTGTTTTGAGGTGGTTTTTACTTTTATGGATGTTAATGTCGAAATTCCTATTAAAAATTGCCTTATTTCAAACAAAATAGGCCATTTGCCTGATAATCATTCATTTCATCGGCTAATTTTTATGATGCAGAAGCTGTTGGCTAACTTTAAATAAGCCGTAAAGCACAACTGCAACGGTATTATGAATCTGAATTAATTCAAATACGATAGCTTATGAAAAAAATTACCTTACTATCAATGTTTCTTTTTTCACTGGCAGCTTCGGCACAAGTCACTTATCTTTCAAGTGATTTTGCAGCTGCAGGAGAAGAATTTACGGTCAGCAAAGCATCCGGATTCATCGGGATGAATTTTGCCACATCCGGTGCGAACCATAGCTGGAATTACAGCGGACTCGCAGCCGATTCCCAAACTTCAGCAAGCTGGCAGGATCCAAACGGTTCCGGCTATAAACTGGCCTGGTGCCTGTCGCATTTTTACTTGTTTACGTGCAATTCGCAGTTCAACAGCAATTTTACACATTCCGCAGTATTGTCTGATGGTTTTGAATTGATGGATTATGGCGTAAGCAATATTGTCGAACATTCCAGGGCAAACGCAACAGGTTTTGCAAACAGGATGCGCGGCATGACTGCCACCGTTAACGGAATCAGCATCCCGATGACTGTCGAATACAGCGATCCGGACGAGATTTACAATTTCCCGATGGTGTATAACGACAGCTATACAACAACCGGGCTTTTTACTTTGGATCTGAACAATTTAAGTGTGCCTTTTAGTTATACTTTGGCGACAGCACGCACCAATACCGTTCAAGGCTGGGGTTCGCTGACAACACCAATGGGAACATTTCCAGACGTGCTGAAGCTGAAAAGCGTAATTGCAAAAAACGAAACGTATGTCTATAACGGCATCAATATTCCAATCAATACCACAGCGGTTTCCTACCAATGGTTTTCCAAAGATTATGGAATGCCAGTGCTGCAAGCCGACGGCATGGAAGTGTTTGGCATTTTTATTCCATTGACCGTTTCCTATATTGACCAACAGCAATGCCTGACGGCTGATGCGGCTTTTACGTATCTTCCGGTAGCCGATTACGACCCGGATTCACAGACAGGAATCGTTTCATTCCAAAACCTGAGCAGCAATTACAGTAATGTTTCATGGGATTTTGGAGATGGCAACACATCGACGGCTGCAACACCGTCACATGCTTATAGTTGTCCCGGAACGCACCAGGTGACATTGACCGTTTCGAATATGGTCTGCCAGCCAAACACAACCGATACATTTATGCTTCCAGTGATTGTGACTGACAGCCAAAATGCTTATACCATTGATGTTACGGCTTCGGAAACCGGATTATCAACGGATCGGGATTTGAGCGGAACAACCTATCAATGGGTCGATTGTGACAATGCCAATGCTGCGATTGCTGGTGAAAACAACCAGGCTTTTTCGCCTGTCGTGAGTGGGAATTATGCCTGCATACTGACTACAAATGGTTGCGAAAGCATTACGGCATGTACTCCTTTCAGTCTTTTGGGCACCAATCATTTTGATTACAATGGCATCCGCCTGTATCCAAATCCGACAACTGGAATATTGCAATTGTCGGGAGCGCTGACTGTTAATAAAGTCGCTATTTACAATACACTCGGAATGAAAGTGGCCAATACCCTTGATATTACCAGCCAGGCATCAGGACTGTACTTCGTCGAGATCACCACTCCGGATGGCAGTTTTATTAAAAAAGTGATTAAGCAATAAATCAATAATAAATAAAGCCTTTCTTAATGAGAGGCTTTATTATTTGTTTTTGTAAAGATTAACCGCTTAATTTGACGAAATTAATACTCAATATGGAACATCTTCAGACACATGATATCATTCTGATCCTGGTTGTAGGATTGGCGGTAATTGCCAAATTCGGAATCATTGGATACATGGCGTATAAAAACAGTAAAAAGAATAAGGCGTATATGCAAATGCTGATGGACATGAAGAATAAGTCCATTGCAGACAGCGACAAGCCAGAACAGTCATCCCTTTAATGATTTCTCGATCATTACATAGCCAATGTGCAATACATCTTCCGCTTCGTTTGGCCGCATGACCACAATTTTAAAGTGCTTTCCATAGCGGCAAAATTATTATAATAAATTCATAAATGTTCAATGAATAATTTTTGGTTTGATTTTTGAAAGCGTATTTTTATAACAATTAAAAACCACAAAAATTATGAAGAAGATATTCTTGTTTTTAGCAGTCGCCGGAGTAACATTATTTTCAAGTTGCGAAGGCCCCGAAGGTCCGACAGGTTACAGTGCCGAATCTCAAGTTTATGAAATCACCAATGTTGATTTTTTACCCAGCAGTTTTGCAATCCTCTACACTTTTCCGCAAACTGCACTTCCTTCAGACCATGTTTTAGTTTACAGGCTTTGGGCTACCGATAGTGGCGCAGATGTCTGGCGCTTGATTCCACAAACCGTCTATTTCGATAATGGTGATGAATTTGATTACAATTATGATTTCACCCAATATGATGTGAATATATTTCTTGACGGGAATTTCGACTTGAACACATTGGGTTCAGAATGGTCACAAAGCCAAATCTTCAGGGTCGTAATCGTCCCGGGGTATTTCGCCAAAACGGTCGACACCAAGGATTACAAGGCTGTGGCCAAAGCGTTGAAGCTGGAAGAAAAAGACGTGAAGCGCGTCCAAATCACCAAAAACAAATAATTTTAAAAGGAATCTTCGGATTCCTTTTTTATTGGATTTATTTCAGGTTCGGATTTAGCGGATTTGCCCTGGTCTTTTGCCAGGGAAACCAAAATCCCTATAATTAGTGCCAATGCGATAAAACTGAGTGATGCCCATTCGGGGAAAGTCACGATTTCCGCGAGGACCATTTTAATCCCGACGAAACTCAAAATCGCAATCAGGCTATACTCGACATAGGCGAATTTTTTGAGCATATTCGCCAAAAAGAAATACATCGAACGCAACCCGAGAATCGCAAATATATTGGAACTGAATACCAGAAACGGGTCTGACGTAATCGCCAATATCGCCGGAACGCTGTCGACCGCAAACAAAACATCCATGACTTCTATGACCACTAAACTGACAAATAACGGTGTCGCAAACCGTTTCCCGTTTTCAATCGTGAAGAAATGCTCGCCTTTCATATGATGCGTCAACGGCATGACTTTTCCGAGCACTCTGTAAATCCACGATTTTTTGGGATCGAATTCATTGTCTTCATCCTGGACCAGCATCCGAATGGCGGTAAATATCAGGAAGCCGCCAAATACATAAGTCGACCAACTGATCTTGTGGATGAGCAGCACACCGAAGAAAATCATCAGCCCGCGAAAAACAATCGCGCCGATGATTCCCCAAAATAACACGCGGTGTTGGTATTTCCTCGGAATTTTGAATGTCGTAAAAATAATGGCAATCACAAATATATTGTCGATGCTCAGGGAAAGTTCAATCAGATAACCCGTAATGTATTTGACCATTGCTCCGGCAGGCTTGAGCTTGTCGGGATTTGCAATATAACCCGTTTGGTAAAGCCAATAAATGACGCCCGAAAACGCAAAAGACATGCAGACCCAGATGGCGGTCCATTTGCTGGCTTCTTTTGTGCTGATGATGTGCGGCGTTTTGTTGAAAATTCCCAAATCGAGTGCAAGGAAAGCCAATACTGCCACCAAGAATAAAATCCAGACAATCATAGGGTTGGAATTACGGCTTATACAAATATACTTTTTTGGTTTTCGGGATTCGCTAAATTTATTTTAAAGTTTCAGGGAATTGCAAAGCTTTGAATGTTGAAAAAATTGCCAAACATGATTTCTAGCCCCGATGGAAGCGGTATCCTTCCTGCAAGAGAAGATATAGCGGACAGCGGGACAAACCACCCTGAAAAAACGCAAACTTCTGCTCCTCAAAACTGAAAAAAGCCTTAATTTGTAACAAAATAATCTTTAGCCTACTAACCGGCATATGAGTGATTCCTTAGAGCAGTCTTTTGTTCAGCAACTGAAGCAGAACCAGAATATCATCCACAAGATATGCCGGTTGTATACTTCGGGACAGGACGCGCACAATGATTTGTTCCAGGAAATCACGATACAGCTTTGGAAGGCATTCCCAAAATTCAGGGGCGATTCCAAATTCTCCACCTGGGCTTATCGCGTGGCGCTGAACACAGCCATTACACTCTACCGGAAAAGTACGCGGTCGGTTTCGACGGTCGAATATGAAAGCCAGAAACACTTCATCAGCCAGGAAGAATACAATTACGAGGAAGAGGAACAGATTAAGCTGCTGTACCAGGCGGTTTACCAGCTGAATGATATTGAAAAGGCGTTGGTTTTTATGTATTTGGAAGACAAGGATTATGCGGAGATTTCGGGAACTTTGGGAATCAGTGAAGTGAATGCGCGGGTAAAAATGAACCGGGTAAAGGGAAAATTAAGAAAAATATTAAATCCGTAAGGCATATGGAAGAGTTGGATTTATTAAAGAAAGACTGGAAGCGGAAGGAAAATTCCTTTTCGCAGTTGTCGGAGGCCGAGATATACGGCATGCTGCACCGAAAGTCGTCATCAATCGTGAAATGGATATTGATCATCAGTATTCTTGAGGTTTTCCTGTGGACCGGCATTGGCTTTATATACAGTAATGACGATTATCTGAAATCGCTGAAGCATGAGGAATTATTGGTGTATTTCCGGGTGTTGAATTATTTCAATTACGCAGTCGTATTGGTTTTTATTTATTTGTTTTATAAAAACTATGTCAATATCACGACGACATCGTCGACCAAAAAATTGATGAAAGACATCCTGAAAACCAGAAAAACGGTGCAATATTATGTCTGGTATAATTTGTTTATGATTGTGATTGGGCTGATTTCAGGGTTTGTCGTGTCATTTGCCTACAATCCGCAAATGCAGCTGATGAAGGAAAAAATGGCGCATGAAGGCAAATATATGGCCATTACATTGGGAATCCTGACCTTGGCAGTAATCGCTTCCGTTGGGATATTCTGGCTTTTTTACCGGTTGCTTTATGGAATCCTGTTGAAAAAACTGCTGGCGAATTACAAGGAACTGAAAAAGATGGATTTATGACAAGGAAGTTTTTTGTTGCTTTATTGCTTGTTGGAGTTTCATCCTTCGCCCAGAATGAAAAGTCACTGTTGTGGAAAGTTTCAGGCAATGGATTAAAGCAGCCTTCATATCTGTATGGTACGATTCACGCGACTTGCGATGCGACTTTAGATAAAGTGACATTAACAGCATTGGACAACACCAAACAATTGTACCTCGAAATGGACATGGACGATCCAACGCTGCAAAGCAATATGATGGCGGGCATGATGATGAAAGATGGAAAGACAATGCAATCGATGGTTTCCGCAGCGGATTTTAAGACTCTCGATGACTATGTCAAAGAAAAATTGGGGTTTTCCGCCGTGATGCTGAATACGATCAAGCCTTTTCTGGTCAGCGCCATGTTTTTGCCGTCGCTGATGGATTGCCCGATGCAGTCGGTCGAAGAAGAACTGATGGCTGTTTCGCATACCCAAAAAGAAGAAGTATACGGATTGGAAACGGCGGCCGACCAATTGGCGGTATTTGATGCGATTCCGTACCAGGCGCAAATGGACGAGCTGATGGAAGGCGTTAAAAATAAGTTTGCCGACGACAAATCCGAAATGGCAAAGATGAACGAAATCTACAAAAGCAAAGACATCAATGCGATGCTGGATCTGACAAAGGAATCAGAAAACGACATCACTTCTAAGTACCAGGACGACCTTTTGAACAACAGGAATAAAAACTGGATTCCGAAAATTGAGGCTGCGGCCAAAGAAAAACCGACCTTTTTTGGTTTTGGTGCCGGACATTTGGCTGGAGAAAACGGTGTGATTGCGCTATTGCGGAAAAAAGGGTATGACGTCGAAGCGGTCAAATAATCAATATTCCCAACGGCGTTTTTTATTGAGCTCTTCCGCCAATTCGCGTTCTTCAGCCGGAATGACTTTCAGGAAAGACGGATGTTGTTCAATGGCATATTCGACTTTTTCCACGATTTGCTCAATTGTGTCATTTTCATAATCGATATCCAAAGGTTCTTTGATGATAAAAGATTGAAGGATTCCTTTCTTTTTCATACGCAATCCTTTTTTATCGAAGGAACGGCGAAAACCGTCAATGACAATCGGAATCACAATCGGCCTGTGTTGTTTGATGATATGCGCAGTTCCTTTTCTGACCGGTTTGAACGATTTTGTCGTGCCTTGCGGAAACGTAATCACCCAGCCGTCCTGAAGTGCGATTTTGATGTTTTCGGTGTCGTTCGGGTTGACTTCACGGCTGACATCCTTGCCTTTGGCGCGCCACGTTCGTTCAACGGTGATGGCGCCAACATAGGATAATATTCTCGGCAAAAGTCCTTCCTGCATGGTTTCTTTTGCGGCAACGTAATAGATGTTGAGTTTTGGATGCCAGAGGTAACCAATGTTTTTGATATTGTCGACACGGCCGCTCAGGCTCGCGTTAAAGACATGGAACATCGCGACGACATCGGCAAAATAAGTCTGGTGATTGGAGATAAAAAGGACGTTCGTATCGGGTAAAGCTGCGATGATTTCCGAACCGTCAATCTGCAATTCATTAAATCCGCGATAGCGCCTGTGTGTGATGGCTCCGAATATGCGAATCAGCCATTTTTTGATGAAAAGAATATGTCCGAAAGGATTTCTTTTGAATAATCCCATTGCGCCTTTTGCTTAAAAAATTGAACCGCAAACATACGAAATCCTGCCGTCTTAAAGGACCGCTTTTAACACTTCTTTCAGTTCGCTGAGCATCATGGCTGTTGCGCCCCAGATCGCAAAACCGCCGACTTTAAACGACGGCACATCAATCGATTCGGAATAGGAAGTTGCCATTTTCTGCATAATGATATTGTTGTCATCCAGAAATTCTGAAAGTGAAAATTCGACCATCGAAGCGACTTCACGTGAATCCGGAATAAAAACCGGCGTATCATTGCAATAACCTAAAAATGGCTGGACACAAAAATTGCTCGGCGGAATATAGACTTCGCTGAATGGGCAAATGATATTGATGTGTTCGCGCGGTACGCCGATTTCTTCTTCAGTTTCGCGGAGCGCGGTAAATAAATCGGAAGCATCATCCGGTTCGACTTTGCCACCCGGAAAAGCAATTTGTGAAGAATGAACGCCTTTATAGGAATTTCGTTGGATCAAAGCCAGGTGCGCCAATCCGTTTTTGGGGTAAACCAACATCATCACAGCGGCTTTCCTCGGATTGATAATGGAAAAATCCAGCTTTTTAAGAAGGTCTTTGCGCTCCGGCGGTGCCATTTTAAAATGTGCCGATTCACCCGGAAGTGCAACTTTTGTTATTTTTGGAATGTATTTCAGGAAATCATTAAACTCCATATCACTATCTTTGGAAGATAAATATAAGCCCGATAATCCGCAAAGACAAATAAAAATACGCCGATGTACAGCAAACCCGAAATGCAAAAAATCAAACACGAATTCTGGGTCGAATTTGCCGAAAAGTATCCGCGAAAATGGTTGCTGTATGATACGAAAATTAAGGATTTCTCCTTTAAGTTTTATGCCGACAACAAGAAAGCGCAAGTGCTTATTGATATTGAGCACAAAGATTTGGAAAAACGAGCGGGCTATTTTGAAAAACTCGAAAGCCTGAAAAGTATTCTTGAAGACGAATTCATCAAAGATTTGGTTTTCGAAAAAAACTTCACATTGGAAAGCGGTAAAACCATCAGCCGCATTTGGGTCGAAAAAAATGACGTTGGCATCAGCAACAGAAAAACCTGGGATACTATTTTCGCTTTTTTTGCAGAAAAGATGGCTGCATTGGAATCCTTTTGGTCAGAATATGACGACTATTTAAAAGATATTTAGGATTTTTTGGCGTGCCGGCGTTATCGGGCTTTTCCATTCTATGGTGTAAGTGCAACGCGTTCTTGCTGTTCGCTTGAGGTCCTCGCTGGGCTGCGGGCTTTCCGCTGCCATCGCTCACGCACTCCCGATTAGGCATTGAGTT
>DATHKH010000101.1:0-9210 GCA_035286325.1 Flavobacterium sp.
GCACGCCGAGATTGTCCCAGTCGATTTTGTCCGGATCGAGAAGTATCGCGAGCAATTGTTGCTTTTCGCGTTTGGCTTTTAGGATGTCGTCATAAATAATCATATTGTCGTAGCCACTGGATTTTTTTACCACAGATTCGCAAATTTCAGCATTAAATCTGCGAATCTGTGGTATATTTTATTTTTCAAAAATGTAAACCAACGTATAATTTTCCAATTCCTCAAAATACACGTCAAAGTTTCGTTTGAGATTGTTGAAATGTAAAGTCGCTGTGGTTTGTTTGTTTTCCATTTCAAATGGCGCGACATTGATATGGTCTTTGAAACTGATGCCTTTTTCGTTGCGAATTTTGAACACCGCTTCTTTGATACCCCAATTCACTGTGAGTTTACTGATGTAATCGGAAGCGTCTTTGTCGATTTGGGATCCCGGTTCGATAAACTTATTTGCGATGACGGCGATTTTGTCGCGGCGCATTTCAAGGTCGATGCCTGTTTGCTTGTCGCTGATGATGATGGCCGACCATTCATGGGAATGTGAAATCGAAATGTGCGTACCGTCTTTGAGATGCGGTTTGCCGAATTCGTCGTAGAAAATATCATGGTCTGAATAATGGCATTCCTGCAACAGTTTCCGGACACTGAGAAAACCGAGTTTGTGTTCCGGCGTTTTAAGCAGGCTCAATTTAAGTAATGCCGAATCACTCAACTTGACCTGGTCAAGCAATTCTTCGAGCGTTTCTGTGATTTTCCAAATCAGGATTTGGGTTTTGGTATTGAATGGGATGGATTTGTATAATGGCATCTCGAATGTTGTGATTAGCCCGGATTGAAGCGGCATCCTTTTTTTGCTGAGGAACGAAGCAGAAAAAGATACAGCGGAAAGCCGGAAATAGCTCTTAATAATACACTGAATTGTGTTTCAAAAAGTTACCGATTTAAACAACTCACAAATATTGCGGATTATTGTTTTTAATAAAAAGTAATCCTTAAATTTGCGCACCCGAAGCCGTATTTGCTTACAAACAAGGCTGAACGGAACGCAGTTAAAATTTTAGCTAATACAAATATACTATAATGAGTACAACGACAATGCCTTTTGTGGCTTACAAAGTAAAAGACATTTCCCTGGCAGCTTGGGGAAGAAAAGAAATTGAATTGGCCGAAGCCGAAATGCCAGGTTTGATGGCGCTTCGTGCCGAATACAAAAATGAGCAGCCATTGAAAGGCGCGCGCATTGCCGGATGTTTGCACATGACGATCCAGACTGCGGTTTTGATTGAGACATTGATCGCTTTGGGGGCTGAAGTGACTTGGTCTTCCTGCAACATCTTCTCTACACAAGACCAGGCTGCTGCTGCGATCGCTGCTGCGGGAATCCAGGTTTATGCTTGGAAAGGCTTGAACGAAGAGGATTTCGACTGGTGTATCGAGCAGACTTTGTTCTTTGGTGAAGACAGGAAACCGTTGAATATGATTTTGGACGATGGCGGCGATTTGACCAATATGGTTTTCGACCGTTACCCGGAATTGGTTGCCGGAATCAAAGGTTTGAGTGAAGAAACGACAACAGGTGTTCACAGGTTATATGAAAGAGTAAAAGCGGGAACATTGCCAATGCCGGCGATCAATGTAAATGATTCGGTAACAAAATCGAAATTCGACAATAAATACGGTTGTAAAGAAAGTGCCGTTGATGCGATCCGTCGTGCGACAGATTTGATGTTGGCTGGTAAAAGAGTTATTGTTTGTGGTTATGGCGATGTTGGAAAAGGAACTGCGGCTTCCTTCCGTGGCGCCGGTTCAATCGTAACAGTAACCGAAATCGACCCGATTTGTGCGTTGCAGGCTGCAATGGACGGATATGAAGTGAAAAGACTGAACACGGTGATTGCAACTGCTGATATCATCATCACGACAACAGGAAACAAAGACATCGTTTTGGGAAGCCATTTCGAGCAGATGAAAGACAAAACCGTCGTTTGTAACATCGGTCACTTTGACAACGAAATCGATATGGCTTGGCTGAACAAAAACCACGGTGCGTCAAAAATCGAAATCAAGCCTCAGGTGGACAAATATACGATTGCAGGGAAAGACATCATTATTTTGGCGGAAGGCCGTTTGGTGAACTTAGGCTGTGCGACAGGACATCCTAGCTTCGTAATGAGTAATTCATTTACCAACCAGACTTTGGCACAAATTGAATTGTGGAAAAACAGCGCGGCATACAACAATGATGTGTATATGTTGCCGAAACATTTGGATGAGAAAGTTGCGGCTTTGCACCTTGCTAAATTGGGCGTGGAACTGGAAACGTTGAGAGACGACCAGGCAGCGTATATTGGCGTGGAAGTTACTGGACCTTACAAACCGGAATATTACAGATACTAATCAGATCGTTAGATGGTTAGATTTTTCGACCATTAGAAGATAGAAACCCTTGCAGGAATGTGAGGGTTTTTTATTATATGAATAATTATTTTTTGATTTAGTTTTTTATATATTTATTGAAAATTAACCCTTGAAATTTCATAATGAAAAAAATCTTATCGTTTTTATGTCTATGTCTATTTTCAATTATTACATCATGTTCAAATGCCGAAAAAGTTACATCTACTGTACAAGCCAGGGAAGATGATTCTACTTATTCATACGCAAATCTTTCCGAAACTAATAATCCTTACAATGATGTTGGTAAGGATTACTATGACTTCTTGGCTGCAATGAACGCAGATGTTTTAAAAGGTCATATAAATACGCCCGAAGATTTTCAAACTTAATTTATCAAATCACAATTTTTCGCAGTTTCAATTTGAAAACTTTAGTGCTGAGGAAAAAAGTAAACTTGATGATTTTGTGCACATTTTAAATTAGAAAATGACATTTCTATTATTTTGTCATTTGAAAAAAGCATTGTTGATAAGGGTGAGTCATCAAATACGGTTGAACAGGCTCAATTCATTGTTTCTGCAGGCGAAAGCTTAGCGTGGCGGATTGCATCTTGTGGCTGGAGTTGTATTTAAATTTTAATGATTATGACAAATTCTATTTCTAAATCAAAGTTTGAAAATGCAATAATTATAATTCTTCTTTTGACATTTTTTCTTACTGCAAAAGATGCATTTTCAAATTCTATATACATGTTATTGTGTCTCGGCACTAGCCTGTATTTTTTTCCAATAAGATTGTTTTTGGAAAAAGAAATGCAAAATTACTCAACAAAGAATAAAATAATTTTTATTGTATCTTCCTTTTTAGTATCAATCATTATTGTTTTATCATTATTGTCATTGTATATTGACATTTCTTCAAATTTTAAAATCGTTGTATATTTATTTTCTTTTTTTAATTTAATCTTCGCATGTTATACATATTTGACTAAAGATTCCATGAAAAAAATTTATGTTATGCATTTATTGATGATTTTTATGATTTCTGCTATATTGTTTATTTAATAATTAAATCTAAAATATTATGAAAAAACTCATTTTATCAATAGCGCTTTGCGGATTGATATTCGCCTGCAAAAAGGAAACCGTCGAAACGACAGAAGTCAAAGCCGACAGCACAACCGTTGTCACGACAACGACAAAAACCTCAATGGGTGATGATTGGGACACGCGCATGGCGAAAGCCGAAGCCGACCTGAAAGCCGCCAAGGACAAATTGGCCGAAGCCACGAAAAACGGCGATGAAAAAGCAAAAGCTGCGGCACAGAAAACCGCTGATGAAGCGACAGCGGCTTGGGAAAAGCTTAAAGCTGATGTCAAAGACGCAACGGACAAAACAAAGGAAAAATTGGGTGCGTTGAAAGACACTGCAAAAGTCAAGTATAATGAAACTTTGGAAAAAGCGAAAGTGAAGTAATTTCTTTTTATAGATATAGACCGATTCAGCTGAATCGGTTTTTTTGTGTTCTTTTCTTTTGTCTTGATACAAAAGAAAGCCCGCGGCAGCGAAAGCCAAATAAAAAATAAAATCTTGATGATCAATCAAACCCTAGCCCGGATAGAAATGGAAATCCTTTTGTGGCTGAGGAACGAAGCCATAAAAGATTGCAGTGCATAGCCGGAAAAATGCTCCCATAAAAAAACCCGATTCGTTTGAATCGGGTTTCTATTATCGAGCAAATCTCAATTACTATGCTTCGAATGGAAGAATAGATACATAAGATTTGTTATCTCTTTTCTTTTGGAACTGAACAACTCCGTCTACTCTTGCGTGTAGTGTGTGATCTTTACTGATGTAAACATTTTCACCCGGATTGTGTTTAGAACCTCTTTGTCTTACGATGATGTTACCAGCAATAGCAGCTTGTCCACCAAAAATCTTAACACCTAAACGTTTCGATTCTGATTCTCTACCATTCTTGGAACTACCGACACCTTTCTTGTGAGCCATGACGTATAAGTTTTAAATGTTAATTTTCTTCTGTTGTAGTTTCTTCAGCAACATCGGCTTTTTTCGCTTTCGGAGCTTTTGGCTCTGCTGCTTTCTCCGCTTTCGGCGCTGCCGCTTTTTCTACTTTAGGTTCCGGGGCTTTTTCAGCTTTCGGTGCCGCTTTCTTAGAACCAGTTGCGCTGATTCCTTCTATTACAATTTGAGTCAGATACTGCCTGTGGCCGTTTCTTTTCTTGTAACCTTTTCTTCTTTTCTTTTTGAAGATGATTACTTTGTCTCCTTTTAAGTGTTGTAACACTTTGGCTTCTACTGAAGCACCTTCTATAGCCGGGGCGCCTAAAGTGATCGTTCCGTTGTCATCCAATAGAAGAACTTTGTCAAAAGAAACTTTTGAACCTTCTTCGTTTGTCAAACGGTGAACATAAACCTTTAAGTCTTTGCTAACTTTAAATTGTTGCCCTGCTATCTCTACGATTGCGTACATAACAATGATTTATTTGTTTATAAAATGGATGCAAATATACAACTAAATCTGAGCCGTGCAACCAGATAAGTAAAAATATTCCTGATGTGTTGAATTTGAAGCCGTTTCCTGCTTTCGCCTTTATCTTTTTCCGCTTTCGTACCTCAGCGGAAAAAGGATATCGGCTCTATCAGGGCTAGGGTTTTCGTTTTCAAAACAAAATAAAGCGTTAACGCCGAGGTTACATTCCCAAAAAAAATTACTTTTGACGTAACAAATGGAATACAATTCCTACCAATTACAAAAATCAAAATTATTAATCTTTATGAAAAAATCATTAATGGCTTTAGGTGCTGTACTTACACTGGGAGCAACGGCTTCTGCTCAGAAAGTGGCCTTTGAGGAATACAACCTCGACAACGGCATGCATGTGATTCTGCACAACGATCCGTCGGCCCCGGTTGTCATCACATCCGTCATGTATCACGTTGGCGCAAAAGATGAAAACCCCGAAAGAACAGGATTCGCACACTTTTTTGAACACCTGTTGTTTGAAGGTACCGAGAACATCAAACGCGGCGAATGGTTCAAAATCGTGACATCAAACGGCGGAACCAACAACGCAAACACGACCGACGACCGTACTTACTATTTTGAAGTCTTCCCATCAAACAACCTCGAACTGGGATTGTGGATGGAATCGGAAAGATTGATGCATCCTGTAATCAACCAAATTGGCGTTGACACCCAGAATGAAGTCGTAAAAGAAGAAAAACGCCTTCGCGTAGACAACCAGCCTTACGGAAACCTGATTGCCGAAGTAAAGAAAAATATGTTCGTCAACCATCCATACCGTTGGGCAACTATCGGTTCGATGGCACATCTTGACGCTGCAAAACTCGAAGAATTCCAGGCTTTCAACAAAAAATTCTACATCCCGAACAATTCCGTCCTTGTGGTTGCCGGCGATTTGAACGACATCCCAAAAACAAAAGAATGGATCCAGCAATATTTCGGAACGATTCCTAAAGGCACCGATATCAAACGCCAGACGTTCACCGAAGCGCCTATCACCCAAACCATCCACGCAGAATACCAGGATCCAAACATCCAGCTGCCGATGATTGTCGCTGCCTACCGCACGCCATCTATGAAATCCCGAGACGCGAGGGTTTTGGATATGATATCCACTTACCTAAGCGACGGAAAAAGTTCCAAGCTTTACAAAAAAATCGTAGACGATAAAAAAATGGCGCTGCAAATTGGCGCTTTCAGCTACAGCCAGGAAGATTACGGCATGTACATTTTGTACGGAATGCCACAAGGCGAAACTAAAACTTCCGCCATCTTATCTGAAATGGACGAAGAAATCGTAAAACTGCAAAACGACCTGATTTCGGAAAAAGATTTGCAAAAGCTGAAAAACAAATACGACAACAATTATGTGAGCAGCAATTCAACCATCGAAGGAATCGCTGAAAACCTCGCTTCGTATTACCTGCTTTATGGCGACGTCAACCTGATCAATACCGAAAATGCGATGTACAATTCCATTACACGCGAAGAAATCAGGGAAATCGCAAAAAAATACCTGAACCCGAACCAAAGGTTGGTTCTTGACTACGTTCCAGCTAAAGATAAAGCCCAAAACTAAGACATACCATGAGAAAAATATTTATAGCATTAACCGGTTTGTTTTTAACGATTACTATGCAAGCACAAACCCGCACTCAGCCAAAACCGGGTCCGGCGCCGGTAATCAACATCAAAAAACCGGAAACGTTCACCTTGTCAAACGGCCTGAAAGTCATGATTGTGGAAAACCACAAACTGCCAAGGGTTTCATTCAACCTCACCATTGACAATGCACCTTATGCCGAAGGCAGTAAAAAAGGCGTCGACGAATTGACCAGCAGCCTGATCGGGAGCGGGACAAAGAAAATCTCAAAAGATGCCTTTAATGAGGAAGTCGATTTCCTTGGCGCCGACATTAATTTCAGCTCATCAGGCGCTTATGCAAGCTCTTTGTCGAAATTCTCAAAACGCGTGTTGGAATTAATGGCCGATGGCGCATTGAATCCTGTTTTTACACAAGAAGAATTCGATAAGGAAAAAGCAAAACTCATCGACGGACTAAAAACCCAGGAGAAAAGCGTTACCGCTGTCGCCGGAAGGGTTGGTGATGTATTGGCTTTCGGGAAAAACCACCCGTTTGGCGAATACCTGAGCGAAGCAACCATCAACAATGTCACACTCGCGGATGTCCAGAAACATTACGACACTTACTTTGTGCCCGGAAATGCTTACCTGGTAATTATCGGTGATGTGAAAACGAAAGAGGTCAAAAAAACGGTTGAGCATCTTTTTGGCGCTTGGGAAAAAGGCGTTGCGCCAAACCTGGCTTATACCGATCCGAAAAATGTACAATACACGCAAATCAACTTTGTGGACATGCCAAATGCAGTGCAATCGGAAATTGCCTTGGTGAATACCGTAAACCTGCAAATGAAAGATCCGGATTATTTCCCGGTGATTTTGGCTAACCAGGTTTTGGGCGGCGATTTCAACAGCTACCTGAACATGAACCTGCGTGAAGCACACGGATGGACTTATGGCGCAAGTTCCAGGATTGGCGGAAGCCGTTATGTATCGACATTCAAATCCTCTTCGCAAGTGCGCAATGCCGTAACCGACAGCGCTGTTGTCGAATTCATCAAGGAAATCAAAAGAATCCGTTCAGAAAAAGTCACCGACGAAGTGTTGAACAATGTAAAAGCGGGTTACACGGGAAGGTTCGTGATGCAAATCGAGAAACCACAAACTGTAGCGCGTTATGCACTGAACATAGAAACGGAAGGCCTTCCAGCTGATTTCTACGAAAACTACATCAAAAACATCAATGCGGTAACGCCTGAGGATATCGAGCGCGTAGCCAACAAATATTTCCTTGGCGACAATACCAGGATCATCATCGTTGGAAAAGGCTCGGAAGTACTTCCCGGTCTTGAAAAACTGAAAATCCCGATGTTCTATTTCGACAAATTCGGAAATCCTGTCGAAAAACCTGCAATGAAAAAAACCGTTCCTGCCGGCGTTACAGCCAAAACGGTTATCGACAATTACATCAAAGCCATTGGCGGAGAGAAAGCGGTCAATGCCGTGAAAACTGTCTGGACAACGGGAACAGCAACAATTGCACAGGCGCCGGCGCCATTGACTTACACATCAAAAAGAGATGTCAAAGGCAAAACCCTGCTCGTCATTTCGATGGAAGGCATGGGCGACTTGTCAAAACAAGTATTGAATACTACCGGCGGTTATGCCGTAAATCAAGGACAGCGCAAAGACCTGACTCCGGCAGAATATGCTGAGAAAAAATCTCTGGCGACAACATTTGAGGAATTGAATCTTGCCAAAAAAACAGACTTGGTTCTAGACGGTATTGAATCGATAAACGGCAATGACGCCTACATCATCAAAAACGGGAAGTCAACCATCTATTATGATGTGAATTCCGGCCTGAAAGTCTCTGAAAGTAAAACTGTGGAAAAAGGAGAACAGAAAATGACTGTGACCACAACCTACAGCGATTACCGCGATGTGAAGGGCGTAAAAATCCCTTATGAAATGGTCATCAACCAAGGAATCGATTTGGATTTCAAAATGACCAGCGTCAAAATCAATGAAGGTGTTACGGATGCTGATTTCGAATAAAATCAGAGCCATATAAAAATCAAGGCTGCCGTAAATGGCGGCCTTTTTTATTTCTTGCCGGAAAGGTAAACCCCGACTAATATGATCAGCGCGCCAACTATCTGCATTGATGTTAAAGTTTCATGGTCGAGCAATCCCCAGAAAAATGCAACAATCGGAATGAGATATGTAACCGAAGTCGCAAAAACGGGTGATGACATTTGGATGAGCTTGTAAAAAAAGACGTTCGCAATTCCGGTTCCCATAATACCGAGAATCATGACGAAGAAAATGGCATGCTGTACTTTTTCGGCATGGATAATTTCGAAAAAATTGGAACACAACAAAATGATAATGGCCGGAACCAACAGCACGACAAAATTGCCCGTCGTAATCGCAACCGGAGGAACGTCGGACAAATATTTTTTAACGAGGTTGACGTTGGTCGCATAACACAATGTCGCGACCAGGACAAATCCCGCAAACCAGTAATTCTGTTCGGGATGGCTCATGGCACCGCTGAAAATCAGCAAGGCGGTTCCGATAAGCCCAACACTGACGCCAATAACCTGTGTCCTTTTTACGGCAAGCCCGAATAAAGCCGCGCCTAAAAACAAAGTGTTCAATGGCGTCAATGAATTCAGTATCGA
>DATHKH010000102.1:0-21802 GCA_035286325.1 Flavobacterium sp.
TATGGTATTTACAAGGTTTACCAGTTCAATCTAAATAAGAAAACTCCGTCATAAGCGGAGTTTTTTGTTTTTCAGGGGTTTAGATTATTGCTTTATTGCATATAGTCGCGCGACGTATTTGCCAATCACATCAAATTCAAGGTTGACTTTTGTGCCGACAATGAAGTTTTTAAAGTTGGTATGGTCGTATGTATAAGGGATTATCGCGACACTGAACTCGTTTTCCTTCGAATCAACGACGGTAAGGCTCACGCCATTCACAGTAATGGAGCCTTTTTCAATAGTCAGGTTGCCTGGTGCAGCCTCATACCTGAAGGTATAATACCAGCTTCCGCCGGCTTCCTCTATTGATTTGCAAATCGCGGTTTGGTCGACATGGCCTTGCACAATGTGCCCGTCAAGCCTGTCGCCGAGTCTCATTCCCCTTTCAAGATTGACGATGTCGCCGGTTTTCCAGTCCGAAAGATTGGTTTTTTCAATGGTTTCGCGGATGGCTGTTACGGTATATTCGTCGTTGTCAAGGCTTGTCACCGTGAGACAGACACCGTTGTGTGATACGCTTTGATCCACTTTCAGTTCGTGAGTGATTGAAGTGTTCACTGTAATATGCAGATTGTCATTTTCTTTCCTGATTTCGGCAATGGTGCCAAGCGTTTCGATTATTCCCGTAAACATTGTTTTATTTTACTAAATTTGCACAACAAAATTAGCAATAAATAACTTGTGCCCATGGTCAAAAAAGCAGAAAATATCATTGTCGGAATATCAATCGGAGATCTGAACGGAATCGGTAGCGAAGTCGTGATGAAAACCTTCGAGGATTCGAGAATGCTTGAATTGTGCACGCCCGT
Organism: Flavobacterium sp.; assembly: GCA_035286325.1. Taxonomy (GTDB): domain Bacteria; phylum Bacteroidota; class Bacteroidia; order Flavobacteriales; family Flavobacteriaceae; genus Flavobacterium. The sequence goes on from DATHKH010000102.1 coordinate 852, forward strand.
TATTTTTGCGAATGTCAAAATCCTGTCTTTCATCAAGAAAAGTTTTGAATCGACATCGATGCTTCATGGCATTGACAGGCTTGACCAACTCGTCCCCGGAAAGATCAATGTGCTGAATGTGTGGCGTGACCAAATCGATATCAATCCGGGAGTCAGTGACGAAAATGCCGGACAATATGCCATCAAATCATTCATTGCCGCGACAAAAGCACTGAAGGAAGGCATCATTGATGTATTGGTAACGGCACCTATTAATAAGTATAACATCCAATCCGAAGAGTTTAAATTTCCCGGACATACAGATTATCTCGACCAGGAATTGGAAGGCAATGCGCTGATGTTGATGGTCAATGATAATCTGCGCGTTGGATTATTGACCGACCATATTCCGGTGAATGACATTGCTTCACATTTGACCGAAGCGTTAGTTCGTCAGAAAATCGAAACCATTCGCCAATCGTTAATCCAGGATTTTAGCATCAATAAGCCGAAAATTGCGGTTTTGGGCCTGAATCCGCATGCAGGCGACGGCGGTGTCATCGGAAAAGAAGACAAGGAAATCCTGATGCCGGTCATCAAAAAAATGTTTGAAAAAGGAACTTTGGTTTTCGGGCCATTCCCTGCAGACGGTTTTTTTGGCAGCGGCCAATACAAAAAATACGACGCCGTGATTGCAGCCTATCACGACCAAGGATTGATTCCATTCAAAACTTTGGCTTTTGGGAAAGGTGTGAATTATACCGCCGGACTCAATAAAATCAGGACTTCGCCAGATCATGGAACGGCTTATGACATTGCCGGCAAAGGCATTGCCGACCACAATTCGTTTGCCGAAGCGGTGTACCTGGCCATCGATATTTACAACTCCAGGAATGAATATGCTGAAATCAGCAAAAGGCCTTTAAAAATAAAAGAGAAGCCGTTGTAAAAAAATATTTTATATCGCTTTTGGAATTGCGATAATTTTATATCTTTGCACGCTCAAATTGTGGTGACATGAAAAAGACAAATGAATTTTTAATTCCGTTCATCGGATTAAAACTCGGAAAACACCAGTTTGAATATCAGATAGATAAATCGTTCTTTGAAAACTTTGATTATGATGAATTTGAACAGTCAGACATCAAAGTAAATGTGGTTTTAGAGAAAAAAAGCACCATGTTGGAGCTTAACTTTAAACACAAAGGCACCGTTCATGTTCCGTGCGACCTGACAAGCGAAATGTTCGACTTGCCGGTCAAAGGGAAATTCAAGCTCGTAGTACAGTTTGGCGATGCCTATAATAACGACAATGAGGAATTGCTGATTTTGCCGCATGGCGAACACCAGATGGACATTTCGCAATTCATCTATGAAATGATAGCGCTTTCGGTGCCATTCAAAAGGGTTCATCCCGGAGTGAAAGACGGAAGCCTCGATTCTGAAGCCCTGAAAAAGCTCAATGAACTGGCAGTAAAAGAGGACAAGCTTAAAAAAGCAGAAGAAAAGCAAGATACAGATCCCCGATGGGACAAATTGAAACAACTATTAACGGATAAATAATACATTACAATGGCACATCCTAAGAGAAAAATCTCCAAGACTAGAAGAGATAAAAGAAGAACACACTATAAAGCAACTGTTGCTCAAATTGCGACTTGCCCAATTACAGGTGAGGCGCATTTATACCACCGTGCTTACTGGCATGAAGGCAAAATGTACTACAGAGGACAAGTTGTTATCGACAAGCAAATTGCTGTTGCATAATACGTTTATCGCAGCTTAAATATAAACTCTCACGTCGTGGGAGTTTTTTTTATTGCCTTAAACTTTCGTGGTAAATAAGATTATCCAAAAACATTGGGTTTAGAATTTTTTTTGTAATTTCCACCTCTTGGAATCAGGGATTCCATAAGAAAATAATTGAATGCTAATGAGTACGATCACAGCCGCAATTACAGCAGTTGGCGCTTATGTTCCAGACTTTGTCCTTTCAAACAAAATACTGGAAACCATGGTGGATACTAATGACGAGTGGATTACCACCCGTACCGGAATAAAGGAAAGAAGGATATTAAAAGATAAAGGCAAAGGCACATCCTATCTTGCCATCCAGGCCGCAAAAGATTTGATTGCAAAAAGCAACCTCAATCCCGCCGAAATAGATATGGTTCTTGTTGCCACGACAACACCAGACATGCCAGTAGCAGCGACAGCGGTTTTTGTTGCGACACAAATTGGAGCCGTAAACGCTTTCGCATACGACCTTCAGGCAGCCTGTTCCAGCTTTTTATACGGAATGTCTACGGCTTCAGCGTATATCCAATCGGGCAGGTATAAAAAAATATTGCTGATTGGGGCAGATAAAATGTCATCCATCATCGATTATACCGACCGCGCCACGTGCATCATCTTCGGAGATGGCGGAGGCGCTGTTTTATTTGAGCCAAATTATGAAGGCCTTGGATTGCAGGACGAATTCCTGAGGTCTGATGGCATAGGGCGCGAATACCTCAAAATTGACGCAGGCGGTTCCATTCTTCCGGCTTCGAAAGAAACGGTTGAAAACAGGCAGCACTATGTGTTTCAGGATGGAAAGACGGTATTCAAATATGCCGTAACCGGAATGGCCGACGTCAGCGAAAAAATCATGGAACGCAATGGCCTTACCAAAGACGATGTGGATTGGCTGATTGCCCATCAGGCAAATAAGAGAATCATCGATGCCACGGCAAACAGGATGGAATTGGATGAAAATAAAGTATTGATCAACATTCAAAGATACGGCAACACGACATCGGCGACATTGCCGTTATTATTAAGTGATTTCGAGGATAAATTCAAAAAAGGGGACAACCTGATTTTTGCTGCTTTCGGCGGCGGATTTACCTGGGGCGCTATTTACCTGAAATGGGCTTACGACAAAAAATAAACTAAACAACCAAAATTCAATATCATGGATATTAGAGAAATTCAGAACCTAATCAAATTTGTGGCAAAATCAGGCGCTACAGAAGTAAAACTGGAAATGGATGATTTCAAAATCACCATAAAAACCACAAATGAAGCGAGTGCTCCTGAGGTAACTTACATCCAACAGGCACCAGCCAATTACGCACAGCCACAACAACAGGCAGCACCACAAACAGGAACTCCTGCCGCTGCTGCTCCCGCAGCTGATGAAAACGCGAAATACATCACGATAAAATCACCAATTATTGGTACGTTTTACAGAAAACCATCTCCGGATAAACCGATGTTTGTTGAAGTTGGAAGCACTATTTCTAAAGGTGACGTCCTTTGTGTGATCGAAGCGATGAAATTATTCAACGAGATCGAATCTGAATTCTCAGGAAAAATTGTAAAAGTCCTTGTTGACGATATGTCACCGGTGGAATTTGACCAACCGCTGTTCCTGGTTGATCCGTCTTAATTATTTTAAATTATGAATTATGAATGATGTCGTTTGGCTTCACTTATAATAATTTAAAATTTCTAATTTAATACTTCAAAAGATGTTTAAAAAAATACTAATTGCAAACCGTGGGGAAATTGCCCTTCGCGTCATCAGGACTTGCAGGGAAATGGGAATCAAAACCGTTGCGGTTTATTCCACTGCCGATGCGGAAAGCCTACACGTGAAGTTTGCAGACGAAGCCGTTTGTATTGGACCGCCGCCAAGCAACCTGTCCTATTTAAAAATGTCGAATATCATTGCTGCTGCCGAGATTACCAATGCAGATGCGATTCACCCAGGTTACGGTTTCCTTTCGGAAAATGCGAAGTTTTCTAAAATTTGCCAGGAACATGGCATCAAATTCATTGGCGCTTCGCCTGAAATGATTGACAGGATGGGCGACAAGGCTTCCGCCAAAGCGACGATGAAAGCTGCCGGAGTTCCTTGTGTTCCAGGTTCTGAAGGGATTTTGGAATCATTCGAAGAGGCAAAAAAATTGTCAAAAGAAATGGGTTATCCGGTCATGTTGAAAGCGACTGCCGGCGGTGGCGGAAAAGGAATGCGCGCCGTTTGGAAAGAAGAAGATTTGCTGAAAGCATGGGAAGACGCACGCCAGGAATCGGCTGCAGCTTTCGGAAATGACGGCATGTACCTTGAAAAACTAATCGAAGAACCACGCCATATTGAAATCCAGGTTGTAGGCGATGCTTACGGAAAAGCCTGTCACCTTTCTGAAAGGGATTGTTCTGTACAAAGACGCCACCAAAAATTGACCGAAGAAACGCCATCGCCATTCATGACGGACGAGCTTCGTGAGAAAATGGGAAATGCTGCTGTTAAAGCTGCTGAATTCATCCAATATGAAGGCGCAGGAACGGTGGAATTTTTGGTCGACAAGCACCGGAATTTCTACTTTATGGAGATGAATACGCGTATTCAGGTCGAGCACCCGATTACCGAACAGGTCATCGATTACGATTTGATCCGCGAGCAAATTATGGTAGCTGCCGGAATCCCGATTTCGGGGCGCAATTACCTTCCGCAACTCCATGCCATCGAATGCCGTATCAATGCGGAAGATCCATATAATGATTTCCGTCCTTCACCGGGGAAGATCACGACGCTTCACGCACCAGGCGGACATGGTGTACGACTTGACACGCATGTGTATGCGGGTTATACGATTCCGCCGAATTATGATTCTATGATTGCGAAGTTGATTACGACTGCACAAACACGTGAAGAAGCCATCAGCAAGATGAAACGTGCGCTTGATGAATTTTATATTGAAGGAATAAAAACCACGATTCCTTTTCACAGGCAATTGATGGATGATCCGGCCTATGTTGCTGGGGATTACACAACAAAATTTATGGAAACGTTTAAAATGAACGATCCGGAATAAATTATATTTCAAATAAAAAGCCTCACAGAAATGTGGGGCTTTTTTATTTGTCATTACCCAAACGGATAATTTTTACACACATTTGTATGTCAGGTATACAGATCTATCCAATGCATTTCCCGTGCTATAATATTTAATATGCTGATTTACATAATATTAGTCGGTCGCCATGCAATTAAACTCCTGTTGGCACAATAATTTCTTTAAAGCAACCAACTATAAATTATTTAATGATACTATTATGAAAAAGTTAATCTTAGCAGCAGTATTTATTTTCGGAGGTCTAACTACAATTTCTGCACAAACAAAACCTGCGGACAAAACAGAAAGCACTACTAAAACGACAACAACACAAACAACTCCAGATGCAACTCCAGCAGCTACTCAGGAATACACCGATGTTAAAGTAGATGTTTTGCCAGAGGCAATCAAAACAGCTGTCTCTGCGGCTTATCCGGGTGCTGTAATCAATAGTGCGCAAGTAAATTCAGGAAATGAATACAAACTGAACCTGACTGTCGGTGACCAAACCGGTGTTGTCTATTCAGATGCAAACGGAAAGTGGATTAAGAAGTAACAAACTATCTAACTAACTCCACTAAAGGGCTGATTCGTCAGCCCTTTTTTTATACATTTTTTAAGAAAATACAATTTTAATACAATTAAATTAGCCCTAAAGTGAAGAAATCCAATGCCTGACATCCTTTTAATTGAAGATGACGTCCCTTTCTGTAAAATGCTTGAAAAATTTCTTGTCAGGAAATCCTTTGGAGTTGACACGGCCTTTTCTGCCGGTGAAGGAAAGGCAAAAGCCAATGCCAAACCCTATGATTTGATTATTACTGATTTAAGGCTTCCGGATTCCGATGGCCTTGAACTCGTATCAGGATTTAAAATTTCACATCCGGCAACCCCCATTATTTTAATGACCGGTTATTCCGATGTCACGACGGCTGTCAAAGCCATAAAAAATGGCGCTTCCGATTACATTTCCAAACCTTTCAACCCCGAAGAAGCACTATTGGTAATTGAAAATGCTTTACAGACAGATAAGCAAATCCCAGCAAAAGCTGCTGTCCCGGAGTTAAAATCCAATAGGCAATCAGAATTCGTAAAAGGCATTTCCCCTGCGTCAGAAAAGCTTGAGGAATACATCCAATTGGTCAGCCCAACCGATATTTCTGTATTGATTATCGGCGAAAGCGGCACGGGCAAAGAAGTGACAGCGAAGAGCATCCATCAAAACAGTCCGCGCCAAACCAAGCCTTTTATTGCGGTCGATTGTGGCACGATTTCCCGTGAATTGGCGTCAAGCGAATTCTTCGGACATATCAAAGGGTCATTTACCGGCGCCATCAATGATAAAACAGGTTACTTTGAAGCCGCTAACCACGGGACACTTTTTTTAGACGAAATAGGAAATTTATCCTATCAGAACCAAATCCAGTTGCTGCGGGCACTACAGGAAAGAAAAATAAAGCCAGTTGGGAGCAATAAGGAAATTGAGGTCGACATTCGCATCATTACTGCAACCAATGAGGATTTGCGCGAGGCGGTTAAAAAGGGTGATTTCCGCGAAGATCTATACCATAGGATCAATGAGTTTTCTATCTATTCGCCATCTCTCAAAGAACGCGATGCCGATTTGATGATTTTCGCCGATTTTTTTCTGGAGAAAGCCAACAGCCAACTCCACAAGCAAATCATCGGATTTTCGCCTGAAGTCGTTTCCGTTTTCCAGCATTATGACTGGCCTGGGAATCTTAGGGAACTCCAAAATATCATTAAAAGAGCCGTACTTTTAACGAAAGGAGATTTTATCCTGAAAAAAGCCCTTCCGCCAGAGATTCTTGACAGGTGCGTTCCTGACAGCAACCCTGAATTTTCAATGGCTGAAAACGAAAAAACGGCCATCATCAACGCTTTGAAAAAGGCAAAAAACAACAAATCGGAAGCGGCAAAACTGCTGCAGATTACAAGGAAAACGCTCTACAACAAGCTCAGGCAATATGGCTTGGATTACTAATCATGGCTTTAATATCCGAAAGCAACACTTCGATTTTATCAATAAGTTTTTTAAAAACGTCCTGCATTTCTGCGGATGAATAATTTGCCTGTTCCAGGTTTTCAAGCAGGTCGCCGATTTCATGCGCACTGATTTGACGAAACATTGGTGACATCCGGTGTGAAAGCATCTTCACTTCAGGAATATCATTTCTTTTCATGGCCGTTTCCAGTGCGGTAAGGTTTGATTTGGTGTTGGAGATGAAGGTTTGAAGCACTTCATTTAGCGCGGCATTGTCATTTGGGAAAAAGGTACGGAGTGAAGTCAGGGAAAATGAAGCATGCGTAAGATTTTGGGCCGTTGCGACAAATGGCACCGAAGCATCTTTTGTCAATATGCCTGAAATGGTTTTGATCAGTTCTGATGGCGAATATGGTTTTTTCACAACAGCAGTAAATCCTGCAAATTCATACGCCTGCAAATCTACATTGGCTTTTCCGGTTAACGCAATGACTGGCTGATTTTTATAGCGATATTCGTGATTATCCTTTAATTGCTTCATGAATCCGAAGCCATCAATGCTGGGCATTTGTATATCTGTAATGATAAAATCAACATGGTGTCCTTTTAGGAATTCAAGTGCCGACTCCGGTTGCGTAAATGAAAAGACTTCAAAATGATGTTGTTTTAATATTTCTGCCGTCAGCTTTAATAAATTGGCATCATCATCAATTACAACGACAGTATAAGTCTGCCCTTCGATATGATTGTTATCTTTTTCTTCTTTTTCTTCAGTAAAATAAAGCGGAATTTCAATTGTAAAAACGCTTCCTTTTCCCGGCTCACTTTCCAATGTCAGCTGGCCGCCAAGAATTTCAGTTATTTTTCTTGAAATGGTCAATCCCAAACCGGTTCCGCCGTATCTTTTTTCAATGTTTTCGTCGGCCTGTGTAAATTCCTCAAAGATGAGTTCCTGCTTGTCTTTAGCAATTCCGATTCCTGAATCTTCAATAGTGATGATGATAGTAGTAATTTCGGGATTTGGGAACGCATTGATTTTTACAAAACCGCTTTCAGTAAATTTATAAGCATTTCCGATGATGTTTGATAGAATCTGGCGCAATCTGAAAGCATCCCCGAGAATTTTCCGATGTAACTGTTCATCGATGTTGATTTGCAGATCGATATTTTTTTGCGAATGCAACGAACGGATGCTTTTTGCCACTTCGGAAATCATCGCGGCCAATGAAAATGGTTTATTTTCAAGGATGATTTTGCCAGCTTCAATTTGGGTAAAATCGAGTAAGTCCTGGATTAAATGCGAAATGTATTCTGACGAACCCTTAATATTGGAATTATAATAGGATTGTTTCTGGCTAAGGCTGGAATTTCCGAGTAATTCCGAATAACCAATAATGGTATTTAACGGCGTTTTCAAATCGTGGCTGACCGTTGAGATGAGCTGTTCCCTATTCCGAAGGAGCGATTTTGTCCTCAAATTGGCCACTTCGAGCCTTTTCTTATAGGTTTGCGTATTCGAAAAATCACTGACGATGAGGACGGAGAAAAACAGGGTCAGCAGCAATCCAATCACGGCAGCAATAGTAACAATCCGGATAATTTTTTTAAGGCTTTTTTCTTTTTCGTCATTGTTTTTGGTGGTGTTGACAATGATTTCCCGTTCAATGACGCTCAATATTTTTCGAAGTTGTGCCGATATCGAAAGTTCGTTCTGCAACAGCTTTTTTTCCTCAGCATTCAAAAGATTATTTCTTTCCCTGGTTTCCCGCTTGACGTCGTTGAGGAGCGCTTTCGATGCGACCAGCATGGAATCAAGTGCACTTTGCGTCAGTGTATTGGTATTGTCATCAGGGATATTTTGGTTTAGGTACGCTACATATTTTGTAAGTACATCACGTTGGTATGCGCCCAGAGAAGCAGGGTCTTTTACAAAATCTTCCAAACGGAGTTTCCGCAATGAGAGCTCCATTCGTGTTAAGTCGCTTATTGCGTTTTTGACTTTTGCTTCATCGCTGGCGCGGTTTTTAATTTCCTTAAGCTGGAGAATATTTTCAGTTTTTCGGGAAAGCAGGAGTTTCACGCTGTCCAGAAGTTTTTGCTGGTAAGATGTTGCTACCAATAATTTTAGGGAGTCAATGCGTAAAATTAAAAAATCGGTCTGCCTGGTATAATTTTTAAGGTCTTTTGAAGCATTGGATTGTATCGTAATGCGCGCAAGGCTTTCTGTCTCATGGATGTCAGAGAGCAGTGTGCTGATTTTTAAAATTTTGTTGTTCTCACGCGCTATTTTGCTTTCCGTTTCTGAAAAGAAGATGTTTTCGGAATACAAAATGGTGCCAACGCCAATTACAAGCGCTGCCAATACCACATAACTCACTAAAACTTTTATGGGAATGTAACTTTTCTTGCTTTCCATTCCCAAATTTAAAAATTACAAAACGGATTAAAATGTATAATTTGTTAAATGTGCCAATAAAAAACCCCGAAATAATCGGGGTTTTAGAAGTCAGTTTATAAAGTCTCTTTGAGCCACTTAAAGAATTCATGCTGCCAGACCAATGCATTCTGCGGCTTCAATACCCAGTGGTTTTCTTCCGGGAAATATAGGAAACGGCTTTTGATGCCACGCAATTGTGCCGCCTGGAATGCTTCCTGTCCTTGTCCGATTGGCACACGGAAGTCTTTTCCGCCCTGGACGATCATGATTGGCGTATCCCATTTGTCAACCATATTGATCGGATTGAACTCGTTGTAGGCTTTTTGCGCTGCGATATTGTCTTTCTCCCAATAAGCGCCGCCATGATCCCAGTTGTTGAAGAAAACTTCTTCAGTTGTGCCATACATGCTTTGGAGGTTGTAGACGCCGTCATGCGAAATGAAAGTCTTGAAGCGTTTGTTGTGCATTCCCGCCAGATAAAAAACGGAATATCCGCCGAAACTGGCGCCGACACAACCCAATCTGGATTTGTCGACATATTTTTCCTTGGCAACATCGTCAATCGCAGAAAGATAATCCTTTATGACCTGTCCGCCCCAATCTTTGCTGATTTGCTCGTTCCATTCGACACCGTGCCCAGCCATTCCACGTCGGTTAGGCGCTACAACAATATAGTCATTTGCTGCTATCAATTGGAAATTCCAGCGGTAGGAATAAAATTGTGTCAATGGCGATTGCGGCCCACCCTGGCAATATAATAAAGTTGGGTATTTTTTATTGGGATCAAAATTTGGCGGCAGGATGACCCAAACGAGCATTTTCTTGCCGTCGGTTGTCGTGACATAACGCTTTTCGATTTTGCTCAACGCCAAAGTATCGTATGTGCTTTTATTGATATTTGTAATTTGTTTCCAGGTGCTTTTCTTCAAATCATACGCATACAATTCCGCCGCATGGTTCATATCTGTCCGGTTCAGGATTACTGTCGAACCCGAAACCCCGACAATATCAGTGACATCAAAATCGCCGTTTGTAATTTGTTTTACTGTGACCGCAATTTTTGTCGGTCCCGGGAAATTCACTTCAAACAATTGTTTCGTGCCGTCAATAGGCGCAATAAAATAGATTTTCTTGCCGTCGTCGCTCCATTTGAAATGGTCGACCGTTCCATCCCAGTTGGCCGTAAGGTTCATCTTCATACCTTTAAAAGCAACGATAATGTCATTTTTATCGGCTTCATAGCCATCGCGTTTCATTTGCAGCCAGGTTAAATTTCCGGCCGGCGAAAAGGCAGGCTGCGTGTCATAGCCCATATTTCCATCCGTAACATTGGTGGTTTTTGCTGTTTCGAGGTTGTATTCGAAAATATCCGTGTTCGTGCTGATCGCATAATCGGTCCCGGATTTCTTTTTGGTCACATACAAAATGCTCTTGCTGTCCGGCGACCAAATGTAATCCTCATCACCGCCAAAAGGCTTTTGCGGCGAATTGAACGCTTCGCCTTTCATGATGTCTGTCCCTTTGGACTTTTCTTTGTTTTCACGAAAAAAAATATGGCTGTAATTGCCGTCGTTCCAGGTATCCCAATGGCGGTAATCGAGACCATTGTAGATTTGGACGTCTGATTTTGCCAACTCCGGATAAAAATCTTTTCCGGCAACGTTTTCCATTTTCACATCTTCATTATAGACGATATATTTCCCGTCAGGCGAAATGTTTTTGTCATTGATCAATGATTTGTAATCGGTAATTTCGACAGCATTTCCGCCCGCAACCGGAATGGTGTAATATTTTGAATCTGATTTATTTTCCGCCACATTCGGCGTTGAAACTTTGTAAACCACATTTTTCCCGTCTTTGGAAATGCCGAGCGGCGTAATCCTGCCGAGTTTCCAAAGCATTTCCGGGGTCATAATATTTTGTGCCGTAAGCGCATTTATACTCATCATCAGTAAGGTTAAAAGAACTGTTTTTTTGATCATCATTGAAATTTTTAAGAGGATTTAAAAGTAATCATTTAATTCCAAAAAAAAAGCCACCTCATTGAGATGGCTTTTTAAATTTGGTTAAAATTATTGCTTGATGAAACGCTTCACGACAGTTTGTCCGTCAGAAGTGACTTCCAGTAAATAAGTTCCGGCTTTGATCGTTGAAACAGAAACTGTTCCGTTCTCAATTTTGCCTTTGCCCATTTCCTGCCCAAGATAGTTTACAATCCTGTATGTTGATTGCTCATTGGTATCGGTGATGTTCATCACGTCGCCTTTTACAGGATTTGGATAGACGTTGAATGCCAGTTTTGCCACGTCTTCAGTACGGGCAGATGATACGATATTTACTGTATAATCTTCAACTTGTCCGTAAGCGATAGCCTCACAAGCAGTAGGCGTTCCGTTGTATTTCATTGAAACACGCATTCTTGTTGCACCTAAAGTGGCCGTTGCAGGAATCGTGATTGATCCACTGACAGGCGTTGTTTTTGAAGTCGCCTTAGTCCAGACCGTTTCGCCCGAATCGCTGAAATCGCCATCTTGGTTGTAATCGATGAATACGGCATAACCTTCAGTATAAACGGTACTTGTCCATTGCGGCGTAATCGTTATGGTGTAAGCCGTTCCCCTGACTGCATTTGTGGACAGTGCGGTAAAATTCTCATATCCGGCAGTTCCAGCCGAAGTATTGTTGATTGTCCCAAAAACAACTTTGCCGATTTTTTCGTCGGCCGTATTATTTCCTTGTGAAGTACAATAAACCAGAGTTGATGTTAGTGTCGTCACGTTGGCCGTGTTGCTTGCAGCAGAAGCGTTTCCGGCGGCATCTTTGGCCTTTACGGTAAATGCATAAGCCGTTGAAGCGGTCAGTCCAGTTACGGCATAAGAAGTTGAAGCCGTGTTGGCTTTGAAAACGCCGTCCTGGTATACATCATAACCCGTAACCGCTACGTTGTCTGTAGAAGCGGTCCATGACAAGTTGGTTGAAGTCTGGGTAGTTCCGGAAGCCGCCAAGTTTGTTGGTGCGGAAGGAGCAGTTGTATCAGCGCTTCCGGCTACAACATTTACAGTATAATCTTCGACTTGTCCGTAAGAGAAAGCCTCGCATGCTGTTGGCACACCGTTGTATTTCATCGAGACACGCATCCTTGTTGCACCCAAAGTAGCTGTTGCAGGAATGGAGAACGATCCGGAAACCGGTGTTGTGGTAGCAGCTGTTTTTGTCCATACTGTTTCGCCCGAATCGGTAAACAAGCCATTTTGGTTGTAATCGATAAATACTGCATATCCTTCAGGATAGGCCGTAGAAGTCCAGGATGGCGTTACCGTAATTGTACTTGAAGCACCTCTGGTGACATTTGTAGATAAGGCCGTAAAATTTTCATATCCGGCTGTTCCAACTGAAGTATTGTTTATTGTTCCCAAAACCACTTTGCCGATTTTCTCGTCAGCGGTATTGTTTCCCTGGGAAGCACAATAAGTGATGGTCACGGCAGAAGTTGTCACATTGGCCGTGTTGCTTGCAGCAGAAGCGTTTCCGGCGGCATCTTTGGCTTTTACGGTAAATGCATAAGCCGTTGAAGCGGTCAATCCTGTTACGGCATAGGAAGTCGAAGTGGTATTGGCTTTGAAAACGCCGTCCTGATATACGTCATAACCCGTAACCGCTACGTTGTCTGTAGAAGCCGTCCATGACAGGTTGGTTGAAGAAGATGTTGTTCCTGAAGCGATAAGGTTCGTCGGCGTAGAAGGCGCTGTGGTGTCGACCACCGGAGCTAAAGTCGTCACGTTAGCCGTGTTGCTTGCAGCAGAAGCATTTCCGGCAGCATCTTTGGCCTTTACGGTAAATGCATAAGCCGTTGAAGCGGTCAGTCCAGTTACGGCATACGAAGTCGAAGCGGTATTGGCTTTGAAAACGCCGTCCTGATATACGTCATAACCTGTAACTGCTACGTTGTCTGTAGAAGCAGTCCATGTTAAATTGGTGGTCGTCTGCGTAGTGCCTGAAGCCGCTAAGTTTGTCGGTGCAGATGGTGCAACCGCATCGGTGCTTCCAGCTGTAATGGTGAAGTTCGTATTCGAAACGTCAAAGAAGATATGATTCGTTCCTTTTATCATAATTCTGTTGGTTGTTCCCGGAGTGTTTGGAATAGTTACTGCCTGTGTTCCATCATTGGGCGTTGCCGCCAATAAAGTGACAGGATAGGTATTTCCTCCGTCAGTTGACAACAGGATATCGACATTGGCACAGTTTACGCCATTGGCCGTAGTGCCGCCCACAACCCAGGTTGCGGTTTGTGTTGCGCCGCCCACATATGAAACGGCTGTATTGGGTGCGCTTACGCTGAATGGACCGGCAGTCGCATTCACAGTGACAACCATATCATCACTATTATTTCCAGATCCGCCAGCCCTGTTGTCGCGAACAGTCAACCTGAAATTTAGTATTCTTGCAACAGAAGGCAATGCTTCGACAGTAAGTTCGCTTCCTGCAGTTGTGGTAGCGCCAGTCAAAACAGAAGACATTTTAGGAAAATACCTTACCGGCGAAGCAGTAGGATTGTAAGACCTGAAATTCACACCCGAAGTTTTAGTCGCATTTGGTGCAGTCGCGTTGGTTTGGGAATCCATTTGTTCCCAGTCGTAAGTCAACGCATCGCCATTGGCATCAGTTGCAGTTCCGGTCAACATAAACGGTGTGCTTTTAGGAACAGTATAATCCAAACCGGCACTTGCGGTAGGAATTGCATTTCCGGTCGCAGTTTTTGTCGGGCAGGTTTTTGCCTTGATATTATTGGTTACCTGTTGGATGCTGATCGCATGAAAATAAGGGTCGGAATGAGGCTGTACATCAAGGGAAGTAATCCCTGCATAACCCATTATGGTTGATCCGCTTCCCGGTTCCATTTGAACGCCAGAGCCTTCATTGCTATGTGTAAAAGTATGGTTTGCGCCAAATTGGTGGCCCATTTCGTGCGCTACATAATCAATATCGAAATTGTCTCCCGACGGGATTGCATCGCCTGGGGAAGTAAATCCGCTTCCTTTTGAGCCATTGACGCAAACACAACCGATACAGCCGGCATTTCCGCCGCCGCCCGATGCACCAAATAAGTGCCCGATGTCATAATTCGCTTCGCCAATGACGGAAGTCAATGTGTTTTGCAACTCTGCATTCCATGCGCCGCCAGCTCCTGCTGATGCTGCAGAATACGGATCGGTTGAAGCGCTGGTATATATAACAGCGTCAGTATTGGCGATCAATACCATTCTGGCCGAGAAATCTTTTTCAAAAACGCCATTCACACGGGTCATCGAATTGTTGATTGCCGCCAAAGCCAAAGCTTTTGTACCGCCAAAATACACAGTATATTCACCTGTAACCGACATTGCCAAGCGGAAAGTCCTTAAAAAAGAATCGTCGGCGTTTGGCCTCGCAGCCAAGTTTGTATCCATTTCTGCCTGCGCGGTCGCAACCACTTTACACTCGAATTTATTCAGTGAAGCGGCTTTGTCAGATTTTTTATAAGCTACGTATGTGCTCAGGTCGGTCGTATAAGGTTCGATAAAAACCGCCGAACGGTCAGCGCCGACAGCCATGGTTTCAAGGCCAAGTGGTGAAATGCTGAAATAGATTGTCGATGAAGGGTTGTCAACTCCTTGCCCGACATAAGATTTGATTTCAGGATATCTTGCCGCCAGGGCAGGATCCATATTGGAGTTTTCCATGATCTGGAAACGTTCCAGCTGCCCATCGGCATTTGGAAAAGAAACGACAACATTTGATTTCTGTGTCGAGAATCGTTGGGGTGAATTGGCTACAGCCTGTTTCAATTCGTTAATATTCAGTTCAAATAATCGCGGGTTTGCAATTCCTGTCTTGTTTTCAAAAGTAACACTGTTCGCTTTTTTAACGGCAGATTTCCAAACGCCTCCCTGCGCAAAAGACAAGCCGCTCATGGCTATCAGTGCAATGGAAAGTAACTGTTTTTTCATAAATTTAAAAATTAAGGTTTTTTGGGTTTTATTAAGTCGGTCAAATATAAAATATAATTTAGCCTGATAATTCAAAAATTAAAGAAAATAATTAACAAATCGACAAACTACAGTTTTAAGATTTGAGAATCCTTCAAGAAGTGAATTAATTACGTGAATTATTCTTAATCGCACCTTTAGCCCGGATTGAAACGGAAATCCTTTTTTTGTTTTGAAAATCAGACGATTGTAAAACGGACACTTGATAAAACAAAAAAGATTGGAGTGCAAAGCCGGAAACAGCTCCTGAAAATCATTATTTTTATAAAAATTTTCAATATGGAATTGAGTTATTGGGAAATTAAGAATTGGTTTACAAATGTTGACTTTACGATTGTGGGCAGCGGCATTGTAGGCCTTCACACGGCGTTGCGCCTGCGTGAAAAATTTCCCGAAAGCAAAATTCTGGTGTTGGAAAAAGGCATGCTGCCGCAGGGTGCAAGTACGAAAAATGCCGGTTTCGCGTGTTTCGGAAGTCTTTCGGAAATCATTGACGATTTGCATACGCATAGCGAGGAAGAAGTTGTCAATCTCATACAAAAGCGCTGGAACGGCCTGCAACTGCTGCGCAAACGCCTCGGCGATGCAGCTATAGATTTCAAGCCTTATGGCGGATACGAACTTTTTTTGAATAGCGACGACAGCTTTTCGGATTGCCTTTCAAAAATGCCGTTTATCAATGATGTGCTGCGGCCGATTTTCAAATCGGATGTTTTTGCGACGGAAACCAACCGTTTTGGTTTTGGAAACATCCATGATACTTTGGTTTTCAACCCGTTTGAAGCGCAGATCGATACCGGAAATATGATGCAGGCTTTGCTGAAGCTCGCGATTTCTGAAAACATTCTGATTCTGAACCAGCAAACGGTCACGGCTTTTAATGAAACGCAAACGGGCGTGGAAGTGGCTTTAGGTGCCTTCAGTTTTACAACTAAAAAGCTATTGTTTGCGACCAACGGTTTTGCCGGGAAGCTCACCAATGGCAACGTCAAACCGGCACGCGCACAGGTTTTGATTACGAAACCGATTCCGAATCTCGATATCAAAGGCACTTTTCATTTGGACAAAGGCTATTATTATTTCAGGAATATAGGTGACAGGATTTTGCTTGGCGGCGGACGGAACCTCGATTTTGAGGGCGAAACGACGACCGAATTCGGGCAGACAGAAATCATACAAAACCGATTGGAGCAATTGTTAAAAGAAGTAATTTTGCCCGGTCGCGATTTCACGATCGAACACCGCTGGAGTGGCATCATGGGCTTGGGCAACCAGAAAAACCCCATTGTGCAGCAACTTTCGGAACATGTGTATTGCGGTGTAAGATTGGGCGGTATGGGCGTCGCAATCGGGAGTTTAATTGGCGCCGAATTGGCGGATTTAGTTTAAAAGATAGTTATGTTGAAAAAAATATTCCGGTTTTTGTGGAAAGTGTTCCTTTGGTTTTTGGTGCTTTCGGTGTTTTCGGTGATTGTATTCAAGTTTGTGCCGATCCCTTTTACACCGTTGATGGCTTCGCGCACAATCGACAATATGATTGATGGAAAAGAGCTCGAATTCAGCCACGACTGGGAATCGATTGACAATATTTCGCCAAACCTGCAGAAAGCCGTCATCGCCAGTGAAGACGGGAATTTCATGACGCATTGCGGATTTGATTTTGAAGCAATGCAAAAAGCCCTGAAAAACAACCAACGCGGAAAACGCATCAAAGGCGGAAGCACGATTTCACAGCAAACGGCAAAGAATGTGTTTCTCTGGCAAGGGCGAAGTTATCTCAGGAAAGGGCTTGAGGCTTATTTTACGGTGCTGATTGAAATTTTTTGGGGAAAAGAACGCATTATGGAAGTTTACTTAAACAGCATAGAAATGGGCAATAACGTCTATGGAGCGGAAGCAGCAGCCCATCATTGGTACAAAGAAAGCGCCTCAGATTTATCGGCACAACAGGCAGCGGGAATTGCGGCCATTCTTCCAAATCCAAGAAAATTTAAGGCTGCCAATTCCTCTTCCTATATCGAAAGGCGAAAAGGACGCATTGTAAAAAGGATGCGGTATGTAGGGAAATTGGATTACTAATTATACAGCCTGGTGACTGCCAAATAATGGGCGGTATAATTTCCAATGTTTGTAAATCAGGATTCCGTTTAAGATTGCTATCAAAAGCGCAACGCTTACACCGGGAATATCCAGAAATGCATGGAATAAAAGGATATTGATTGAAATCGGTGCCAATAAAATAATCACAAATGGAACCCATCTTTTTAATAAAAGCATTACTCCGATAAATAATTCCAGAACACCGACAATAGGAAAAATATATCCGGTCGCCCCTAACGAATTCATAAAATCGCCTGCCGTTCCTGTTGGCGTCGGCATCGGGAGAAAATGTAGGAATTTGTTACTTCCAAACACCACGAGCATAATTCCTAATAACACTCTTACGGTCATAGTAAATGTTGAGTTCATAAATATGTATTTAATTGGTTAGCAATAATGTAAAAATATAATTAATTTATTAAACTATAATCGATTAAAAGCACAAAATTTTTCGATATCGGAATTGTAAAAGCGTTTGTGCCGATTTTAGAATAAACGAATGCGGGATTTTCATTAATTTGCAACAATCAAAAAATCAAAAAATATGAAAGCACACGAAATAGATTATACGATTTACGGCGAGGAAATGCAGTATGTCGAAATTGAGCTCGACCCACAGGAAATTATCGTTGCCGAAGCCGGAAGTTTTATGATGATGGACAACGGCATCCAGATGCAAACCATTTTTGGCGACGGTTCTGGCCAGCAAACGGGATTGTTCGACAAAATCCTGTCGGCCGGAAAACGCGTACTGACCGGAGAAAGTTTATTCATCACCGGCTATTTAAACCAGAACAATACCAAAAGCAAAGTGTCGTTCGCGGCGCCATATCCGGGGAAAATCCTCGCCATCGACCTGACGCAGTTCGGCGAGAAATTCATTTGCCAGAAAAACTCCTTTTTATGCGCTGCCAAAGGCGTTCAAATTGGAATTGAATTTTCCAAAAAACTCGGG
This sequence comes from Flavobacterium sp., assembly GCA_035286325.1. Lineage (GTDB taxonomy): Bacteria > Bacteroidota > Bacteroidia > Flavobacteriales > Flavobacteriaceae > Flavobacterium. The sequence continues at coordinate 19,237 of DATHKH010000102.1, forward strand.
CGCGGCCTTTTCGGCGGGGAAGGTTTTATCATGCAAAAGCTCGAAGGTGACGGAATGGCTTTCGTACATACCGGCGGTACATTGGCGAAAAGAGAACTCGCGCCAGGGGAAGTCTTGAAAGTGGATACGGGATGCATTGTCGGATTTACAAAAGATGTCGATTATGATATCGAATTCATCGGCGGCATCCGGAACTCGATTTTCGGTGGTGAAGGTTTGTTTTTTGCGACCTTGCGCGGACCGGGAACTGTTTATATACAATCGTTGCCATTCAGCCGTTTGGCCGACAGGATTATCGCTACGGCGCCAAGATCTGGCGGAAACAGCCGTGAAGAAGGCAGCCTGCTCGGCGGTTTGGGGAATTTGCTCGACGGCGACAATCGATTTTAATATAAAAGAAAAGCCTGACAGTTTTGCCAGGCTTTTTTTATTTAGATATTGAAATTGACTCCCAAAACCACATTTCTTCCAATATTCGGAATGCCGTCGGTTTTTAATCGCGACAAATGCGCGATATAAGTTTTATCGAATAAATTATTACCGTTGAGGTTGACTTCAAAAACGGTTTTGTTCAGTTTTACTTTCCCGCCAACGCCAAAATTCACCAACGTATAATCTTTCGACCGGGTTTCAAATCCGCTGACATTATCCTGGCTGAAAGTGCTCGAGATGTTCAATCTGGTATAACCTTCAGAAAGCCAGTTCCTGATGTTGAATTCGGTACGGATGGTATTGTTCCAGTTATTCGCCGGAATCAACGGCAGGTAATCGCCGTTTTGCTTTTTGCCCGTAACGGTTTCAAAACTGCTCTCAAAATGCAGCCAGTCCAAAGGATGCGGATGAAAATGAATTCCAGCTTCGCCGCCATACAAAACCGCATCGTTCTGGATGTAATTGAAAACATCATTGTCGTCAATCACCTGACCGGTTGGCGACGTATAAATGTAGTTGTTGATGTGGTTCAAAAACCCGTTGATGAAAAACTCAAAATGGCTGTTTTTGTATTCAAGGTTCAAATCGGCCTGGAAATTTTGCTCGGTTTTTAAATTGCTGTTGCCGATTTCATATCGGTTTGTGCCTTCATGCACGCCGTTTGAGGTCAGCTCCGCAAGATTCGGCGCACGAAATCCGGAAGCCAAGTTCAACCGCATGGTCAATTTGTCGGTAAAATCGGTTTTGTAACCCAATGCCGCATTAAAGCTGTCAAACGATTTGTCGATAGGTGCAAAATAACCTTCATCGCCTAAAGTGCTATGTTCGTCACTCGTGATTTTGCGATTGTCATAACGCAAACCGGCTTGGATCGCATTCGATTTCCATTCGTAATTCGCCGTCCCGAAAATCCCGAAATCGTTGGTTACCGCATCCGGAATCAAATATTCGATGCCTGAATTTTCATTGGTTTGGCGCATGCCCTGGATTCCGACAATGGTTTCAATTTTTGACGTTTTCGGCAGATGGTATTTGATGTCATAATTAAGTGTTTTCAGCTTCATATGCAAACTTGCGGCATCACTGTCTTCAAACTCGCTCCGGTCGTTGGCAATATAACCGATGTCGGCGTCAAGTGTCGAATTTCCAAAGAAGATATTGTTGTGTAAACTGAGTATATGGTTGAAAACGCCTTGCCTTGGATAATCCGTGTTTTTGCTTTCGGTCTGTTCTGCGATCCCATTTTCAGGAATGCCCAAATCCAATTTATTGAAATTATAACGCAACACACTCGAAAATTTCGAATCGCTGTAACCGATGCCGCCTTTGAAATCCGTTTCATTGTATCGTGTATTCGTCACCCGGTCGCCGTTTGGAATCATATAATCCGAATGCGTCGAATAATTGCCGCGCGCCAAAAATTTCCATTTGTCGGTCGAGCCTTTCATGCCTAAAGACGAACTGCTTCCCAAAGTATTCGAGAACAATTTCTGGCTGAAATCACCCTTGAAGGTATTTGCATCTGCAAATTTCTCGGGGTTGAAATACAATACGCCACCTAAAGCATCAGAACCATAAAGCAGTGATGCCGGACCTTTGATGACTTCGACGCTTTCAATTCCCGAATCGTTCAGGCCGAGTCCGTGCTCGTCGCCAAATTGCTGGTTTTCCAATCGTACGCCTTGTGAATACACCAACACGCGGTTTGAACTCAGTCCGCGGATGACCGGTTTCCCAATGGATGTTCCGGTCGAAACCTGCGAAACGCCGGGAACTGTCGCCAAGCCTTCAATCAATGTCGAAACGCCTGTTTTTTGCATGGCTTTCATACCGACATGTTCGACTTTCATGACATTTTGTGACTGCAGTTTGTTGAAGGCCGTAGATACGATGACTTCGTCCATTTGATGGATGCTTTCTTCCATGACCAGATTTAGGGTCGTTTCGCCATGGACATTGACTGGTTGGTTTTTTGTCGTATAACCGATATAAGAAAACAGGATATTGACATTCCCCGCCGGAAGGCTGTTCAAAGTATATTTGCCATCATCGTCGGTAACGGTGCCTTTGTGCAAATCGGCCGCATATACCGAAACGCCGGCCAAAGGCGCATTCTGGTCGCCGGTGACAATAC
>DATHKH010000103.1:0-2019 GCA_035286325.1 Flavobacterium sp.
ATATGAATATCCATATAGGCATCGTTGACCGTGATTTCGCCGAGATTGTCGACATCGGAAAAATCAAAAGCCTCATTTTCGGCAATGTCAAGAATTTTCTCACCTTCGGCTCCGTTGAGGAACTCGCCTTTTTCGTTGAGCAATTTCAAGGCGTTCCATTGTTTCGGATTGTGAGAAGCGGTTAAAATAATGCCGCCATCGGCTTTTTCCAGTGGAACGGCGACTTCCACTGTTGGCGTTGTGGAAAGTCCGAGGTCAATGACATCGATTCCCAACCCAATCAACGTATTCATGACGAGATTGTGGATCATCGGTCCGGAAATCCGCGCATCACGCCCGATTACTACTTTCAGCTTTTCTTTTTTTGAATAATTTTTGAGCCAGGTTCCATAGGCCGCGGCAAATTTAACCGCGTCAATCGGCGTCAGGTTATCGCCTGTTTTTCCGCCAATGGTACCGCGGATTCCCGATATTGATTTTATTAGAGTCATTTTTTATCTGTTATAAATTTTAAATTCTGACAAATATAATAATTGCGATTTTGGTTTTATTGATTTAGCTAAAATAGAAGAAGATATTGGAAGATTTGGCTTTCATTTAAAAATTCAAAATTTAAAATTCTTACCTTAGACGAATGAACTTCCTAGCCCACATTTATCTTTCCGGAGACAACGATTTCATCAAAATCGGCAACTTTATGGCCGACGGGATTCGCGGGAAAGAGTTCGATCATTTTCCTCCCGACGTCCAAAAAGGCATTGTGCTGCATCGCGCCATCGATACGTTTACCGATGCACACCCGATATTTCGCCAGGGCACGAAAAGGCTGCACGACAAATACCATCATTATGCAGGCGTAATCATGGATGTTTTTTATGACCATTTCCTGGCAAAAAACTGGAGCCATTATTCTGATGCCAAACTCGAAGATTATGCTGCGGATTTTTACGATTCATTGGAATCAAATCCCGATTTGCTCACCGAAAGGACAAAACAAATATTACCCGTTATGAAAGAGCGCAACTGGCTCGCGACTTATGCGACTGTCGACGGCATTACCAATATCCTGACACAAATGGACAAACGAACCGGAAACCAATCCGGAATGCGGTTTTCAAGAACGGAACTCGAAGCATTCTATATGGAATTTGAAAAGGAATTCACGGAGTTCTTTGAAGAGATCCGTGCATTCGCGGCGCAAAAAATTACTTCACTATGAGGAAATTATTCTTGTTGGGTTTTCTTTTCCTCATTGGCTGCAAAACCGAAAAACAACATACACCGACTGGCCTTGTCACCCGAAAAGCCATGGCCGTTTCTGCCCGGGATGAAGCTTCTAAAATTGGCAGCGACATTATGAAACAAGGCGGAAATGCCTTTGATGCGATGATTGCAACGCAACTTGCTTTAGCGGTGGCTTATCCGTATGCCGGAAATATCGGTGGCGGCGGTTTTATGGTGTACCGCAAAGCGAATGGTGAAACCGGGACATTGGATTTTCGGGAAAAAGCACCGTTAGCTGCATCAAAAGACATGTTCCTGGATGCCAAGGGAAATGTGATTTCCAATAAAAGCACACAAACCGCTTCAGCTGTCGGCGTACCCGGAAGCATTGCCGGAATTTTTGCCGTACATGAAAAATTTGGCTCACTTCCAATGGAAACGCTCATGAAACCAGCGATCGCATTGGCCGAAAAAGGCGTCGTTGTTACCGAAAAGCAGGAAAAACAAATCAATGATAATAAAGCAGCTATCCTTGAAGTCAATGGAAATAATACGCTATACGCCATTCACTTCCATAAAAATGACACCATTCATTATTTCGCGCTTGCGGAAACCCTGAAAAGGATTTCAAAAAATGGAAGGGACGAATTCTATAAAGGTGAAACTGCGCAAAAACTCGTGGATTACATCCAGCAAAAAGACGGCATACTGACTATGGAAGACATGGCGAAATATGAAGTCAGATGGCGGAAACCAATCGTTTTCAAATACAAGGAACTGACTGTCATTTCGATG
>DATHKH010000104.1:0-16307 GCA_035286325.1 Flavobacterium sp.
TCGGTGAACAACTGGTTCAATCCCGGCCAGATGTAATCGGCGAATTGCACCTCAACAATTGGCTTTAAGCCAACCGCCGACATTCCGACGGTCGAACCGACGATAAACGCTTCCTGGATTGGCGTATTGAACACGCGTTCATCGCCGAATTTCTGCGCCAATGTCGCCGCTTCACGGAATACGCCGCCCAATCGTCCGCCAACATCCTGCCCGTACAACAGGCATTCTTTATGCTCTTTCATCAATTCCTCGACTGCAAACAACGCGCAATCGACCATGACGACTTTGTCTTCTCTTTCAGGATTGCGTTCGCCTTTTTCTTCGGTGATCGGCGTTGGTGCAAAATCATGCGTAAACAAATCTTCGGGCCTTGGATCTTCCGCTAATAATGCTTTATCGTAATCGGCTTTGACTTTCGCTTTCGCCGTTTCATTTAATTTTTGGATTTCCGCCCATGTAAAACCCGCATCGAGCAGTTGCTGTTCCAAAACCGGATATGGATCACGCGATTGCGCTTCTTCCAAATCGTCGCGATACCACTCCATCCGAACGCCCGAAGTATGGTGATTCAGCAGCGGTACTTTGGCATGAACCAAAAACGGGCGCCTTTCTGTACGCATTGTTTTTACGACTTTTTGCAACGCCAGATAACTTTCGGTAAAATCAGCGCCGTCAATTGAAATCGCTTCAATGCCGTGGAAACCTTTCGCATATTCAAAGGCATTTTGTGCTCGTGTTTCGGCTGCATTCGCTGAAATATCCCAGCCGTTGTCCTGCACCAGATACAAAATCGGCAATTGCTTCAATGCTGCCATTTGGAACGCTTCGGCAATTTCGCCTTCGGTTACGGAAGCATCGCCAAGTGAACAAACAACAATTGGCAAATCTTTCAAATCGTCCTGAATTCCTATATTTTCCTTATACCAAAATCCGAGTGCCGCGCCAGTCGCCGGAATCGCCTGCATACCGGTCGCTGAAGATTGGTGCGGAATTTTAGGCTTGTCGGCATCTCTTAAACTCGGGTGGCAATAGTACGTTCGTCCGCCAGAAAACGGATCGTCGCGCTTCGCCATCAATTGCAACATTAAATCGTACGGTTCCATTCCAATGCCGAGCAACATCGCATCATCGCGATAATACGGAAACGCAAAATCCTGCGGAAGCAGATGCATTGCCATCGCAATCTGGATCGCTTCATGGCCGCGTGACGTCGCATGCACGTATTTGGAAACGACTTTAAAATTTTCCTCGTACAATTCCGTCATCGCTTTGGCGGTCGCCATGGTCGCGAATGCTTTTTCTAAAATGATTTTATTCAATGTCTTTTCTGCTGTTTCCATAATTTGTTGGCCACAGATTCACAGATTAAGAATCAAAATCTGTGAATCTGTGGCGTTTATTTTTTTTAATTTTCGCAGACAATTCGCGCTTTCGCCTTTATCTTTTTTGCTTCGGTGCCTCACAAAAAAGGATACCAGCTCTATCGCGGCTGCGCACTGTAACTCTCAACAGGCACAATCCAACCGAATGTATCTTTTATTTTTTGTGTTTTAATGCCATCCATTGTGGCTTTCAAATCCTTGGCAACAGGATTTCCAACAGGGAATTTGATTTTCATGTCCTTGTACCCGATTTCTTCAATCGGCGCAATAGACACGGCCGTTCCCGCGCCCCAGGCTTCTTCCAAAGTCCCGTTTTCTGATGCAGCAATAATCTCAGACATCTTGATTGGCCTTTCAGTCACTTCAAATCCTTTACTGCGCAATAAATCAATCACGCTCAGTCTCGTGATTCCCGACAAAATCGATCCGCCAAGATTCGGTGTAATGACTTTTCCGCCAATTTTAAAGAAAATGTTCATGGTTCCTGCTTCCTGTACGTATTCAAAGTTTTGCGCGTCGAGCCACAGCACCTGATCGTAACCGTTTAGCTTGGCTTTTTCCGTCGGAAGAATTGCCGCAGCGTAATTCCCTGCCGCTTTCGCTTCACCGGTTCCGCCATTTGCCGCACGGATGTATTGAGTTTCCGCGTACAATTTGATTGGCTTGCTGAAAAACGGTCCTGAAGGCGATGCAAAAATGATGAACTTGTATTTTGTGGCGGCGCGCATCCCGATAAAGGCTTCATCTGCATACATAAACGGCCTTAAATACAAAGCACTTCCATCATTTGACGGCACCCATTCTTTGTCGATTGCGACCAGCCTTTTCAATCCTTCGACAAATAAATCTTCCGGAAAAGCAGGCATGCCCATTCTGGCCGCGCTGAAATTCAGGCGTTTTGCATTTTGGCCCGGGCGGAACAACAATGGCATTCCGTCATTTCCGAGCGCCGCTTTCAGGCCTTCAAAAATTGCCTGGCCGTAATGCAAAGCCATTGCCGCCGGATGCGAGGGAATAGTGGCCATCGGCTCAATCCTCGGGTTGTTCCATTGCCCGTTTTCGTAATCACAAATGAACATGTGATCGGTAAAAACCGTACCCATAATACTTGTGTTCAAATCGATATTTTTTTCGCGGCCGCTGTGGTTAATGGTTTCTTTGATGTGATACATAATGTTAGATAATTGTGTTTGAGTCAAATTGTTCTAAATAATCGCCGACTTTCCGCAGGAATGATCCGCCTAAAAATCCGTCGACCACGCGGTGGTCAAAAGACAAAGACAAATACATCATGCTTCGGATGGCAATTTCATCGCCGGTTGCAATCGTAATGACTTCCGGGCGTTTTTTAATGATTCCCAAAGCCAAAATCGCAACTTCAGGCTGGTTGATAATCGGCGTTCCCATCAAACTTCCAAATGTCCCAACATTGGAAATCGTAAACGTCGAACCTTGGACTTCGTCGGGTTTCAGCTTGTTGTTTCGGGAGCTTTCCGCCAAATGATTGACCGTTGCCGCCAATTCAGACAAGTTCTTATTATTCGCATTTTTCACGACCGGAACAATTAAGTTTCCGCTTGGCAAAGCCGTTGCCATTCCGATATTGATATCGGCGTGGACAATGATGTTTTTCCCGTCAACGGAAACGTTTATCATTGGAAAATCAGCTACCGCTTTTGCAACTGCGTCAACAAAAATGGGCGTAAACGTCAGTTTTTGATTGTGCTTAGCAAGGAATTTGTCCTTGTTTTCATTTCTCCAATTCACGAGATTCGTGACATCAACCTCGATATAAGAAGTCACGTGCGGCGAAGTTTGCTTCGAATAGACCATATGGTCGGCAATCATCTTGCGCATGCGGTCCATTTCGACGATGCGGTCTTTTCCTTCGACGAAATTAATGACCGGTTTTGGATAAGTCGATTGCGGCTGAGTATTTGTTTGCGGAATGCTTTTCAGCGGGTATTTCCTGTTTTTTAAATACTGGAACACGTCACTTTTCTGGATTCTTCCATCAGCGCCCAATCCCGGAATGCTTTGCACTTCCTCAAGCGAAAGATTTTCCTTTTGTGCGATGCTGATGATTAATGGCGAAAGAAACGCATCAGAATCTGACTTTAACATTACCGGTTTAAGGTTTTGTTTTTCTTCTGTCTTCTGCGCTCTGCCTTCTGCGCTCTGTGCTCTTTCTTCCGTTTTTCCAATCGTTATTTTCTTTCCGGCAGCCTTGTCGTCGGTTTCAATTAATGCCAAAACTTCCCCTACTTTCACGACGTCATTTTTTCCAAAACGGATTTCGGTAATGATGCCATGAACCGGCGACGGCACATCGCTGTCGACTTTATCGGTCGCAACCTCGAGGATTGTTTCTTCGGCTTCGACCGTATCACCGACATTTTTCAGCCAGTTGATGATCGTTGCTTCGGAAATGCTTTCGCCCATTTTGGGCATTTTAAATTCGATTGTCGGCATATTATTTTTTCCTTGTTTCTTCTAATGTCATGTATGAAGTTTCCTGTATTGGCCTGTCCTTTGGAATTTCCCGCAAGGGTTCGACCGCTTTCAATGTTTCGTATAATTCCTTTGGCAATTTTTGATATAACGCTGTGCCCTTCGTTTTCCAGGCCATCATTTCGTCGCTGACGGTCTTGATGGTGACCGCGGGATTTCCGACGACCATTTTACGCGCCGGAATAATGGTTTCGGCTTTCACGAATGCCAACGCGCCGACGATGCATTCGTCACCGATATCAGCATCGTCCATAATCACGGCGTTCATTCCAATGAGGCAATTCCTGCCAATGTTCGCACCGTGGATAATCGCGCCATGGCCGATATGCGCTCCGGCTTTCAATGTAATATTCTTTCCCGGAAACATATGGATCGTGCAGTTTTCCTGGACATTACAACCGTCTTCAATGACGATTCCGCCCCAATCGCCACGGATGGCTGCGCCCGGCCCAACATAAACGTCCTTGCCGATAATTACATTACCGGTGACGGCAGCTTGCGGATGGATGAAGCTGCTTTCGTGGATGACGGGAATGAAACCTCTGAATTCGTAAACCATAATTAGCTATTAGATGTTAGCATTGAGAATTGAGATTGCTATCAGGAAAATTCTCAATTCTCAATTCTCAATTCTCAATTCTCAATTCTATTTAAATTTCTTTAATGTTTCTTTTGTAAAATCGGACAGTACCAAACGGCCGCTGATGGCTGCGCGTTCTGCGAGCAGATTGTCCCAATCGTCGGTGCCTTTCCAGAATATCTTTTTCAATTCGGACATGGCTTCAGGATTGTAGGTGCACAGATGTTGGGCAAAGGCTTCGATGGCTGTATCCATTTCTTCGATACTTTCATAGACGTTGGCAAATAATCCTTTGCTTTTCGCCCATTCGGCTTCATAGAAATTATTGGCGTCGATCGCGATTTGTGACATCGCCGAAACACCCATTTTTCTTTCGATGGCCGGCGAAACCACGAACGGCCCGATGCCGACGTTGAGTTCGCTTAATTTTATCGCTGCGAATTTCGCCGCCATGCAATAATCGGTTGCTGCTGCGATTCCGACGCCGCCGCCGACGGTTTTCCCCTGGATTCTTCCGATGATGAATTTCGGGCATTTGCGCATCGCGTTGATGACGTTCGCAAATCCTGAGAAAAATACTTTTCCTGTCGATGCGTCATTGATATTGATTAATTCCTTGAAACTCGCTCCGGCGCAGAAAGTCCGGTCGCCGCCACTTTTCAGGATGATGACTTTGACGTTGTCGTCGTTTCCCGTTTTTGTAATGGTTTCAGCCAATTGCGCGAGGATATTTCCGGGCAAGGAATTTTGTTCGGGATGGAAAAACTCGATGGTGGCGATTCCTTCTTTTATATTTGATGTAACGTATGCTTCAGTCATTGATAATCTTATTATTTGTTGAAAGCCCTAGCCCTGATTGTAGCGGAAATCCTTTTTGCAAAAAAGATTGCAGCGAAAGCAGGTTCCCGGCCCCTAATCCAAAATCCCAAATTGCTTGAAATGGTGGTTAAAATGTTTTGTGCTCAATAAATCCCATTCGAACTTGTCCATCATGCCGAAAACGACATTTTTGGTTCGCGCATCCGGGTTTTCCTTGAAATATTGTTCGTAGGCATTGATGGCCTCGGTTAATTTTTGTTTGGCGGTCTGCAAATCGGGATGCGCCAAATCTTCGAGCGTATTTTCCTTCATCAGCGGATGTTTGTGTCCTTGCGGAAATGGCCTGTGATTGAAAATCGTTTCGCGGTATTTGTCGAGGTGTTCGGCAGGTGTCGCAATGTCGAAATCCTGGACTTCTCCTGATGCAAAACGGAATTGCTGCTCCATATGCTCGACCATGTGCTGTGGCGTCATTGTGCCCCAATTGGCTTTGTGGTTGATAGTCAGTTTCGTCAGGTATTCGTCGATATTGCACTGGTTGATTTCCTTGAATGGTGATTTTTTCTGCACCATTGTCAAGATTGTCGCGATGGCGGTCAGTTCGTCATTTTGGTCGAAAACTTCCACAAACCATTTGACAATTCCCGATGGCATTTGCTCGCCTGCATGGTCGCGTTCTATCTTTTGCTTACACGTCAGGCGGACATACATCGTGTCGTTGTGGTAAATCGGACGCAGGAAACGGCATTCTTCGAGTCCGTAGTTTGCGGCAACCGGGCCTTTGTTCGGCCATACAAATAATCCGGCAGCGGCGGCTAAAATGAAATAACCGTGCGCTGTCCTTTTCTCGAAAATACTGCCTTGCAATGAAGTGATATCGGTATGTGCATAGAAATGATCCCAAGTCAAATTCGCAAAATTGATGATGTCGGTATCGGTCACCGTGCGCTTGTGTGTCTTGATGGACATGCCCGGTTCGATATCGTCCCAGTAATATTTGAACGGATGTTCTGGCGCTTCCTTGTAGGCTGAATTCGGTTGGTAAATGCCTGTGATTTCTGTCAGTGTTGTCGGCGAACCTTGTATTGCGCAGCGCTGCATGTAATGGCGAATGCCGCGAATGCCGCCCATTTCCTCGCCGCCGCCTGCGCGTCCCGGACCGCCGTGGACGAGTTGTGGCAATGGCGAACCGTGGCCGGTACTTTGTTTGGCGTTTTCACGGTTCAACACCAAAATCCGCCCGTGGTGTGATGCGGCATTGACGACATAATCTTTGGCAATTTTATCGGAATTGGTAACGATTGAAGATACCAATGAGCCTTTGCCCATTTTGGCCAATTCGACCGCTTCTTCAATGTTTTTGTATGGCATTAATGTCGCAATCGGACCAAAAGCTTCGGTTTCATGGACAAGGATATTTTTGAATGGGTTGTCTTCGCGAAGCAGCATCGGACTGATGAAAGCGCCTTTGGAGGCATCGGCGCCAACAGTTGTGATTTTGTCATAGTCGCCATAAACGATGGATGCGGTTTTTGCGATTTCGCGCGTGCGCATTTTGACTTCGAGAACCTGGTCGGCACTGACAAGCGAACCCATTCGTACTTCCTTTAATCTCGGGTCGCCGATGGTGACTTTGTCGAGTGCTTTCCCGAGTGCGATCTGCACATCTTCCATTAATTTTTCAGGAACGATGATTCTTCTGATAGCGGTACATTTTTGGCCACATTTAACGGTCATTTCACTTCTGGCCTGGTTGACGAACAAATCGAATTCCGGTGTTCCCGGAACGGCATCTTCGCCAAGGATTGAGCAATTTAAGGAATCCGCTTCCATATTGAATGGCACTGATTCGTTGATGATCCTGCTATGTGATTTCAGCATTCGTCCCGTTGACGCTGAACCTGTAAAAGTCACGACATCCTGGGATTCAACATAATCTAAAATTTTATTCGCCGAGCCGCAAATGAGTTGCAGCGCGCCTTCGGGCAAAATATTGGATGCAATGATTTCTTTGACAACAGCTTCTGTCAAGTATGAAGTAGACGTTGCCGGTTTCACAACTGCCGGCATTCCCGCCATCCAGTTGACCGCACATTTCTCCAGCATGCCCCAAATCGGGAAATTGAATGCATTGATGTGTACCGCAACACCGGGTTTCGGAACCAAAATATGATGTGCCATAAAACGGCCGCCTTTGGATAAATCGATTGCATCGCCTTCGACATCATATGGTTGGTTTGGAAACAATTTTCGCAATGACGCATTGGCGAATAAATTGCCGAATCCGCCTTCGATATCAATCCAGCTGTCGACACGTGTCGCGCCGGTTCTGTAACTGATTTCATAGAACTGCTCTTTGCGTTTGGTTAAGTACAAAGCGAGTTTCTTGATCATATTGCCGCGTTCCTGAAACGTCATTTTTCGGAGTTTTTCGCCGCCCTTTGTTCTTCCATAATGCAGGATTTCCTCAAAGTCCAATCCTTCGGTAGAAGCATTTGTGATGATGTCTCCGGTCACGGAATCGAATAACGGCGTGCCTTCGCCTGTGCCTTCTGTCCAGTGTCCGTTGACGTAATTTCCTAGTTTGCCCATAATTTGAACATTTATTTATTTTTAAACCATTGAGATATTAAGTTCTGTCTTGGCTCTCGTTTCTTTTCTTTACGCTCTTTCAATAATCATTGCATAGCCTTGGCCAACGCCGATGCACATCGTAACCAACGCATATCTTTTTCCGGTCAGTTGCAATTCTAATGCAGCCGAATATGCGATTCTCGCGCCGGTTACGCCAAGCGGATGTCCGATGGCAATGGCGCCGCCATTCGGGTTGATTCGGTTGTCGTCGTCTTTTAATCCCAACGCGCGGATGCAGGCAATACTTTGCGCGGCAAAAGCTTCGTTGAGTTCGATGATGTCGATTTGGTCGAGTGTTAAATTGGCTTTCGCCAATGCTTTTTTCGTCGCTTCCACCGGGCCGATGCCCATAATTCTTGGCTCGACTCCGACAACTGCCGAGCTGACGATCCTCGCCAATGGCTTTAAATTGTATTTTTTGACTGCCGCTTCTGAAGCGATGATCGTTGCTGCCGCGCCATCATTCAATCCCGAGGAGTTTCCGGCCGTGACGCTGCCGCCATTTCTGAATGCGCCGCGTAATTTTCCCAGGCCTTCCATTGATGTTGATGGCTTGATGAATTCATCTTTGGCAAAAACGATTGGATCGCCTTTGCGTTGCGGAATCTCAACAGCTATAATTTCTTTATCCAAACGGCCCGATTGCTGCGCTTTGGCTGCCTTTATCTGACTGTTCATCGCAAATTTATCCTGGTCTTCTCTTGAAATATTGTATTGGCCGACGAGATTTTCAGCGGTTTCACCCATCGCATCGATACCATATAATTCCTTCATTTTCGGGTTGATGAAACGCCATCCGAAACTCGAATCGTACATTTTCGAATCGGTACCGAATGCCGATGACGGCTTGGAAACGACCAATGGCCCGCGCGTCATATTTTCAATGCCACCGGCGATAAACACGTCGCCATCGCCGGCTTTAATCGCACGGTTTGCATGAATGACAGCCGACAATCCCGAACTGCATAAACGGTTCACGGTTTCCCCAGGGACAGTTTGCGGCAAGCCAGCCAATAACAACGACATTCTTGCGACATTGCGGTTGTCTTCTCCGGCTTGGTTGGCACAGCCCATGATCACGTCGTCATAAGCGTCTTGTGGAATTTCTGGGTGCTTTTCGGCAATGGTTTTGATGACCAGCGCACCCAAATCGTCCGCGCGGACTGCACCTAATGTTCCTTGATAATTTCCGATTGGCGTGCGAACGCCGTCTATGATGTATGCTTCCATTTTAGATTATTAGATTTTAGTATTGAGATGTTAGATTGAAAAATTCTCAATTCTCAATTCTCAATACTTATTCTTTCCATTCGCGATCACTTCTGTAAACTGTTCCTTTGAACAGCGCGACGATCGTATCTTCTTTTTTCACCTTAACACTGTAAAAGCCGAACTTGTTCTTGACGGCGTTTTCGTGTGCAATGGCTGTTATTTTATCACCTTCTTTCAATGATTCAATGTGGTTGATCGACGTATCAATGCTAACGGATTGGCGTCCATACGAATTCGATGCAAATGCCAAAGCGCTGTCGGCAATGGCATACGTAATCGAGCCGTGCGCTATTCCGAAACCGTTGAGCATTTCCTTGCGGACTGTCATCGATAATGTGCATCGGCCTTCCGAAATATCTTCCACAACAATGCCGAGCCATTGGCTAAAGGCATCATTATCGAACATCTTTTGGATGATTTCTTTTGGTGTCATTAGAAGAACTTTTTATTTTCGGCATTCATTTTTCGCAACAGCGGACTGCAACGGTAGCGGTCTTCATGGTATTCATTGTATAAATGATCCAATGCTGCCACACACCAGTCAATTCCTTTCTCGTCTGCCCAGGCCAACAATCCTTTTGGATAATTGACGCCTTTGGTCATGGCGTTGTCGATGTCTTTTGCCGAAGCGATGTTTAAAAACAATGCATCGGCAGCTTCGTTGATGAGCATCGCCAAAATCCTGTCGGCGATATATTTTCCTAATGTTGCGTCTTCTTTTGGCAAAGACAATACTTCGCTGTAATTATAGAATCCGCGGCCTGATTTTTTGCCTAGGAATCCCGCTTCCAACAGGCGTTTCTGCGTGAATGACGGTTTGTACCTTGGGTCAAAATAGAATGCGGTGAAAACGGTTTCTGTCACGACATAATTCACGTCATTCCCGATAAAATCCATCAGTTCGAACGGTCCCATTTTAAATCCGCCATAGTTTTTCATCGCCCGGTCAATCGTGACAAAATCGGCTTTTCCTTCTTCGTAAATGCGCAATGCTTCGCCATAAAACGGACGTGCAACGCGGTTGACGATAAATCCAGGCGTGTCTTTGGCAACAGCCACGACTTTTTTCCAATCGGAAATGATTTTGACCGTTTGCTGTAAAATGGCATCGCTGGTTTGTATTGCGGGAATGACCTCAACCAACTGCATCAATGGCGCAGGATTGAAGAAATGGATTCCGATAAGCCTTTCTGAGTTTTTGCATGAAGCGGCAATCGACGCAATCGATAATGACGACGTATTGGACGCCAAAATCGTTTCTTCTGACACTATCGCTTCCAATTCTGAAAACAGCCTTCTTTTGACATCTAGGTTTTCGACTATGGCTTCAATGACCAAATCGGCGTCGGATAAATCCCCGATCGAACTCACATAAGAAATGCTGCCGAAAATCCTGTCTTTTTCGGCCGAATCGATTTTGCCTTTTTCCAAAAGCATTGCCATGGTTTTCTCGATTCCCAGCCTGCTTTTGGCAAGCGCGTCGAGATTCATGTCGTAAATTTTCACGGTACAACCGGCAGTTGCTGCGACTTGTGCGATGCCGCTTCCCATTGTTCCAGAACCTATGACTGCTACTTTCATTTTTAGATTTTTAGAAACGCCCTGCGGCTTTAGACACGCTGCGCTTTGGACTTAAGACTTTTCTCTTTCTGCTAAATTAATATCCTTTAAATTCCGGTGTTCTTTTTTCCATAAATGCCGTTACGCCTTCCAGGTAATCCTGAGATGCACTGGCATTAATCTGCAATTCCGATTCGAGCGCCAACTGCTGTTCCAGATTGTTACCTAAAGAAGCATTGAGTAATCTTTTCGTCAATGCCAATGCTTTTGTCGGCATGTTTGCCAATGTTGTGGCGAGTTGTAAAATTTCATCCTCAAATACTGCCGTGGCAAAAATTTTATAAATCATACCAAGGTTTAAGGCTTCGGAAGCCGATACCTTGTCGCCAAGCATCATCAATGCCGATGCTTTCTGGAAACCAATCAGCCTTGGCAGGAAAAAAGTTCCCGCACTGTCCGGCACCAAGCCGATTTTGCTGAACGCCTGGATAAAAGCCGCGTTTTCAGTCGCGACGACAATATCACATGCCAGCGCGATGTTTGCGCCAGCGCCAGCGGCGACACCATTGACAGCGGCAACAATCGGTTTTTCAATGTTCCTGATTCGTGTGATGATTGGGTTGTAATGTTCTTCCAATATCTTACGGAAACCCGGCATCAATTCCGGCGTCGTGACTTCCTTTAAATCCTGTCCGGCGCAAAAAGCTTTTCCGGAACCGGTGATGATGATGGCGCGGACATTTGAATCGCTTGCACATTGATCCAGAATATTTTGCAATGACAACGCCATTTCGCGGTTGAAACTGTTGAATACTTCCGGGCGATTTAAAGTAATCGTCGCTATTTTATTTTCTATGTTGAGTAAAATCGAACTCATGATTTGATAATTATTTTAAACATTTGAAATAATCGAACGGTTCCTGACAATCCTGGCATTGGAAAAAAGCCTTGCATGCTGTCGAGCCGAACTGGCTGATCAGTTTT
This sequence comes from Flavobacterium sp., assembly GCA_035286325.1. Taxonomy (GTDB): domain Bacteria; phylum Bacteroidota; class Bacteroidia; order Flavobacteriales; family Flavobacteriaceae; genus Flavobacterium. The sequence goes on from DATHKH010000104.1 coordinate 11,743, forward strand.
GTATTGAATGAGCCGCATTGTGGGCATTTCACTAATTTTTTATTGCCGAGCAACGCTTCTTTGTCGGCTTCGGCTTCCAATGGCGATGCGATGCCGTATTTTTCGAGTGCGCGCCTGCCTTTTGGCGTAATCCAATCGGTTGTCCAGGCTGGCGACAAAACCAAGTCGATTTTGGCTTCGATGCCATTTTCCTTCAATGCCTTTTTGATGTCATCACCAATCACGTCCATTGCGGGGCAGCCGCTGTATGTTGGCGTAATGGTAATTTCGGCAATATTGTTTTTCATTTCCGCAGCACGTACGACGCCCATTTCCATAATCGAAAGCACCGGAATCTCTGGATCGGAAACCGATTCGAGAATCTGCCCGAGTTTTGGGTCGATATGATGTGCTGTTTCTGTCATTTATTTGGACACGCCGCGCTTTGGATTATTAGGCTTTGTATACTTCCGTTTATTATTTATCTTATTATTTTCCCGAATGCCCTAGCCCTGATGGAAGCGGTATCCTTTTTTGCAAAAAAAGATATAGCGGACAGCAGGAAATAGCTCCCCGAAATAAATTCGGGACAAGCCTAAAAAACTACCAATTCATATTTGGAAACGAGCGTTGCATGTATTGCATGTCGGCCAATAAATAGCCCATGTGTTCGCTGTGGATTCCTTGTTTTCCACCCTTTTGGAAATATTTCATCTCGGGAATCTGCAATGTGGATTCGGTCAATACTTCGGCCACTTTTGCATGAAACGCATCTTTTAATTTGGCGACATCAACGCCGATTTTTTCAGAAACCATCGCGATATCGGCTTCGGTTTGGTGGAACAATTCGTCCGTGAACGTCCATAAATCGTTGATGGCCGTTTGGATTTTGTTGTGACTTTCTTCTGTTCCGTCGCCCAATCTTTTAATCCAGTCGGAAGAAAAACGCTGGTGATACAGCACTTCCTTGATGCTTTTTTTCGCGATTGCCGCCAATGTTGCGTCTTTGGAATTTTGCAACTCCGTCAGCAACAGCAAATGATAAACGTCGTATAGAAACTGTCTTCCAATGGAATAGGCGAAATCGGTGTTCGGCTGTTCAACGAGCAAGACGTTTTTGTATTCGCGTTCGCTGCGAAGGAAGGCAACCGTATCTTCAGTCGCGGCATTTCCTGAGAGCTTCGCGGCATATTGGAAATAGCTTCTCGTTTGCCCGAGCAAATCCAAGGCGATGTTCGTCATCGCGATGTCGACTTCGAGGTTTGGGCCGTGGCCGCAGAGTTCGCCGAGGCGTTGGCCCAGAATAAGCGCATTGTCTGCAATTCCGTAAATGTATTGAATGAGATTATCCTTCATCTTACATGTGTTTTAATTCTTCCGGCAATTCGTAAAAAGTCGGATGGCGATAGGCTTTGTCTTTTGCAGGCTCGAAAAATTCCCCGCTGTGTTCAGGATTTGAAGCCGTAATTTGGCTTGATGGAACGACCCAAATGCTGACGCCTTCCATTCTCCTGGTGTAGACATCACGGGCGTTTTCGAGTGCCATCGTTGCATCGCTGGCGTGAAGACTACCGCAATGACGGTGTTCGAGCCCGTTTTTACTTCTGACAAATACTTCCCAAAGTGGCCAGTTTTTCATGATCTGTATTTTAAACTGCTGTTTGTAAATTTTTTGATTCTTGTTTTTCGGCATAAACCATTGCGGCATCGCGCACCCATTCACCATTGCTCCAGGCGTTTTTTCGGGCGTCCATGCGGGCTTTATTGCACGGGCCGTGGCCTTTTACGACCTGCCAGAATTCATCCCAGTCGAGTGCGCCGAAATCATAGCGTTTGGTTTCCTCGTTCCATTTTAGGTTTGGATCCGGGATTGTCAATCCGATTAATTCCGCTTGCGGCACCGTTTGGTCTACAAACTGCTGGCGCAATTCATCATTGGTTTTGCGTTTGAGTTTCCATTTCATCGATTGTTCGGTGTGTACGGATTCGGCGTCAGTTGGACCAAGCATCATCAATGACGGCCACCACCAGCGGTTTAATGCATCTTGCGCCATGTCTTTTTGTTCTTGGGTTCCGTTGGCCAATGTCATCATAATTTCAAAACCTTGGCGTTGGTGGAAACTTTCCTCTTTACAAACGCGAACCATTGCGCGCGCATACGGACCGTAAGACGTTGCTGTCAACGGAACCTGGTTGATGATCGCGGCACCGTCAACGAGCCAGCCGATCGCGCCCATATCGGCCCAGGTTACGGTTGGATAATTGAAAATGCTCGAATATTTGGCTTCGCCTGAATGCAATTGTTCGTATAATTCTTCGCGGGAAATGCCGAGCGTTTCGCAGGCGCTGTAAAGGTACAAACCATGACCGGCTTCATCCTGGACTTTCGCGAGAAGCGCTACTTTCCGTCTTAAAGACGGTGCGCGCGTGATCCAGTTTCCTTCCGGCAGCATGCCGACAATTTCGGAATGTGCATGTTGTGAAATCTGGCGGATGTGTGTTTTGCGGTATTTCTCCGGCATCCAGTCTTTGGGTTCGATCCTTTCGTCATTGGCAATCTTCGCTTCGAAAATTGCTTCCAGTTCTTTTAATTCTACTTCTGACATAATTTCAATTTTTACCACGAATTCACGAATTTTTCGCGAACCGCTAATTATCAATTTTCAATTATTAATTCTCCATTAATTTTAAGCGCCAAAATCGACGACGACTTTTTCTGAAGTCGGCACTGCCTGACAGCTTAGTATGTAATTTTTCGCAACCTCGTTTTCGTCGAGTGCGTAATTGATTTTCATTTCGACCGTGCCTTCGATGACTTTGCAACGGCATGTACTGCAAACGCCGCCTTTGCACGCAAATGGCAAATCAGCCCCGGCTGCCAAAGCGCCATCAAGGATGTTGTCGTAATCGTCGTCCATAATAAAGTGGAATTCCTTTCCGCCATCGAGAATGGTGACTTCGGTTCCGACGACTTTATTTTCGAGTATTTTACTGACGCGTTGTTTTTGTTCCTCGGAATTTCCGGTGTTGAACAATTCGAAATGGATTTTTTCTTTCGCCATTCCGGCTGCAACCAATTCGTCGCGAATCAGGAAAATCATCTCTTCCGGCCCACAGATGAAACAATCATCGACGGCTGGAACATTGATAATGCTTTTGGTTAATACCTGCAATTTTTCCTTGGTGAAACGCCCGTTCAGCAATTCGATATTCCGGTGTTCTTTGGACAGGAAATGAAAGATTTCAAAACGCCCGAAATACCTGTTTTTCAACAGTTCGATTTCCTCCTTAAAGATAATCGATTTTACGCTGCGGTTCAGGTAAAAGAGCTGGAAAGTGCTGTTTGGCTCAAGTGCCAAATGCGTTTTTATGATGGACAGGATTGGCGTAATGCCGCTTCCTGCAGCGAATGCGATGTAATTTTTGGCTTGTATGGAATTGATTTCCTTGTAAAAAACACCATTTGGCGGCATCAGTTCCAGGATATCGCCCTTTTTCAATTGCTCATTGACAAAAGAAGAGAACAATCCGCCGTTGATTTTCTTGACGGCAACCTGCCATTTGTCTTCGGTTGGACTCGAACAAAGCGAATAGGAACGGCGCACTTCAGCTCCGTCAATGTTCGCCTTTAGTGTCAGATGCTGGCCGTGGCTGTATTTAAAATCATGCTTCAGTTCTTCGGGGATTTCAAAAGAAACGACTGAACAATCCTTTGTTTCCTTATATACATCAAGCACTTTTATCGGATGAAACTTTGCCATTGGGTTTACAAAATTCAGTTTAATAATTAAACTAACAACCGTTAGTCTACTATGCAAATTTAAGTAATATTTACTAAAAAGTTACGACAACGTTTGAAAAGTTATAAATATGCTGACAACTAATAGTTTATAAATTCGTTTAGGAAGAAAATTTGGATTAAAATCTATACAATTCCGTTGAGCAAAACCTTCCTTAAATTGGCTTTCAGCACATTTGCATTGAAAGCCGCCTTCTTTCCGTACCAAAGGTATAATGTCCGCAAAGTCGACAGCATCGAAAAGATAATGACTTCCGAATTGTAATTCTGGATTTCCCCGTCGGCGATTCCTTTTTTGACAATACTGCGGAATTGCTCTTCGTATTCTTCGCGCATCTGTAGAAAATAAGTCAGGTTTTCGTTTGGCAAATGCATCCAATCGTTGTTTAGCGAAGCCAACGCATCTGGATTTCGGATCGTAATGTCGATATGCAATTGGATGACTTTCTCAAGTTTTTGGACAGCCGTTTCGTCGGAATCGACAATATCGGAAATCGTATGCGTGTATTCTTCCGCAATGGCGATGACAATCAGGACGAGGATTTCCTGCTTGGATTTGATATGATTGTACAAACTCGCGGCCTTGATGTTCAATGCCTGCGCAATGTCGCGCATCGTCACGGCACTATAGCCTTTCTCTTTAAAAAGTGTTGCGGAAATATTGACGATTTCGGTTTTCCTGTCTGGTTTCATACGACCAAAAATAGGAAAAAAAATAACGCTTGTTAGTTTAAATCAGGTTATTGTTTTTGGCTTTTTGGATCGCTTCAATCTTATTATGCACCTG
>DATHKH010000105.1:0-10283 GCA_035286325.1 Flavobacterium sp.
GTGCATTTGGTAGATACGAGAAATTCTTTCTTTACTTCCTGAACGAGTGTTCAAAACATAAGAACCAGCATCAAGACGTCCTGAGTAAGCACGGAAAAAAGCTAAACGACCTACGAATGGGTCAGTAGCAATTTTAAATGCCAAAGCCGCGAAAGGCTCTTTAACATCTGGACGACGTAAGATTTTAACTTGGTCTTCTTCCAACAAATCAGCATCATCAGGATGAATTCCTTCGATACCTTCTTTGTCCATTGGAGAAGGCAAATATTTACAAACAGCATCCAGCATGAACTGAACACCTTTATTTTTAAATGAAGATCCGGCAATCATCGGGATGATGGCCATATCCATGGTTGCAGCCCTAAGCGCAATGTTGATTTCGTCCTCTGTGATAGAGTTTTCATCTTCCATGAATTTTTCCAACAGGTTCTCATCATAATCAGCAACTGCCTCAATAAGGATCGACCTGTATTCTTTCACTTCAGCAACCATATCCTCAGGAATCGGAACGATATCGAAAGTAGCGCCTAAAGTCTCATCATGCCATACGATAGCCTGATTTTTAACCAAGTCAACTATTCCTTTAAAGTCGGCTTCATCCCCGATAGGCAATGTAATCGCTACCGAGTTTGATTTCAACATGTCCTTCACTTGCTGACATACCATCAGGAAGTTTGAACCCTGACGGTCCATTTTGTTTACGAAACCGATACGTGGCACACGGTATTGATCGGCAAGTCTCCAGTTCGTTTCTGATTGTGGCTCAACACCATCAACAGCACTGAACAAGAAAACAAGACCATCCAATACACGAAGCGAACGGTTCACCTCAACTGTAAAGTCAACGTGTCCCGGGGTATCGATAATGTTAAAGTGGTAAGGCAATGTTTCAGGAATGACTTTACCTTGTTGAGTAGGATAATTCCACTCACAAGTCGTAGCAGCCGAAGTAATGGTAATACCACGCTCCTGCTCCTGCGCCATCCAGTCCATTGTTGCAGCACCATCGTGCACTTCACCAATTTTGTGTGATTTTCCAGTATAAAAAAGGATACGCTCAGTTGTTGTCGTTTTACCGGCATCAATGTGAGCAGCAATTCCAATGTTTCTTGTATATTTTAAATCTCTAGCCATTTCTTATGATTAAAATCTAAAGTGAGAGAATGCTTTGTTTGCTTCAGCCATCTTGTGAGTATCCATTCTCTTTTTAACAGCAGCACCTTCTTCTTTAGCCGCAGCTAAAACTTCAGAGGCTAGTTTTTGAGCCATAGATTTCTCATTTCTCCTGCGTGCATAAAGTATCATCCACTTCATTGCCATAGAGATTTTACGATCTGGTCTGATTTGCATTGGGATCTGAAAGGTCGCTCCACCAACACGACGGCTACGTACTTCTACGTGAGGCATCACATTCGTTAAGGCATCTTTCCAAATTTCCAATGATGATTTTTCTGCGTCTTGTTTCTTAGCTTCTACGATATCGATTGCATCATAGAATACTTTGAAAGCAGTTGATTTCTTACCGTCCCACATTAAGTTGTTTACGAAACGTGTCACCAGTTGGTCATTGAACCTTGGATCTGGTAAAAGTGGTCTTTTCTTTGCCGCTCTTTTTCTCATGTCTTTTTCTTAAAAGTTTAAATTACTTTTTTGCTTCTTTAGGGCGTTTTGCTCCGTACTTAGATCTTCTTTGTGTTCTTCCTGCTACACCTGATGTATCAAGTGCACCACGAACGATGTGATACCTAACTCCCGGCAAATCTTTTACCCTTCCACCCCTAACTAATACTATCGAGTGCTCTTGCAGATTGTGTCCTTCTCCAGGGATGTAGGCATTTACTTCATTACCATTGGTCAAACGCACACGCGCAACTTTACGCATTGCAGAGTTTGGTTTCTTTGGTGTAGTAGTGTAAACACGCGTACAAACCCCTCTTCTTTGAGGACAAGAATCTAAAGCAACCGATTTACTCTTCTTAGTTATCTGAGTTCTTCCGGTTCTTACTAATTGTTGAATTGTTGGCATAATTAAATACTAAAAATATATTATGATTATAAATTCCCGCTTTTTACGGGGTTGCAAATGTAGTAAATATTTTTTTTTAAACAAATCCTATTTCATTAATTTTTGTAACAAGTAAATATTTGTCTTTGAAAGGAATACAGAATCAGCCATTATTGAATTTTTATACTCAAATCCACACCATACGCAATGGCGATTTCAAACATATTATTTAACCATTCGGATTTTATATGAAACGCCCGATATTTGCGTTACTTTTATCAAAACCATTTTTACATTGTTGAAAAGATTTGCCTTTTTGTTTTTTTTGATGTGTTCCGGACTTACAGCTTCCGCACAAAGGAATCTGTATCTGAAAGTCACGGCTGCATCGGAAAAGGAAACGGCTGCCATTGATTCCATTGGATATGCCAATATTCATCCAAATGCGAAGTCCATCGTCACCGAAGCCAACGTGCTTTCCGAAAAACTCAAAAAATCCGGCTACCTTTCCACCGAAATCCTCGAAAACAAAAAATCAAACGACAGCACATTCACCTTTACTTTCGCCCTAGGAAAAAAGACAAAATACATACATATATATATAGGTAAGGATCCCGATGTCAAATCACTGGCTTTTCCCGATGCAAAAAGCGACACTTTGACAATGCCCTTTTCAGAAACGGAAGCCTTTCTGAACCAGACATTAAACGTGCTCGAACGCAAAGGCTATTCGTTGGCAAAGCTCAAGCTGAGCAACCTCAATCCAATCGGGAATTCCCTTTTTGCCGAACTTGAAATGGAATCCGGAAAGCAACGCCAGGTCAACGACATTGTCATCGTCGGATATGACAAATTTCCAGAAGGCCACAAAAAGAACATCAAACGCTTGTATCGCAACAAAACCTTCAACCAGGAAACACTCAAGAACATCAATGCCGATTTCCAGAAGTTCCGCTTTGTCAACCAAACGAAATATCCCGAAATCCTGTTCAAGACCGATACGACCAAAGTCTACGTTTATCTCGAAAAAGCCAAACCCAACCGCTTCGACGGATTCATCGGGTTTTCAAACGACGATGATGAAAACGGCAAAAGCAAAGTCAGCTTCAACGGTTATGTCGATTTGATGCTCGTCAATTTCCTGAACACCGGCGAAGAATTCACGCTGTACTGGAAAAGCGATGGCAAAGACCAAAAAACCTTCAACGCAGGAATCGAACTGCCGTACATTTTCAAAAGCCGCATCGGACTAAAGGCCAGCCTCAATATTTTCAAGCAGGATTCGACCTACCAGAATACGAAAACCGCTTTGGCATTAGGCTATTTTTTCAATTACAACACGCGACTGTATCTCGGCTATGAAGCGACCGAATCGAGCGACATCCAAAACCAAAACAGTACTTCCATCAGCGATTATAAAAATAAGTTCGTCACGACGACGTTTGAATTCACCGATTTCAAGGACAACGATTTCCTCTTCCCTGAAAAAACACGCGTTATTCTTCGCTCTGGTTTAGGTTCTCGGACATCCAAACTCGACAAGAATTCACAGGTTTTTGGTGAAGTCAATTTCATGCAGAATGTCTATCTCAACGAGAAAAACAGCTTTAATTTGAAGAGCCAGAATTTCTACCTGCAAAGCGACAAATACATCATCAGTGAATTGTACCGATTTGGTGGCATTAATTCGATTCGCGGGTTTAACGAAAATTCACTGCAGGCCAATCTATTCACATCATTCCTGGCAGAATATCGTTATGTTCTCGCGCCTGGAATTTACGTTCACACCATTACCGATTATGGTTATTACCGCGACGAATCAACCAACATTTCCGGCGCAAATAGCGGTAGTTTATTGGGATTGGGCTTCGGTTTCGGACTGCTGACAAAAAACGGATTATTCAACATCGTATACGCCAACGGAAGCACCGATGAACAAGCGATTAAGTTGTCAAATTCCATCGTACATATCAGTTTCAAGGCGGTTTTCTAACGTCGTATTTTCATTGTCAATTATCCATTATTAACTGTCCATTGTCTATCTTTGCGCCATGGAAAAAGAACACCAGATTTTCGGCATACGCGCCATCATTGAAGCCATCCAATCGGGAACGGCAGTCGACAAGGTTTTTATACAACAGGAAACATCGGGCGAACTCATGAAAGACCTCATGAAAGTCATGAAACGCGCCGGCGTGAATTTCTCTTATGTGCCTGTCGAAAAACTCAACAGACTGACTCCCGCAAACCACCAGGGCGCAGTCGCAACAGTTTCGCCAATCGGATTTCACGATTTGGAAACTATGATTACCAGTGTAGTAGAATCCGGAAAAATGCCTTTGTTCCTAATCCTCGACCAGATTTCAGACGCGCGCAATTTCGGTGCGATTATCCGTACAGCAGAATGCACTGGTGTCAACGGCATTATCGTCCAGAAAGCAGGTTCAGCGCCAGTCAACGGCGATACCGTAAAAACATCTGCCGGCGCGGTTTTTAATGTGCCGATTTCAAAAGTCGAACACATCAAGGACGCGATTTTCTTCCTTCAGGGCAGCGGCATCAAAACCGTTGCGGCTACTGAAAAAACCGATGTCAATATCTACGACATTGCGCTCAACGAACCGGTCGCCATCATTATGGGTTCCGAAGACCGCGGCATCAATCCGTCTGTCTTAAAAATTGTGGATGAGAAAGCAAAATTACCGATGTTTGGAACCATCGGCTCACTTAACGTTTCCGTGGCTTGCGGCGCATTTTTATATGAAGCCGTAAGGCAACGCCAGTAAATTTTAGATTTTTTGAGGAGCAATTTCCTGCTGTACGCTATATCTTTTTTTTGCAAAAAAAGGATGCCGCTTCCATCAGGGCTAGGGCAATTGACTATTCTTCCTGTTTTTCCTTTGGAATGAAAGTATAAGTGTAAAAAGGCAAATCATTTTCTGGTACAATTTCAGGTTCCGGCGGTGGCAAATTGACAAAATTTCCATCGGCATCAAAACGTTGCATGAACTTGTCGTTCTCAGGATTGTAATCGGGTTTTTCCCATTCGTAACGGATGAGTTTTTTGTATTCGGGCGTTTTTAGATAGACCGCAAAAACAAAACCCGCAATCAATCCCGCCAAATGGCCTTCCCACGAAATCGAGTCGTCTATGTGCGGAAAAATATACCAGGCCGTACTGCCATACAATAAAATGACCGTCAGCGATAAAGCGACCAAACGGTAATATTTGGTCATGATGCCTTTGAAAAAGATAAAGCCGACCAGGACATAAATCAGTCCGCTTGCACCAATGTGGTAATTTTCCCGCCCGATAATCCACGTCAGCAAACCCGAAAGCAAAATCCCGAACACCAAAACTTTTAGCGCCAGTTCACGGTAGAAATAAGACAACGCCGCGAGTAAAATCAGCAGTGGAATCGTATTGCTGTACAAATGGTCGATGTTGCCGTGCAGAAATGGGCTCAGGACAATGCCGCGCAAACCTTCGAATGTGCGTGGCAAAATTCCATAGTGGCCGAAATCAAAACCAAACCGGATTTCAGCCCAGAAAACCGTCCAGATCGCCAGCACCGAAAAAAACGGCAAAAGCAAAACCTGCGGTGTAAATTTAAAATGATTGTCGTTCATGATGTGGTTCTTGGTCAAACGGCGCTGTCAAAAATACAACCAATATTATTTGTATGCTATTTTGTCAGATGGGGCAAAAGCCCTAGCCCGGATAGAAATGGAAATCCTTGTCATTGCGACTTCGTCAGCCTCGGCAGGTTGCTTTACTCCGCTCGCAATGACAAGATTGTAATGGATAGCCGGAACAGCTTCAAAAACTTTATAATAATTTTAAAACTTAAAACGGTATTTTTGTGGTATGGACGCACCTTTAGCGGAAAGAATCCGCCCCCAAAACCTCGAAGATTACATCAGCCAGCAACACCTTGTTGGGCCTGAAGGCTCGCTGACACGCCAAATCAAGAACGGCATTATTCCGTCGCTGATTTTTTGGGGTCCGCCGGGAACGGGCAAAACGACGCTTGCGCAAATCATCGCACAGGAATCGAAGCGGCCGTTTTATATTCTGAGCGCAATCAATTCGGGCGTGAAGGACATCCGCGACGTCATCGACAAAGCCAAGTCGGCCGGCGGTTTATTCACCGCTAAAAATCCGATCTTATTTATTGATGAGATCCATCGCTTCAGCAAATCGCAGCAGGATTCTTTGTTGGCAGCCGTCGAAAAAGGCATCATTACCTTAATAGGCGCGACGACTGAAAATCCAAGCTTTGAAGTCATTCCCGCATTACTGTCGCGTTGTCAGGTTTATATCTTAAATGCCTTTACAAGGGAAGATCTCGAAGCGCTTTTGGACCGCGCCATCAAAACCGACGCGCTCCTGAAAACCAAAAAAATCAAATTAAAGGAAACAGAAGCGTTGTTACGGCTTTCGGGCGGCGATGGACGCAGGCTATTGAATATTTTTGAACTGGTCGTAAACGCGTCCGAGGGCGACAAGATTGAAATCACGAACAAGCGTGTTATGCAATTGGCACAACAGAATACTGTGCTGTACGACAAAACCGGCGAGCAGCATTACGACATCATTTCGGCGTTCATCAAATCGATGCGCGGCAGCGACCCGAACGGCGCGGTCTATTGGCTGGCACGAATGATCGAAGGCGGCGAAGATGTAAAATTCATCGCAAGAAGAATGCTGATTTTGGCCAGTGAAGATATCGGTTTGGCAAACCCGACTGCATTGGTCATTGCGAATTCGACTTTCCAGGCGGTGACCATTATCGGTTATCCGGAAAGCCGCATTATCTTGAGCCAATGCGCAGTTTATCTGGCAACGTCACCAAAAAGCAATGCGAGTTATGAAGCGATTGGAAAAGCGCAATCCTTGGTCAAGCAAACCGGTGATTTGCCGGTTCCGTTGCATTTGCGCAACGCACCGACGAAACTCATGAAAGAGCTCGGTTATGGCGACGATTACAAATATGCACACAGTTACGACAACAATTTTGCCGAACAGGAATTCCTTCCTGACGCGGTTGCCAATACGCCTTTGTATGTTCCGGGCAACAATTCGAGGGAAAACGGAACGCGGGAATTCTTAAAAAACCGCTGGAAGAATAAATACGGATATTAGAACTTGATGTTCATCTGTTGTGAAAACAGTTTGTTGTTTTCGTAATATTCAAAAAACCATTGCCCATTATTTTTGACGAGCACGCCTTTTTTGGTATCATTTGAAGCAATGTAAACATCGGGATTGGTAGTTGGGTAAATTTTAAGGACGATTTTTGGCGTCGTATCTACCAACTGGAATCCATTCAGAATCGGCTGGGCATTTACTGCAGCGGTTCCCGAATCGGTTGCGACAGGGCTCTCAAAACTTTCTGTCAACACTACGGTTTCCTCCTTTTTAGGCGTTATTTTTCCGCCGGTTGCCTTGCCGTTGTATTGGTGGTTCAGCGCGTCAAAGGAATTGAATGCCTCGCGCAATGCCTGATTGTATGCAACCTTATAATCTTTTTCGCGGCTGCTGCCTGTTGCCGAAGTGAACAACACATTATTCCTGCAATCTTTGAGCACGACAGTGAGCTTGGTCTCGAACATCGATTTGTCATCAACGATGCTCAAAAACACTTTATTGCAGTTTTGGTTGGCTATTTCATCCGGGAGATTCTCACTGTCAAAATAGGTCGTAAAACCGTATTTTTCCATAAACAACTTGGTGTTGGTATTCAGCCTGAATTTATCCGCTTCCTTGAAAAAATCGAATTTTGCGGGAACAATCGCGTATTTATAATCGTTTATTGATTCCAGAACATTTCCCGATTGGGAAAATCCAAAAGTCGAAACGAGCAGCAAAAGCAAAAAGGATTTTTTCATTTTAGAGGTATTTTTTTAATTCCGACAAATGGGCAACCTGCGTGATGCCTTCGATATCGCATGGTTTTTCGTTAAATAAAATGGCGTCGATGCCGAAATTCAATGCACCGCGGACATCGGCGTCAATGCAATCGCCAATCATGATGCTGTTTTCTTTTTTGGCGTCGGCCAATTTGAGGGCGTGCTCAAAAATCAGCGGGTTTGGTTTCTTGACACCCGCGTTTTCCGAATTGGTAATGGTTTGGAAATAATGCCCGATATTGGAGTTATCGAGTTTCCGGTTCTGGATGTCATGGAAACCGTTGGTAATGATATGCAATTGGTACTTTTCACTGAGGTAATCCAATAATTCGAGCGTGCCATCAAACAGGTGGTTGTTTTCGGGCAGGTAATGGACATATTCGTCTGACAGCAGAAAAATGGTGTCGTCGTCAATGTCGTAGCCAAGCAAATCAAAAGCATCTTTGAGGCGGCCATAACGCAAATCATCCTGTGAAATTTCATCATTGCGGTACAATTCCCAATACTTCACGTTCAGCGGAATGTAATGTTCCAAAAATGCGGAAAGGTCAACCGTTATGTTATGCTTGGCGAGGACGGTTTCAAAAGCCAGCGCCGAATTTTTTTCAAAATCCCACAGCGTATGGTCCAAGTCAAAAAACACATCCGTAATCTTATTACCGTTCATTTTTTTACATAATTCTTCGTGCAAAGCTACTATAAATTTCCTGCCGACATGATAAACTAACACAACTTTAAGTCGTTTTGGCAAGAACTTTCTGCTCCAGGAATCGTATAATGAATACCGGATATTGTATAAAGAATAGCTCCGGCGCTAAAATACCTTTGTAAGGCTATAATTAAAGAAATCATGTGCTATACAAAGCTATCCATAAAGAAGAACAACAAAACCAGGAAATACATTATATTTTATGCCGATTACCTCAATGAGGCATGGCTGTCTGAAGTGGTCGAAAACGATACGACCAAAATAATCAAACAGTTCATCTGCAAAAATGAAAATGACCTGGATATATTGTGCCGATACATTTCACGCAAAGGCGAATTGATCAACCTCAGCGGAAACCATTCGGCCAATGATTACCTGGCGATTCTTGAAAACAAATTGGCCACAAAAACCTGTAAATCCGTCATTCCGGGATTTATCAAATTCGGGATGAGTGCCGTGCCGTACAGGATGTTCTGGAACAGGCTGACACATTCTTTTTTCAGCTTGGGATTAAATTAAACTAACCGCTCTATATATCCGAAAAGGCAGTCCTTATGGCGGCTTTTTCATTTTGTGCCATTTATGTTTGCAAAGTTTATCCTGCAATGAAAAATAAAACGCTTTTTACGTGAATTAGGGAATTTAAGGCATACATTCACCAAATGCTTATCCTTCCTGTTTTAAGGAAGAAATGACAGCGGCTAAAATCCTCCAAAATGAGTTATACGGTAGAAGAATTAATTGTCAGGCTGAAAGAATTTCCAAAAGATTTTGTAGTCACTTCTAAAGGCCATTTTGTGGGCAATGCTGATATCAATTATGTGACAAGCAACAACAACGATACCGTTACCATACACATCAGCAGGCCAACGGAAAAAGCCGTGGTTGAGGCAAAGTCCAATAATTGATGTCTTTCCATTAAAACGGCTTACAATATTCCCTCATCGGCAAAACTGAAATAATCTTTCTCGGTCACGATCAAATGGTCAAGCACTTTGATGTCGAGATTTTCCCCTGCCAGTTTGAGTTTTCGCGTAATCTGCTTGTCGGCATCGCTGGCGACCAACGTTCCTGACGGATGGTTGTGGCATAAAATAATTCCGGTGGCATTGTACTCAAATGCCATTTTGAATGCGAGCCTGACATCGACAACGGTTCCTGTAATGCCGCCTTTACTCAACTGCGTTTTTGAAATGACTTTATTGGAATTATTGAGGTATAGAATCCAGAATTCCTCATGCGGCAATTCGCCAATGATGGGCTGCATGATTTTGAAAACCGTTTGGCTTGAGGCAATTTTCGTGAGTTCGATCGTGCCTTCGCCTCTTCTGCGCCTTCCGAGTTCCATTGCAGCTACGATTGAAATGGCTTTGGCTTCGCCGATTCCTTTAAAAACCATCAGCTGCCGGATCGACATCTTGCCCAAAGCGTTCAGGTTGTTTTCGGTTGCGGAAAGGATGCGTTTGCTCAGATCGACAGCCGTTTCATTGCGGCTTCCCGAACCGATGAGAATCGCGATGAGTTCGGCGTCGCTTAGAGCGGCTTTGCCTTTGGCCATCAGTTTCTCGCGCGGACGGTCGTCTTCGTGCCAGCTGCGGATTGGAAAAGGTGTGTTTTCAGACATATTTAAATGCCTCGAATCTCGCGAATGATTTC
>DATHKH010000106.1:0-2453 GCA_035286325.1 Flavobacterium sp.
AAGCAAACCCTCGATATCACCGACGTTGTCTTTATCATTGCACCGCGCATCAATGCCGCGGGCCGGATCAAGCACGGCAATGAAGCAGTCAAGTTGCTGACGGAATTCGATTTTGAGCAGGCGCAGCAATTCGCATCCGAAATCGAAAAATACAATTCCGATCGCAAGGACCTGGACAAGCAAATCACCAAAGAGGCGCTGCTGCAAATCGATACGAACAACGAGCACGAAAAATTCACGACCGTCGTCTATGGCGAAAGCTGGCACAAAGGCGTGATTGGGATCGTGGCTTCGCGACTGATAGAAACCCATTACCGCCCGACAATCGTTTTTACGAAAAGTGGCGACAAACTCGCAGCTTCGGCACGTTCGGTCAGGGATTTTGATGTCTACAATGCGCTGGAAAGCTGTGCGGAACATCTCGAGCAGTTCGGCGGTCACATGTATGCCGCGGGAATGGCCATTAAGGAAGAAAATTACCCGTTGTTTAAAGACGCGTTTGAAAAAATTGTCCGCGACACGATCCATCCTGATTTGCTTGTGCCGGAAGTGTCCATCGATGCTGAAATTGATTTCAGCGACATCGATTCGAAGCTCATTAGAATCCTCAAGCAATTCGAGCCTTATGGCCCGCAAAACATGACGCCCGTTTTCCTGACAAAAAATGTCAAAGACACGGGTTATGGAAAAATGATGGGCGAGGACAACAGCCATCTCAAGCTTTTTGTCAAGCAGGAAGGCAGTGAAGGCATTCCGGCAATCGGTTTCGGATTGGGAAAAAAGTTAGGCATCACACAAAACCGCCAGCCGTTTGAAGCCGTTTATTGCATCGATGAAAATGAATGGAACGGTGCGGTTTCTTTGCAGTTAAGGTTGAAGGATATTCGTTAGGGCGTTGCCTGCGGCCAGGCTTTACGTTGCAATCTTTTCATTTTATGATTTGCCCTTCGCTGCGCTGCGGGCGAATCTAAAATAAAAAGGATTTTCACTTCAATCCCTAACGCGGCTTGCAATTAAATTCAAGATTTATTTTCGGTTGAAGCTGTAGAGGTGACATCAAATCTTATTCACTCGCGTGAAGGATGAAAGCGAAAATCCTTTTCTTGCAAAGAAAAGATTGCAGCAGACAGCCTGACGGCGCGCATAATCTCAAATTAAAATACAATGCTGTTTGCGCCGGCACGCCCAGAAAAAACTACTTTTTATATTTTTTCAGCTCAAAAGTTTCGCCGTCAAAAACCCCATAGGTAAAATAGCCGATCCAGTCGCCGAGGTTGATATAAGTCGAGTTTTCACCAACCTTGATCATCATCGGCAAATGCCGGTGTCCGAAAATGAAGTAATTGTAGTGCTTGGTTTCGAGTTTGCGTTTGGCATATAACACGAGCCATTCCTGGTCTTCGCCAAGGAATTTTACGTCTTCGTCTCCTGAAATCAGTTTGTTTTTTACCGAAAGGTATTGTGCGAGTTTGACCCCGATATCGGGATGCAGCCAGCGGTAAAGCCATTTTGAAAAGGGCGAAGTGAAGACTTTTTTCATGCGCTTGTAGCCTTTGTCGCCCGGGCCAAGTCCGTCGCCATGCCCAATCAGGAAAGTCTTGTCATTAAATGTGTATTCCTGGTTTTTATGGAAAACGGGAATGTCGAGTTCTTTTTTGAAGTAATCGTCCATCCATAAATCGTGGTTGCCCGTGAAAAAGTAAATCGGGATGCCGCTGTCGCGCATTTCCGCAAGCTTGCCCAAAACCCTGACAAATCCTTTTGGCACTACGGTTTTGTATTCAAACCAAAAATCGAAAAGATCGCCTAATAAAAAGAGTGCTTCCGCATCGTGCTTGATTTCATCGAGCCAGGCTACGAAGCGTTTTTCCCTTGGCAGGCTCATTTCTGCAGTTGGCGCGCCCAGATGTTGGTCGGAGGCAAAATATATTTTTTTGTGGTTTGCAAACTGCATTTATGGAATTTTAAAAGCCAAATATAATCAAATGTTAACAAAGAAAATGTCGACTTTCTAGTAAAACAAAGCAATTATTTTTTGAGATTCTGACATAATTTTTGTTAAATTTGGGTTCTTACTACAAACAACTATACAAACAACTAAAAATTTTCGTCATTATGAAAAAGAAAATTACAGGATTAATTTTTGCATTTTTGCTATCTTTCTCAGGCTACAGCCAGTTTTCTGAGGGATTTGAGAGTTCCAATCTCCCGGATTATGCCACCGACACATGGAATCTGGGAAGTACCGGTTTGGGTTCAAACGGTATTTGGGGCGTATTTGACAATGGCGTCGGACTTGGACAAAGCTGGAAAATCAACAGCACCGTCGCCGTACCGCCACTGGTTTATGAAGGAGCGCAGGCGGCCTACAAAGACAGGGAGAACAATGGCCCTGCGGGCAGTATGGCCCGCGATTACCTGGCCACGCCTCTGGTTACCATTCCAGCCAATGG
>DATHKH010000107.1:0-2706 GCA_035286325.1 Flavobacterium sp.
TCCGGACCAATTATACCGGTGCGAATGCCGATATCATCGAGTCGCAGATTACCGAACCTTTGGAAAAAGCCATCAACTCTATTGATGGTATCCGCAACATCACTTCATCGAGCAACCAGGGTTCGAGCAACATTACCATAGAATTCAACCTTGATAAAAATCTGGAGGAAGCCGCGAATGACGTTCGTGATAAAGTCTCGCAGGCCGTGCGCAGTTTGCCTCAGGATATTGATGCGCCGCCAGTGGTTTCTAAGGCCGACGCCGACTCGGAAGCGATTATCGCGATGACCGTACAAAGTGACACGAAAAACGTACTCGAGCTTTCTGATTATGCCGAAAATGTCATTGCCGAAAGGTTGCAGACGATTCCCGGCGTCAGCAGCGTGCAGATTTGGGGCCAACGCAAATATGCAATGCGATTGTGGATTGACCCGGTAAAATTGGCGTCATATGGCGTGACGGTTTCGGATGTGCGCGATGCGTTGAATGCGCAGAACGTTGAGTTGCCTTCGGGAAAACTGACGGGCGCGAATACCGAATTGACTGTAAAAACATTGGGGAATTTATCTACGGAAGAGCAATTCAACAATATTATCGTACTCTCCGATGGCGAAAAAACCGTAAGGCTAAGTGATGTTGGGAAAGCATCGCTTGAAGCGGAAAACCTCGAAACCAGGTTAAGCGAATCCGGGCAGACGATGGTCGGTTTGGGGATTATTCCGCAGCCTGGAACGAATTACCTCGATATTGCCGAAGCGTTTTACAAGGAATACGACAATTTTAAAAAAGACCTGCCAAAAGACGTCAAGCTCAACATTGCGCTCGACAACACCGTTTTCGTCAAAAAAGCGATTACGGAAGTCGCAGAAACATTGGGTATAGCTATTATTCTGGTGATATTGATCATTTACCTTTTCTTTAGGAATTGGGCGATTGCATTCCGTCCGCTGATTGATATTCCGGTGAGTTTGATTGCGACTTTTTTCATCATGTGGCTTTTCGGGTTTTCTGTGAATGTATTGACTTTGCTGGCGATTGTACTTGCTACCGGTTTGGTTGTCGATGACGGAATTGTCGTCACCGAAAACATTTTCAAGAAAGTTGAAGAAGGCATGTCGCCGATTGAAGCCGCGATTAAAGGGTCGAACGAGATTTTCTTTGCGGTCATTTCCATTTCAATCACGCTGGCAGCCGTTTTCCTGCCGGTGATTTTCCTCGAAGGTTTTGTCGGAAGGCTGTTTCGGGAATTTGGCGTCGTCATTGGTGCGGCCGTATTGATTTCGGCATTTGTATCGCTGACCTTAACGCCGATGCTGAATGCATATCTGATCAAAGGCGGCCACCAAAAAACATCAAAATTTTATGATTTTACAGAGCCGTATTTCCAAAGGCTCAATAAAGGATACGCCGGATCACTGACCGATTTCTTAAAACGCAAATGGCTGAGTTTTCCAATTCTTATTGGCTGTATCGGTATCATCATCCTTTTCTATAATACATTGCAGAAAGAAACGGCGCCTTATGACGACCGCAGCATGATTGCCATAAATGTTACGGCTCCGGAAGGCGCTTCTTATGATTATACGGACCGTTTCATGCAGGAACTCAGCGACCTGCTGGCCGATTCCATCCCCGAGAAAAAAGTCGGATTGATCATTACGGCGCCTGGATTTGGTTCCGGATCGGCAAATACAGGCCGTATTCGTCTGGCGCTTGTTGACCCGGATAAAAGAAAGCGTTCCCAAAAAGAAATTGCCGAGAAACTGACCAAATGGACCAAGCAATACCAGGAAGCCAAAACGAATGTTTCCGAACAGCCGACCATAGCCGTCAACCGCCGCGGCGGATTGCCAATCCAATACATCATCCAGGCACCGACTTTTGAAAAACTCCGCGAAAAAATCCCGCTGTTCATGGATGCGGTGTCGCAGGATGAAACATTTTCCAATTCAGATGTCAATTTAAAATTCAACAAACCCGAACTATATGTGTCTATTGACAGGGAAAAAGCGCAAAGTCTTGGCGTTTCCGTGATGGATGTCGCGCAAACTTTACAGCTTTCGCTCAGCGGACAGCGCTTTGGGTATTTTATGATGAATGGCAAGCAATACCAGGTTATGGGACAGTTTGACAAGAAAGACCGCGATGCGCCAATCGACCTGACTTCAATGTTTGTCAGAAGCGCCGATGGCAAATTGATACAGCTCGATAATGTCGTTACTGTTGAAGAGCAGAGCAGTCCGCCGCAATTATACCATAATAATAGATATATGTCGGCAACCGTTTCTGCCGGTCTTGCTCCCGGCAAAAGTATCAGCGACGGTATTGATGCTATGGAACGGATTAAGGAGAAAGTCCTCGACAACACGTTTACAACCGATTTGGGTGGAGAATCGCGCGACTTTGCAGAGAGTAATTCCAATACGGCTTTTGCCTTCGGATTGGCTTTGCTGTTGATTTTCCTGATTCTTGCCGCGCAATTTGAAAGTTTCATTGATCCGTTTATCATCATTCTTACGGTTCCGATGGCCGTTGCAGGTGCATTGTTCTCGTTATGGCTTTTTGACCAGACGTGGAATATTTTCAGCCAGATCGGAACCATTATGCTCATCGGGCTTGTGACGAAGAACGGAATCCTGATTGTCGAATTTGCAAACCAATTGCGTGAAAAGGGCAAATCAAAATACGATGCGATTGTCGAAGCCG
>DATHKH010000108.1:0-7991 GCA_035286325.1 Flavobacterium sp.
CCCATATACAAATGGGCAGAGTCGGCTTTCACTTGCATGCACCGCAAATTTACGTACAAATCCGTTCCCGTTTTGCCATTTTCAAAATCGTGGTTCAATTCGCCGAGAAATCCACTATAATATTCGCGGTCATAGCCTTCATTCGCAAGAATGAATGCCTTGGCTTCCGCTTTCGGAAAACCACAAACTGCGGGCGTCGGATGGAGAATTTCAACCACCTGCTTGAGATTGGCATCGTCATTCATTATGCCTTCAATATCGGTTTTGAGGTGCAGAAGGTTTCCGGCTTTCGCTGTATACGGTTTTGAAACCGTGACTTCCGAAACGGCATCTTCAAGATTCTCGATGATAAAATCGGTCACGAAACGCTGTTCTGTTCTTTCCTTTTGTTGCCATTCGACATCGTCCATGCCTTCAAATTTTTGCGTACCGGCCAAAGCCATTGTATAAAATTTATTGCTTTCCGATTTCAGCAAACGTTCGGGCGTTGCGCCAAGCCACAAACCGATTTCAGGATGGAACCAGCAATAGCGGAATGCGGTTGGATAAGTGTAAAGCAATTTTTCAAAAAGCAAAAGGAAATCCGCATTTTCAAGCGCAATGATTTCTTTTCGCGACAGCACTACTTTTCCAAATTGCCCGGAATTAATCGCGTCAATGCCTTTTTGTACGAGATTTTTAAAATTTGTTTCTCCTGTTTGGTTTGTTGTCAATTCAGGAATTACTGCATAATTTTCACTGGCAACAAAATCGGCAGTTTTGATTTCCGATTCATTCTCAGGAATGAGGATGTATTTTGTCCCGTTAAAAGGCGCAAACACAAACCCGGTTTCTGTGAAATGTTCCGCCAAATAAATTTTGGCGTTCTTTTGAAAATAAGCATTTAATCTATTTTGCCCAGGTTTGCTGTAAATGACAAATGGCAATCGCTGGGAAAATTGGACTTTTGTCCTTTCGAAAATGGTTTGTAGACTTTCCAATTGCTTATTTTTTTCTGGGCAAAATGATATTCGTCAGCTTGCAGAGTGAAATGAGTTGGTCCTGCTCGTCGGTGATTTTGATTTCCCAAAGATGAATCGTACGGCCTTTATGGATGATTCGTGCCGTGCCGTAAACCATGCCTGCGCGTTTGCTTTTCAGGTGGTTTGCTGAAATCTCGATGCCGCGCACTTCTTCATCTTCGGCGACAAACATGATTGAGGCCGCACTTCCAACGCTTTCCGCCAAAGCCGCCGAAGCGCCGCCATGTAGCAATCCCATCGGTTGGTGCACTCTCGAATTCACGGGCATCGAGGCTTTCAGAAAATCCGGGCCGGCGTCGATATATTCGATTTCGAGCGTTTCCATCAGGGTGTTTTTTGCCCATTCGTTGCAACGGGCGAGCATTTTTTCTTTGTCGAATGGCATATAGCAGAATTTATGTAAAAATAAGAAAAATCACATCGCGCAGGGAAATTTGCATGTACGAAAAGTCCAAATAAAACGTTAAGAATAATCTGAAACCTCAATTGGCTCATTCCAAATTAATAATTACTTTTACCAAAACTCGACAAACATGCGCAAAATTGCTTTTATACTTTTTATCGGCGTCCTGATTTCAATGTCTTCTTGCAGGAAAGATTTCGATTTTGAATCCAGTACCGGCGGTTTGAGGTTTTCACGCGATACCGTGTATCTTGATACGGTTTTCACTAATATTGGGTCGAGTACATACACATTAAAAGTCTATAACAGGAGCGATAAAGACATCAATATTCCAAGTGTAAAACTCGGCAAAGGGCTCGATTCCAAATACCGCATGACCGTCGATGGCATGCAGGGCAATGGCGGAAAAAATTTCGAAAATGTAGAATTATTGGCCAATGACAGCCTTTATATTTTCATTGAAACCACTGCCAATATTGCGGATGCGAACCCAACGGATTTCCTTTATACCGACCAGATCCAATTTGATTCAGGGACAAAATTGCAGACAGTAGAATTGGTGACCTTAATCCAGGACGCGGTTTTTCTGTATCCGCAACGGTTTGACGACGGCACAACGGAAACGCTTCCAATCGGCGACGACCAGATTTACGGTTTTTATCTCGACCATGCCGACCATGGCGACGAATTCCATTTTACCAATGCGAAGCCTTATGTCATTTACGGATATGCAGCGGTGCCCAATGGCGAAACGCTGACAATCGATCCCGGCGCGCGGATTTTTTGCCATGACGGTTCCGGAATTATTGTTGGAAACGGTGGAAATGTTGTCGTTGGCGCCGATAATCCAACGCCAACACCCGAAAGTGAAGTCGTTTTTGAAGGCGATCGGCTCGAACCCGATTTCTCAGACATTCCCGGACAATGGGGCGCGATTTGGCTGACACCGGGAAGCACGGGAAGTTTCAACCATACGACAATTAAAAACGCCGTTATCGGTTTGTATACGCAGGCCAATACGGTCAGTATCAAAAACACACAGATTTACGACTGTTCCAATTATGGGATTTTGGCACAGACTGCGACGATTACAGGGGAAAATGTCATCATCAATTCGGCTGGGCAAAGGGCTTTGGCTTGCTCGCTTGGCGGCAATTACAATTTTACGCATTGCACATTCAACAATAATTGGCCGAGTTCTAAGCAGGTTGCCGTTTCCATAGACAATTATTTTTTGGATGAGAATGGGACAGAATTCCCTTATGATTTGACGGCGGCGAATTTCACGAATTGCATTATTTTCGGTTCCAACCAAGTGGAATTATTGATCAATCAAGGCGATAGCACGACTGTTACGTGGAATGAGCCGGTATTTACAAAATGCCAGATCAAGTTCAACAATACAGCGAACCAGTTTACAGACAATCCGCATTATACATTCCTGAATGACGATACCAATATCATCAAAAACCAAAATCCGGATTTCGAGGATGGCAATAAAAACAAACTGAACATCGGCGATGATTCAAATGCGCAGGATTTTGGTAATTTCACCACAGTAACACATGATATTTTAGGAACATTGCGGGTTGCAGGACCAACTAATGGAAAATATGATTTGGGTGCCTATCAACATGCGACTTTTCCTGAAGACAATTAACGATTAAAACTTTTTAAAAACTATCGAAAAACACTTTGGCAAATCCTGTTTTTTGAAGTAAATTTGCATGCACAACACAATAACTACACAAAATGATTCATTTCTTCGGAAACGAAAGCAATACCGTCTTTGCAGTACAGTCGCAAAACGGACTTTCGGCAGAAAACATCTCAAAACTAAACTGGCTTTTTGGCAACGCCCATCAAATAGAAAAATCCGCTCTGCCGGATTTTTTTGTTGGCCCACGCGCCGCTATGGTAACGCCTTGGAGTACGAACGCCGTTGAAATCACCCAGAATATGGGCATCGAGGGTTTAATCCGTATCGAGGAATTTCAGAAAGCCGAAAGCGGGTTTAAGGATTTCGACCCGATGCTTTCACAAAAATACAGCGGACTTGACCAGGAAATCTATACCATCAATATCGCACCGGAACCCATTTTGGAAATTGGCGATATCGCAGCCTACAACAAAAAAGAAGGTTTGTCATTAAGCGATGAAGAAGTCGATTACCTGAATAATCTGTCAAAAAAAATAAACCGAAAATTAACCGATTCTGAAGTTTTCGGATTTTCACAAGTCAACTCAGAGCATTGCCGCCACAAGATTTTCAACGGCACTTTCATCATTGACGGCGAAGAAAAACCTTCTTCCCTATTCAAGCTCATCAAGAAAACATCAGCCGAAAACCCGAACGATATCGTTTCGGCATATAAAGACAATGTCGCGTTTGTCAAAGGCCCGAAAGTGCAGCAATTCGCACCAAAATCTGCCGACAAACCCGATTTTTACGAAACCAAGGATTTTGATTCCGTTATTTCCTTAAAAGCCGAAACCCATAATTTTCCAACGACGGTCGAGCCTTTTAACGGTGCTGCAACCGGTTCTGGCGGGGAAATACGCGATAGACTGGCTGGCGGGCAAGGTTCATTGCCATTGGCCGGGACTGCCGTTTACATGACCGCTTATTCGCGTTTGGAATTGAACCGCGATTGGGAAAAAGGCATGGCGGAAAGGAAATGGCTGTACCAAACACCAATGGATATTTTGATCAAAGCGTCAAATGGTGCTTCAGATTTTGGAAATAAATTTGGGCAGCCGCTGATTACAGGCTCAATATTGACATTTGAGCATACGGAAAACGACCGCAAACTTGGCTACGACAAAGTCATTATGCAAGCGGGCGGAATCGGTTACGGAAAACTCGACCAATCCATAAAAAAGAAACCAAAAGCCGGCGATAAAATCGTTATTCTTGGTGGTGAAAATTATAGAATCGGAATGGGCGGCGCAGCAGTTTCATCAGCAGATACCGGCGCTTTCAACAGCGGAATCGAATTAAATGCCATTCAGCGTTCGAACCCCGAAATGCAGAAACGCGCGGCAAACGCGATCCGCGGATTTGTCGAAAGCGATGCCAACCCAATCGTTTCGATCCATGACCACGGTGCCGGCGGACATTTGAACTGTTTGTCTGAACTCGTCGAAGAAACCGGCGGATTGATTGATTTGGATAAACTGCCTGTCGGCGACCCAACATTATCCGCAAAGGAAATCATCGGCAACGAATCGCAGGAACGAATGGGATTGGTCATTGGCCAGGAACATTTGGAAACTTTACACAAAATAGCCGGCCGTGAACGCTCACCAATGTACGAAGTTGGCGATGTGACAGGAAACCACCGATTCACTTTCGAATCCAAAACGACCGGCGCCAAACCGATGGATTTTGCTTTGGAAGACATGTTTGGCAGTTCGCCGAAAGTCGTCATGAACGACAAAACGATTGACAGAAATTATTCGGATTTGGACTATTCCGAAAAAAACATAAAAACCTATCTCGACCAGGTTTTACAGCTCGAAGCCATAGCCTGCAAGGATTGGCTGACCAATAAAGTTGACCGCAGCGTAGGCGGGAAAGTCGCCAAGCAACAATGCGCCGGACCGTTGCAATTGCCATTGAATAATGTGGGCGTCATGGCTTTGGATTATCTGGGCAAAGAAGGCGTTGCGACATCAATCGGCCATTCGCCGGTTGCTGCCCTGATTGATCCTGTTGCGGGAAGCCGGAATGCGATTGCGGAATCGTTGTCCAATATCATTTGGGCGCCGATTAAAGATGGGATCAAAGGCATTTCTTTGTCGGCCAACTGGATGTGGGCGTGCAAAAATGAAGGCGAAGATGCGCGTTTGTATGAAGCGGTCCAAGGCTGTTCGGATTTTGCGATCGAATTGGGCATCAATATCCCAACCGGAAAAGACTCGCTTTCGATGAAACAAAAATACCCGGATGGCGATGTCATTGCGCCGGGAACGGTCATCATTTCTGCCGGTGGGAATTGCACGGATATTACGAAAGTCGTCGAACCCGTTTTACAGAAGAACGGCGGAAATATTTACTATATCAATTTGTCGCAGGACGATTTTAAATTGGGCGGTTCGTCATTTGCGCAAACGCTGAACAAAATCGGAAACGACGCGCCAACGATAAAAGACGCAGCCAGTTTCAAAAAGACTTTTAATGTCGTCCAGGAATTGATTCTCGCTGGGAAAATCCAAGCCGGGCATGATATTGGAAGCGGCGGATTGGTGACAACTTTATTGGAAATGTGTTTCGCTGATATTAACCTTGGCGCCGATTTCGACCTTTCCGTTTTAGGCGAAAGTGATACCGTAAAAGTATTGTTTGCCGAAAATATCGGGATTGTGTTCCAGGCTGACGTTTCAGTTGAAAGTACATTCCGGTCAAATAATATTTCGTTTTTCAATATTGGAAACGTTGTCGAATGCAATGTCGTCAACATCAAAAATGGCGATACGAATTTGTCTTTCAATGTTTCGGAACTCCGCGACACATGGTTCAAAACCTCTTATTTGCTCGACCAGAAACAATCCGGGCAGATGAAAGCTTTGGAACGTTTCAACAATTATAAAAACCAACCGTTGCATTATCATTTTCCGTCACATTTCAACGGAAAAAAACCAACTATCGACCATTCCAAACCAAAGCCTAAAGCAGCAATCATCCGCGAAAAAGGCTCCAATTCCGAACGCGAGATGGCAAACGCGATGTATCTCGCAGGCTTTGATGTCAAAGATGTGCACATGACCGATTTGATTTCGGGGCGCGAAACACTCGAAGACATCCAGTTTATTGGCGCTGTCGGCGGGTTTTCGAATTCGGACGTTTTGGGTTCCGCCAAAGGCTGGGCTGGCGCATTCCTATACAACGAAAAAGCAAAAACGGCTTTGGAGAATTTCTTCAAACGCGAGGACACGCTTTCTGTTGGGATTTGTAATGGCTGTCAATTGTTTATGGAACTCGAGGTCGTCAATCCGGAGCACGAAATCCATGGCAAAATGCGCCACAACGATTCGCACAAGCACGAAAGCGGATTCACTTCTGTCAAAGTTCAGGAGAATAACTCTGTGATGCTGTCGACTTTAGCCGGAACAACTTTGGGTGTCTGGATTTCACACGGCGAAGGAAAATTCGATTTGCCATATTCAGAAGATAAATATGGCGTCGTAGCGAAATATACCTATGAAGGTTATCCAGCCAATCCAAACGGTTCGCATTTCGATATTGCAATGCTCTGCGACAAAACCGGCCGCCATTTGGTGACAATGCCACATATCGAGCGCTCGACTTTCCAATGGAATTGGGCAAATTACCCAAAAGACCGCAACGACGAAGTCACGCCGTGGCTCGAGGCTTTTGTCAATGCACGAAAATGGATCGAAAATAAATAATCGCAAAAGGCTTTCATTTGGAAGCCTTTTTTTATTTTAGCAGGAGCTATTTTATTATGGAACATACCTGTTTAAACTGCTTGGAAACCGTGACCGGGAATTTCTGCCCGAATTGCGGACAGAAAACGGATACGCACCGCATTACCTTAAAGCATTTTTTATTGCACGATTTGCTCCATGGCATATGGCATCTTGAACGTGGTATGGTGTTTACGATTAAGGAAGCCTTGTTGCGGCCCGGACAAGCGGCTTTGGATTATATTGGCGGAAAAAGAATCCGGTATTACAACGTCTTTTATTTGTGCCTGCTCGTGATCGGATTGAATATCGTGCTTGTTCACCTGTATGATTTTCTCGAGCCCAAAAGACTGGTCAAAAACGACAATAACGTAGAAGTCGTCGAATTCTTTTCGGAATACCTGAAGTTTATTTTGCTCGCGATCGTACCGATTGTCGCCATAAACGCTTTCCTTATTTTCAGGAGGTTGAAACTGAACCTCGCCGAACATTTTATCCTGAGCGGCATCAATCTACTCGGCATTCTGATCATCAGCATTTTGTATACGTTTTTCGATTTTTTGGCCGACAAATACAGTGCATGGACATTTGCGATCTTACAGCTCATTTCCGTACTCTTGTTTTTCCTTTTCCCAATTTGGGCTTATTACAACGCGACAAAGCGCGTGTATAAATTCGGTGCCGTTTTGTGGCGGATTTTACTGTTCAGCCTTTTGATTTACCTGCAGATTTTTCTCATCCTGATTGCTATCTTTATGATGCTTACCGGAAAATCCGATTTGCAGATCAGCACATAAAAAAAGCGCCGGTTGACGCTTTGTTTTTTTAGGAGCTGGTTCCTGCTTTCCGCTACAATCTTTTATAATTCCGCCGATGCTCCATTATAAAAGGGTTTTCGCTGCAAACGAAGTTCACCGAACCCAATAACAATAGAAGTTATGTGAGGTAATCAGGGCTAAAGTTTTGAAGTTACCTCATGGCCGCGTTAGCGATTGAGGCAAGCACCGCGTGCAGCCGAAAGCGCGGCCGCAGGCAACGCCCAAAAAAACTTTATTTGACCGAGTCCTTCCGTTTTACATATCCCTTCAAAAATTCGCCTTTTGGCGTACCGTTGTCGAATGAACTGAAGATGACCG
>DATHKH010000109.1:0-13607 GCA_035286325.1 Flavobacterium sp.
ATATCGTGTACAGAAATCTTAATCTCATTTGAGGAATAAGAATTGAACTTCACGTTAAAGTTTCCACTGTTTGGATTTGGATAGATTGAGAAACCTTCCAGTCCAAAGTTTTCTACTGCAAGTGTCGGAACCAATTCAGAATGGCAAAGATTAAATGTCACCGAATCCCATGTACCTGTAATTCCGTCACCAACAGCCGTATCAACCATGTAGAATACCCAGCTTCCTGCAGAACTCAATCCGTTGAATACCGACATTGGATCCAAAGGCAGTGTTGTAGCACCGCTAGTGGTGTTTGCACAGTTAATGGCCGTTCCTTGGTCGTCAAAAATCAAATCAAGGTTGGCACTTCCGGTACATGATCCTGATTTTAATCTTGTAACACCAACAGTCTGGCTTGGATGCCTAAATGCGAAATAAACATTTCCGATATTTGGGTGTGTAAATACAGGATGGATATTAATATCTGTCAGTGTATAAGTATCATTGATTGTAAGTCCGTATCCCGAATAAGAAGTTGCACTTTCCGGAATCGCGATTCCAGCCTGGAATTCATAATCCTGACATACGTTTTGTGCTGAATAGGTATAATTTCCAACAGCGATATTTCTGCCATTCACCGCATAAAAAATATTGCCTACTGATTGTACCATGATACGGCAATTTGCCGCGCTGATGTTTGGAATCGTAATCGATTCTGTACCATCATTTGGGGTATTGCTTGCCAATACAGTTGGGAATGTCACACCGTTGTCAGACGAAAATAAAATATTGACATTCGCTGTATTGATTCCGTTTGCAGTAGTTCCTGCTACGTTCCATGTTACGGTTTGCGTAGAACCCGGAACCAAAACCAATTGGTCTGAATTCTGAGAAGTTACGGCAAATGGGCCAGCAGCTGCAACAGTCGTAACAGTCATGTCGTCACGTCCGGTTTGTCCTCCGTTTGGCGTCCTGTTGTCGCGGGTCGTCAATGCAAAGTGCAATGTTCTACCAACGTTAGGCGTCACTTCCCATTTTGGGATAAGATTTCCTGCTACGACACTTGCAAGTGCAGGAAGGTACCGTTTAGGCGATGTCGTTGGTGTCACCGACCTGTAGTTTGGTCCACCTGCATTTGTTGCTGTTGGCGGCTGAGTAACCAATGTAGTCTGGTTGTCAGTCTGCTCCCAGCAATATGTCAAAGTATCCCCGTTAGCGTCAGACCCTGTTCCAGTCAACACATAAGCAGTTCCTTTTGGAATGATATAATCTACACCTGCATTTGCAACTGGAGCCGTATTGCCGTTCGCAACATTTACTGAACAGTTTCCTGTGCCAGACACATAAGTCATCATTTGGGCAAGGCTGACAGCGTGGAAATAATCATCGCTATGGGCCTGTACATCCTGAATACCGCAAATTCCTGCATAAGCCATAATCGTAGTTCCACTTCCTGGTTCCACTGCATAAGCTGCCGCACGTGTACCATTTGCACCTCCTGTACAATTCCCGTCTGCTGCTGCTGTAGTACCGTTAAAAGTATGGCTTGCACTGAATTGGTGACCCATTTCATGGGCTACGAAATCAATATCATAGGCATCTCCAACTGGGTCGGGAGAGCCTGTAATGCCTCGGGCTTTTGAACCGGCCATACATACTGATGGGCTTTGCGCCAAACCGCCGCCGCCTGTACTCACAGTATGCCCGATGTCATAATTAGCCGAACCGATGTTGGCATCGATTACTGTCTGGCTTTCATTGATAAGGGTAGTTGCATCGTCATTTCCTGTATATGGCTGCGTGGCAGCGTCAACAAAAATAACATTCTCTTCATTTGGAACAAGAACCATTCTTAATGACATTTCTTTTTCATATACGCCATTGATGCGTACCATTGAAACGTTCATCGCAGCCAAAACCGCCGCTTTCTTTTGTGCTGTTGTTCCAGCACCAACTCCGGCAGCTGCGATATGATAGGCTGCATATTGGGCCGTACATCCCATTGCCAATCGATAAGTCCTGAATTGTCCGTCAGTAGCAAGACGAAGGCTTAACAAACGCCCTGTTTCTTCAGGTGTTAACGATTCAGTAACATCACAATGGTATTGTTTGGTTGTTGTTAACTGGCTTTTGTCATAAACGATATAGTTCTGCAAATCGGTAGTGAAAGGATCTATAAAACTTACGCCTTTGTTCGAAAAAGACATTACATGCAATCCAAAAATGGTCGTGCTGATTCGAATTGTATTGGTTGGATCCTGCGTATTTTCTCCAACGTAAGATTGGATTTCAGGATGCCTTGCCGCCAACTCCGGATCCATAACTGAAGCTTCATAAATCCTGTAGTGCTGAAGTTTTCCTTCAGAATCAGGAAATGGGAGAACAACTTCAGACTGGCGTGCGCTGAATCTTGAAGGTGCTGTCTGCAATTGGGTTTTCAAAGTCGCCAAATCCAAAGAGAAAACTTTGAACTGCATCGGGCGTGATGCCCTGTCTGTTTTAGGAAACTTTGTCAATTGCTCAGTAGTCGTTTGTTTCCACAGTGGACCTTGAGCATAACCATTTGCAAAAAGGAAAATGGTTAAGATACTAATGAGTAATGTTTTTTTCATATTTATAGTTAATTAAAGCTCCCAAATATATTAATTTTTGATTATCAAAGGGGAAATTTAACAGAATAAAAAAAGCGGCATGACTGCCGCTTTTTAGTTTATGAATCAATTGCTCTATTCAATCACGATTTTTTTGACTGCTTTTCTTTCCCCGTCAGTTACCGTCAGGATGTAAACGCCAGTCTGTGCATTGTTTAGGCTAATGTTCTGGTCAAACGTTGCACTGTTTGCATAGTCGTTTTCAAAAACCGTCCTGCCACGCATGTCATGTACCAGCACTTTTACGCCATTGGAGGATGAACCGGTGAATTTAATGTTAAAATTACCATTATTTGGATTTGGATAAACCGCAAAATCTGCAAGTTCAAAGTTTTCTGTGGCCAATGTCGCGGTCAGTGAACAAATGATTACCGACCATGAAGTGATAGAGCCAGAGTCAACAATCCAAGTATCCTGTGCGGTCAGCTGCCAGTTTCCACCGGATAATTTTCCGTTATAAACAGACAAAGGCTCAAGTGGACTATAGGTTCCGCTTACTGCGCTTCCTGTTGCGCCACATACAATTCCCGGAGATCCATCGTTCAGCGTTACTGCATAGGCGCCTGAAGCTTGGTTGCACTGCCTGTATAGTAAAATATTTGAAGTATTATCCGGATGTTTTAATTTAACCTGTAAATCCCACATAAATGCATGTGTAGCATTCACTGTTACATTCACATCAGTGATCACGCCCGACGTAGGAACATTAATCGTAGAAGTCATTAGTGCACCTGGCATATTATTTCCTACTCCATCAGGAATAATCAAAGGCGTATTATTGGTATAAGTAGTACACGTATTTGCAATAGTATATCCAATGGCTATCGATTTTGAAAGCGCATAATAGATATTCCCAACGGCTTCAATCATGATGCGGCAATATGGCGCCGCTGTTGATGGCACAGTGATGCTTTGGGATCCGTCATTTGGCGTATTTGCTGAAAGCACAGTTCCGAAAGTAACACCTCCGTCAGTAGAAAGCAAGATGTTTACATTTGCAGTATTGATGCCATTCGCAGTAGTTCCCGCCACATCCCAAGTAACGGTTTGTGTTGACCCTAAAGTCCATGATACGTTGTCTACACTTGGCGATGTCACTTTAAATGGCCCAACGGCAGCAACCGTCACCAGCATATTATCACGATTGGTTTGTCCGCCATTTGGTGTTCTGTTGTCTCTTGCGGTAAGTGCAAAATTCATCGTTCTCGCCACATTCGGGATGACTTCCCATTTTGGAATCAGGTTGCCTGCCAGTACTTCGCTGAAACTTGGCATATACCTATTTGGCGATGTTGAAGGCGTAAAAGATCTAAAATTAGGGCCGCCGGTATTTGTCGGTACTGGAGGCTGTGTAACACCTGTAGTCTGGTTGTCTGTCTGCTCCCAGCAATAAGTCAATGAATCTCCATTTGCATCAGAACCTGTCCCTTTTAATATAAATGCAGTTCCATAAGGAATGGTATAATCAGCGCCTGCACTGACAACCGGGGCCGTATTACCATTGGCCACGTTTACAGAACACGCTCCCGAACCTGTAACATGGTTAACCATTTGTGCAATACTCACGGCATGAAAATGGTCATCGCTATGCGCCTGGACATCCTGGATACCGCAAATTCCCGCATAAGCCATAATCGTCGTTCCGCTGCCTGGCTCGACAGCAAAGCTATTGGATCTTGTACTGGTGGTGCAGTTTCCACCTGCTGGTAAGGTAACTCCGTTGAAAGTATGGCTCGCACCGAATTGGTGGCCCATTTCGTGTGCTACAAAATCTATATCATAAGCATCTCCAACCGGAGCATCAGAACCTGTAATGCCTCGGGCTTTTCCTGAAATACACACAGAAGGGCTTTGTGCCAATCCGCCGCCGCCGGTACTTACCGTATGCCCAATATCATAATTCGCGGCACCAATATTGGCATCAATAACGGTCTGGCTTTCGTCGATAAGTGTCGGCGCATCATCATTCCCAAGGAATGGCTGTGTAGCGGCATCAACGAAAATAATTGCATTCTCATTGGCAATCAGTTGCATTTTCAACGACATGTCCCTTTCATAAATTCCATTGATACGCACCATCGAAACGTTCATTGCGGCCAAAACTGCAGCTTTCTTTTGAGCTACTGTTCCTGCGCCTACGCCAGCAGCAGTGATATGGTATGCTGCATATTGTGCAGTACATGCCATTGCCAATCGATAGGTCCTGTATTGTCCGTCGCTTGCAAGACGCAAACTTGACAGTCTCGCGACTTCCGATGCACTTAACTCCTCCGTTACCTGACAAAAGTGAGGATGTTCAGGAATAGGCAGTTGGCCTTTTTCGTATACGATATAGTTTTTAAGATCGGTTGTATAAGGGTCAATGTAGCTGATTCCTTTATTTGTAAAAAACATCGCATGCAATCCAAAGATGGTTGTGCTTATCCTTACGCTTGAAGAAGGGTTTTCAATTCCCACTCCCAAATATCCTTGGATTTCAGGATGCTGTGCGGCCAAATCAGGATGCATTGCCGAAGCTTCGTAAACCCTGAAGCTTTGCATTCCGTCCGGAGTTGGAAGCTGCACGATCACAGTTGACGGCTCATTGCTTTCTCTCGATGGCGCTTGCAGCAATTGCGACTTCAATGCTGGCAAATCCAGTGTGTACACTTTATATTCTTGTGGGACGGAAGACCTGTCCGTCTTTGGCGAAGCAGACAGCTTTTCAGTACTTGTCTGTTTCCAAAGTGGATTCTGCGCATAACTATTCGCAAAAAGGAAAATAGTTAAAATACTAAGGAGTAATGTTTTTTTCATGTTTTTACAGGTAATTAATTTATCCAAATATATTAAAGTTTTGTGAAATTTGAAAATGTATGCCGCCATTAAATCCAATTTTCTCAAACTATAAGCTTTTTTATGGCTCTGGAAAAAAATATCAATCCCAACAGGTTATAATAAATTTAGAAATATTAAAAGTATCACCTAAATTTGCATTGCTTTTAAAACCCTTTTATTGAAAATTTTCAATTCCATACATGATTTTCATTCCGACAAAAAAACCATCGTCACCATTGGTACTTTTGACGGTGTCCATATCGGCCATAGGAAAATCATTGAAAGGCTTACGCAAAGCACCGATAATGGCCAGTTCGAAAGCCTGATCCTGACTTTCTTCCCACATCCGCGAATGGTGCTTCAGGGAACATCTGATGTCAATCTGCTGAATACACTTGATGAAAAAAAGAAATTGCTGGAAAAGACCGGACTTGACAATCTCATTATCCATCCATTTGACGCGGCGTTTTCAAGACTTTCGGCCGAAGCATTCGTAAAGTCTGTACTTGTCGACAGCTTTCATGTTCAAAAAATCATCATTGGCCACGACCATCGTTTTGGAAAAGACCGCACCGCCGACATCGACGACCTGGTCCTTTACGGCAAAAAATATGGTTTTGGAGTGGAGCAAATTGCCGCCCAGGAGATAAACGCCGTATCCGTAAGTTCCACCAAAATCAGGAAAGCGCTTTCAGAAGGAGACATGGCTTTGGCCAATAGCTATCTTGGCTATGACTATTTCCTGACCGGAACAGTGGTCAAAGGAAAACAACTTGGACGTACCATCGGCTTTCCGACAGCCAACCTAAAAATTGCAGAAGACTACAAACTCATCCCGAAAAATGGTGTTTATGTCGTGAAAAGTATCCTGGACGGGAATGAAGTCTATGGCATGATGAACATCGGGACCAATCCGACCGTAGATGGAAAAACGCTTTCAATCGAAGTCAATTATTTAGATTTTGACGGTGATTTATATGGCCGGAAAATCAGCATCTCCATGCTTTACTATATCCGCGACGAACAGAAATTTGCTTCTGTCGACATACTCAGAGACCAACTTGCCAAAGACAAAATCACGGCCCAAAATTTCATCCGCTGAACTTCTATCCGGTATTAAAATTTTACTAAAACAAGGATTGTTCGGATATTTTTGTTAAATTTATAATTGAAACTTACACTAATCCACCGAATCAAAAAAACCTTTGTTATGAAATTTAAAAGAGAAATTATAAACGGATTCATCATTTTTTTAGGCATCGGCGTTTACTTTCTGCTGATGGAAGCTTTGGGGCTTTCGCACATCTTTTACCTGCGTATTTTTAATATCATTTTTGTGGTTTATGGTGTCAACAGAACCATCAAAGGCAATCATGCTGCAGGCGTCAGGGGTTATTTTGCGAACCTTATCGGGGCTTTGATGACTTCAATGATTGGCGCATTTTTGAGCATTGCCGCATTGCTCATTTACATCAACAATAATGGTGGCGAAGCTTATTTGGCCAATCACCCGGACCGCCTGATTTTTGGCGGCGGCGGACTGACGATTGAATACTACTGTATCGGTTTGCTGTTTGAATCTACTGCCGCTTCACTTGCGGTTTCGTTCTGCCTGATGCAATATTGGAAAGACAAAGTCGAGGTCATCAATAAAGTAGACTAATCCATACCTGTAATATATTATAAGGCTTGCGCAACCGCAGGCCTTTTTTGTTGAAATGAAACCCATAACTTTAAAGTAAGAAACTTTTATACTTATGCGGAAATACCTACTTTTGGCAATATAAAATCATCCCAATGAGTATCATCAAACACAACTGGACCAAAGAAGAAATTATTGCCATATATAACAAGCCGATGATGGATTTGCTTTTCGAAGCAGCATCGATACACCGCATCAACCACGACCCGAATGTCGTCCAGGTTTCTACCTTATTATCAATCAAAACTGGCGGTTGTCCTGAAGATTGCGGCTATTGCCCGCAAGCTGCCCGTTACCATACTGACATCCAAGGCAACGACCTGATGTCGGTTCAACAGGTAAAAGCACAGGCTTTGCGCGCCAAATCCAGCGGCTCATCGCGCGTTTGCATGGGCGCAGCTTGGCGTAATGTAAAAGACGGAGCAGAATTTGACCAAGTCCTGGAAATGGTAAGGACCATCAACAAACTTGATATGGAAGTCTGTTGCACATTGGGTATGCTGACGGAAAACCAGGCACAACGATTGGCCGAAGCCGGATTGTATGCCTACAACCACAACCTCGATACCTCTGAAGAATATTATAAGGAAGTGATTTCCACACGCGGTTTTGAAGACCGTCTACAGACCATTGAGAATGTCCGTAAAACCAACGTCACCGTTTGCAGCGGCGGCATCATCGGGATGGGCGAAAGCATCGAAGACCGCGCCGGGATGCTGGTCGCGCTTGCGACGTTGAGTCCACAGCCGGAATCAGTCCCAATCAATGCATTGGTAGCCGTAGAAGGCACACCGATGGAAGATGAAAAACCAGTCGAAATCTGGGAAATGATCCGTATGGTCGCGACAACGAGAATCGTCATGCCGGAAACGCAAGTCCGCTTGTCTGCCGGAAGAATGAATATGAGCCGCGAAGGGCAGGCAATGTGCTTTTTTGCAGGCGCCAATTCTATTTTTGCAGGTGACAAATTGCTGACTACGCCAAATCCGGATGTGAATGAAGACATGAAAATGTTTGAAATGCTTGGATTAAAGCCACAAAAACCGTTTGTGAAAGTATCGCAGCCTGAAACTGTGGAAGCTGCCGATTCGCAATTCCAAGCCTTGGGCGAAAAGCCAAAATGGTCAAGACCAGGACATGCGATTGAAAGAAATCTTGAGGCCTCGGGCAAAAACAAGTAAGACAAATAACCGCGGAAATTGAAACATCCGGTTGACCATATTAAGACTGCCTTCGGGCAGTTTTTGTTTTTATATGATTGACTTATGATTATCTTTGGGGATATTTTTGTTAATTATGCTTCAGAAAAAAAGTCATCTCAGGTTGTTTCTTTTGGGGTTTCTGTTGTGCCTTTCCTTTTCCTGCAAAATTTTCGCGCAAACTACTGGTCAATGTGATTCGATCATCCGTAAAGGAATTGAACACATGCAACGCAACGAGCATGTGCGATCGCTGGAATTGCTGACGCAGGCGCGCGTAATGGCGGAGAAAAAAAACTGGCATCAGCAGGAATTTCTCGCCATTAACAATATCGGGGCCAACTATTATATGATGCTCGAATATGGCGAAGCGCTCAACCATTACCTCGAAGCCTATACGATCAGCCTGAAATACCTCGAGCCACAGCAGGAAATGATTGTCCTGAATAATATCGCGATTCTTTATTCAAAGGAGAAGAAGTATGACCAGGCCAACGATTATTTCAAAAAAGCATACGACATTGCCAAAAAAAATAAAGACCATCTAAAAATGGGACTTTATGCGATGAATCTCGGAAATGTCGCTAATGAAACCAAACAGCCAAAACTGGCCCGTGCCTATTTTAATGAATCGCTTCCTTTATTGGTCAGCCAGCCACAGTTTGTAACCTTGGCAAAAATTGGGCTTGCCGATTGTGATTTGTCAGAAGGCAACACCAAACAATCGTTGGCCACAGCAAAAG
Organism: Flavobacterium sp.; assembly: GCA_035286325.1. GTDB lineage: Bacteria > Bacteroidota > Bacteroidia > Flavobacteriales > Flavobacteriaceae > Flavobacterium. The sequence continues at coordinate 9,095 of DATHKH010000109.1, forward strand.
ACCTCTATGCCAACACCAAAGATCTTGACTTTAATGATGTTGGGATTTCACTATTGACGATTATTTCCAAATCTTATCTCAAAGAAAACAACCTGCAGCTGGCTTCGGCTTATGCCAATAAAATTCTTCAAAAAAACCCAAACCTCGAAACCAAAATTGTCGTTTTCGATATTTTGTCTGAATTGAATTTCAAGGCAAGAGCATATGATAAGGCGTTGCAACTTAAGGATTCGATCATTACCGCAAATGCGGGATTGGATGCCATAAAAAACGGGAAGCTTTTTGAAAACAGCAAAGTTAAATTTGAAATCCAGAATTACAAAAACGAGATTGCACTCAATGAGGCAAAATTGGCAAATGAGAGAAAACTCTTTTATTCCATCATCGCCATCATCATTATCATCGTGTTTTTTGTCATCCTGACATTCCGCAATTTATCCATCAAGCACAAACAGAAAAAACTCATCGCCGAACGCAGCGAACAGATTTTGGCACTCGAACTGGAAAAAGAAAAAAGTGCCAGCAACGAAAAAGAAACCATCGCATTGCTCGAGCTGGAACGATTGAAAAATGAGCTGGAATCTCGAAACCGCAAGCTTTCGGCCAAAGCCTTATACCTTTCAGGGCGAAACCAGATGATTGAGGAAGTGCTTTCCGAACTGTCTGAATTGCCACAACTTTCTAAAGACACATCGGTCGTCAGCCATATCAAAACCTTGAAAAACCATTTGAAAACCGATAACGAATGGGACAATTTCATTACTCATTTTGAAGAAGTCAACCATACTTTTCTGCAAACGCTAAAAACAAAACACCCAAACCTTGCCGCAAACGACATCCGGTTCATTTCCTATATTTACATGAATCTCAGCACCAAGGAAATTGCTTCAATGCTGAATGTTACCGCCGAAGCCTGCCGCAAACGCAAAGAACGGATTTCTGCAAAAATGGAGCTTCCTGAAAATATCAACCTCTACGATTATCTTGCCTCTTTATAAAATCACACTTTGTCCCGAAACATGTCACACTTTGTCCGCCCATAATTTTTGATTTTACGTTGGTTTTTTTGAAAATTTATAAAACTAAAAAACTGAACCAAAAATGAAAAAAATTACAATTGCGGCTTTCCTGCTTTATACCGGTTTATCGGCATTGGCGCAGGTGAGCTTTGAAGCTTCAAGTAACTACGGCAAACTGGAAAATATCACTTATGATGCTCATATTGAAAATACAATGTATGCCGCGACCCAAGGCAATCATATTGTAGTGTCAACCGACAATGGCGCCAACTGGACATTGTTTTATTCCTATCCCGGAAGCCCGTTTTTAAGCAACTTGAAAATGCTCCCAGGCAACAATGCACTGTCTTTTTCAACAGGCGATGCGATCCATTTCCTCGATTTGGCTACACATACTGTAACGGCAAGTTTTCCTGTCCCGCCAAGCAATGTTCCTGATGCCGGCGCCAGTTATATCAGCTCGTACAGCGTTTTTGACGCAGCCGGAACTACGATATTGGTCGATACCGGATTTTCTGTGGGGTTTGCCAATTTCGGAAAGACTTTTTTTACTGAAGATGGCGGTGCCAACTGGGCCGAAATTTATTATACGCTGGACAACAACAATATATTTGTCAATAATGTCGCTATCAGCCCAAGTGATTCCAAAAAATTATTCCTTGCAAGGGGAAATGGCGACACCGAATTGGATGGCGGGCTTTTGATTTCTGAAGACAGTGGCGCCACTTGGGCAGAAAGCATTGCCGGAATTCCGGTAGACCAAATCGCATTCAATCCCTCTGATGATGACGATATTTTTGTTGGCACCGGAATCAGCTTTGGCGAATATCCGGAAAACCTTTATCATTCCACAGACAATGGCGCGACCTGGAATCCAGTTTCAATTGCGTGGACCGACGAAACGCTGAACAACATTACCAAAATTGTCTTCAACCAACCCAACCCGAACAAGATGATTTTGCTTGAGGAAAATGAGATTGCGAGAAGTTCCGATGGCGGTGCAACATGGCAAAATACGGTTTACCCAGTTGGCCTTTCGATGGATTATTATTACGGATTAAATGCTTCTTATAATCCTTTCAATGAAAACGAAGTCGCGATATCAACAGATCTATTTCCACAATTTTCTACAGATGGCGGTGCTACTTTGTCGCAGATTCATGCCAAATTCTACAATGTCATCAGCACTTCCATTGGCAAATACGGAAGTGATGTTCATTTATATTATGGCAGCAATGGCGGTCGTCTGCACAAAAATATTGCAACTGGCGTGACCGATGCATATGAAATCGAACAACCGGATTCTTTCAACCCGAAAAAGAATTATATGATTGCCGATCCGGCAATTCCTGGGCGCGTCTTTACTTATGCCTCAATGGGCTTTTTTGGCGGAAATGTAAATGTCAGCAGCGATTATGGCGCAACCAAAACCAACATTTTTGATAGTTTTGCCGATGACATTCAGGAGTTGACCATCGACCCGAACAACAGCAATATCATCTATATTTCCATGCGTTCAGGTGAAGGCGGCAGCATGACAAAACTCGACATTACCGATTTGGGAAATGTCATTGCCACTGATATCACAACCCCTGAAGTCAATGAATTTGGCGATGGCGTTGTAACCGGGATTGCCATTAATCCGGCAAATTCGAATGAGGTCTATATCGCGAAAAGAACAAAAGTGTTCAAGTCGGTTGACGGCGGAACAAATTGGGTTGAAAAAACATCAGGGCTTGAATCCATTGTCGAAGGCTCGGATTTGATTTGGGATATGGCCATTAATCCCTTGAATCCTGCACAAATGACAGTAGCTTCAAACATCGGCATTTTTACGACTGTTGATTCGGCGGAAAACTGGACTTCGTTGTTGCCGAATATTGATGTTCGCAGGGTAAAACATTCCCCGTTGAATGACGGCGTACTTGTTGGAAGTGTTTTTGCCAATATCAATGAACTGGCATCAATTGTCTATTCGGTTGACAACGGAGACAATTGGTCTACAATTACCCAATCCGATTTAAACTACGTCCAGTCATATGCGATGGATTATGATTTTGAAGCGAATACCATCAATGCTTATATTGCCACGACCGATTTGGGTATCCTGAAATACACGATTGACGATCTTGAATTGGGCATACACAATCCGGCCATGAACAATAATCCTATAGGGGTTTATCCCAACCCATGTACCAGCCAATTGAACATCGTTGCCGCCAATAATATCGAGATAAGTTCGGTAACCGTTTTTTCAATGACCGGCCAAAAAGTTCTTGAAAGCAATGCCCTTACACTAAATGTTTCCAGCTTAAGCAAAGGAATATATTTGGTAAAGGCGACGTCTGCGTCAGGCAAATCATTTATGCAAAAATTCGTTAAAGAATAAAAATTGGGTTAAGTCAGATTAAATGAAAAATCCCGCTGAAATTGGCGGGATTTTTTTTGTGAATCAATTTCCTTTTTAAAATACGATTTTCTTGTTGACGACTTGTCCGTTTGCAAGGGCAATCTTCACAACCAATGCCTGGTGGCTTAAAACTGCATCAGTGATGTTGAATTCATTGCCTTCCAGATTATCCTTCTGGAAAACCTGCCTGCCCGAAATATCATAAACTGTGACTTTCTTCAGCGTTTCAAGATAAGATTTAATCCTGATCTGTCCGTTTGAAGCGGCAACGATTACGTTATTTTCGATGTTGTCAAAATCCGGAGTGCCCAATGCCGTATTGGTGTATCTCAAGACAAAACGGTTGTTATAAGTTCCAGTTCCTGTGGTGAAGACATAAGCGCCTTGTTTCAGGTCATGGATGATGTTCAGCAATTTGTCTTCCAAATATATTTGGGTATCAGGATTGTTGAGTTGCCCTTCCCTGTTATCAATGCCAATGGTAAATATTCCGGCAGCATTGGATGAATAGCCCAATGGTACAACATCATTATTGTCAAAAGCCGGTCTTCCCTGAATCCTACATTCATCTTCACCTATAAAGGAATAAAAGCTGACTGTATTTTCTGTCTTGCTGACAATACCGTCATAGCCACGGTCAAAGCCCAATGTCGCATTGGCTGAATATCCGATAAGCTGCTGGCTGAATAATCCGGCTTCATTTTCAAAGTTGAGCCAAATCCTGTCTTTTTGAGCAACTTCAACCGCTTCATCCCGTATTGTTGAAGCCCTGTAAAAATTGTCGTTCCCTGTATTCCTTCTCATGGAATTTGTAAAATTCACATCTCCGGCCGTGACTGCTTCGACAAAAAATCCTTGTCCCGACGCGACAAAACCTGTTGGAGTTGTGCTTCCAATACCACTCGCTTGTGTTCCTACTCCACCCATTAGCGTATACATGGCATAATCTGTAGTGATGAAATTATTCATATCCGGTCCTGGATTGCCTCCTGAAATCCCCAAACGGTGCGTCCAAAAATACAATGTCCCAGAAAAATTAAGATTGGCAGTAATAAAATCATCAGCTGAAATCGCCGATGGATAT
>DATHKH010000110.1:0-27252 GCA_035286325.1 Flavobacterium sp.
TCAATTGTCCACGAATAAGTTGGTACGGCGCTATAAGCAAAGTTCACGTCAGCATAACTGTAATTATCGGTAGTGCAAAGCCCGCCAATAGTTACGGCGACACCGCCAAGACCGCCAACATCGATGCCAACCAATTGCCCGACATCGCCATCAAAAACAGGCCTTACTTCGTTAAATTTCATTAGATAGTCAACGGACTCGGCATTGGCCCCAAATGCTGCATAAGGATCAACTGTGGTCCAGATAAAAGTAGATTTTAAAGACACGGTAATGGCATCATTGGTATATAGTGTCTGAACATTATTGAAAACTGAAGTCATCCAGTTCAGGGTCGTTGTTGTGCTGCTTCCGTTCTGCACATACAAATTGTTGTCAATTTCGAAATACATAGTCGCGCAACGGGTAGTCAATGCATCCCTTGATTGCTCGGCTGTGGGTTCGGGTGCGTGCATTGCAGTTTCTTTTACGCCGCAATTGAATTGGTTGAGCACTTTCATTTTGGCGTCAGAATACACGATATAATCCGAAACATTCCCCTGCTTTTCCAATTTCCCAATCACCACATTATTGTTTTCGGCATTAGAAACTACGCCGTTCATCTCGTTGTTAAAGAAATTCATCGAGACCAAAGAAGTCACATCGCCTTTTATAATCCCTCGGTAATAAACCCCTTTTTCGTAGGCAATTGACGTTGCTTTATCGGTATCCGCATGGAAACCTTCTGCAAACAGGTCAACTTTATAAAGCTGTACCACGACACTTTGTCCTTGATAAGGAAATTCCACTTCGATGGTTTCATATTGGCTGGCCACAATCTCATTGACTTGCTGTGTTTTTATTTTGGCGAAGGTTGCACCTTCAACAACTTTGTCAATGGCTGCATCTGGAGTTGGGTTCGTAACGGTTAAGATCGAAAAATGCCTGAAAGTTGCTTTATCAGCCTGAAGTGCACCGATTTTTTCTGCTACTTTACCTTGTGCCAAAAGGCCCGCACAACAAAACAGGAAGAAAATGGGGATAATTTTTTTCATTCTTTGAATTTATAGTCGCCAAATATAACTTTTATTATTTAGAATAATTTTAATCTATGCCCAGTATTTTCATTTCAAATAAGAACCTTTGATAAATTTAACAATTAAATCAGAAAATTCTCAGAAATGATAAAACGCGTCTTCCAAATGTGTTATCTGAAAAGTGCCATTCTCTTTGCTGATGGCAATAATGTCGAAACGAACTTCGACATCCAGGCCGTTGCCCACGACATATTCATCTACGGCTTTCACCAGCAGGCGGATTTTTTTGGGTTTTACGAAATCCTGCGGCAGGCCAAATTCAATACTTGACCTTGTTTTGACTTCGACAATGGCGAGCATATTTCCTTTGCGGGCAATGATATCGACTTCGGCTTTTTGGAAAAACCAATTGGTTTCAAGGATTCCATAGCCGTTTCTGCGGAGGAATTCCACAGCCATTTCCTCGCCTAATTTCCCGAGTTCGTTGTGCTCAGCCATTTGGCAATGAAGCCCATCTCGAGAAATATGAATTACGGTTTTCCCGTAGGATTTGTTAAGCTACTCGAATTTGACGACCGCTTCGGTAGCGTTGACATCAATTGAAACGGTTTTGCCGAGAATCAAAGCGTGGTTGTCTTTGATATGACCTGCAGGGAAGTTATAAATGATTGGGAAATCGTAGTCTTTCAATACGTCCTGAATGATTTCCTCGGCATTTTTGCCCCATGGAATATCATTGTCGTTCATGCTCGTCATGCCACCGACAATGACCGCCTTGACGCCATCAAAATAGCCGTTGCGTTTCAGGTTCATCATCATGCGGTCAATATGGTAGAGGTATTCGTCGAGGTCTTCGATAAACAGGATTTTGCCTTTATAATCGATTTCAGATTTGGAACCCATAATGCTGTACAATACGGATAAATTGCCGCCGACGATTTCGCCTTTTGCTTTTCCGGGTTTGTTGAACAGATGGTTTGGGATGTGGTATTCGAGTTTTTCGCCAAACAACGATTTGCGCAACGTTTCAATCGCATCCAAACTTCCCGAGGCCGCGCTAATCGCCATCATGGCGTGCAAAGTTTCGATGCCCATGTTGTTGATATGGCTGTGCAAAACCGTCACATCGCTGAAACCGACAATCCATTTGGGTTTCTTTTTAAATTGGGTAAAGTCGATGCGGTCGATAATCCTGACCGTTCCGTAACCGCCTTTTGCGGCCCAGATCGCCTTGATTTTTGGGTTGTCGAGCATTTCCTGGAAATCGGTGGCGCGGAGCCAATCCGGACCGGCGAGCTGGTTTTCTTCCTTGCCGATGGTTCGCCCGAGCACGACATGCAAACCCCAGCTTTCGAGCAATTTTATAGCAGGCTGCAATGTGGTTTCATCAATTTTCCTTGCGGTGGCGAGAATGGCAACGGTATCGCCTTTTTGTAGAAATTCGGGTGTGATCATTTTACGTTGGGCTTGTGAGGTTTGGGAAATGAAAAGTCCGAACAGCAACAATAAAAGAAATTTTGGGTTTTTCATTCGGATTGATTCGTATGACAAATATATAAAATTGACTCTTGTCGTCATTCCGATGAACGAGGAATCTCTTCATGATTTTTTCAGGAGATTCCCTCTGCGTCGGAATGACAGAACATATATGCGCAAAATGCCCTAGCCCGGATAGCAATGGAAATCCTTTTATGTCTGAGGTACGAAGCATAAAAGATTGGAATGGATAGCCGGAAACAGCTCCCAATAAAAACCATAAAAATCCCGAATCTATTGCTTATTTTTGCAGTCACTCGAGGGAATTATCCCAAACAGACGAAGTAATTAAACCGAATTATGCTACAAAATCCAAAAAGATATACCATCACGGCGGCATTGCCTTATACAAACGGGCCGATTCATATCGGGCATTTGGCGGGCGTTTATGTGCCTTCGGATATTTATTCGAGATATTTACGATTGCAGGGGAAAGATGTCGCGTTTATTTGCGGAAGCGATGAGCACGGCGTCGCGATTTCGATGAAAGCCAAAAAGGAAGGCATTACGCCGCAGCAGGTCATTGACAAATATGATGGGATTATCAGGAAATCATTTTTGGATTTCGGGATTTCGTTCGACAATTATTCGCGGACTTCCTCTAAAATCCATCATGATACGGCTTCGGAATTCTTTAAGAAGTTATACAATGACGATAAATTCATCGTTGAAACGACCGAACAATTGTATGATGCGAAGGCCGAGCAGTTTCTGGCCGACCGTTTCGTCATTGGCGTTTGCCCGAAATGCGGCAATCCAGAAGCGTATGGCGACCAATGTGAAAACTGCGGATCGACGTTGAATGCGACCGATTTGGGCAATCCAAAATCGACGATTACCGGCGAAACGCCAATATTAAAAAACACGAAACACTGGTTTTTGCCATTGGACCGATATGACGATTTCCTGAAAGACTGGATTTTAAAAGACCATGCGAAGGACTGGAAGACGAATGTTTTGGGTCAGTGTAAATCATGGCTCGACGACGGACTGAAGCCGCGTGCCGTGACCCGAGATTTGGATTGGGGCATTCCCGTTCCGGTTGAAGGCGCTGAAGGAAAGGTTTTGTATGTCTGGTTTGACGCACCGATCGGGTACATTTCTTCTACGAAAGAATGGGCTGCGAGGGAAGGAAAAGACTGGGAACCGTATTGGAAAAATGACGATACGAAACTTGTGCATTTTATAGGAAAGGACAATATTGTGTTCCATTGCGTGATTTTTCCGGCGATGCTGAAAGCCGAAGGCAGTTATATTTTGCCAGACAATGTGCCGGCGAATGAGTTTTTGAATCTGGAAGGCAACAAACTGTCGACTTCCAAAAACTGGGCGGTTTGGCTGCATGAATACCTCGAAGATTTCCCGAGCCAACAGGATGTGTTGCGTTATGCACTGACGTCGAATGCGCCGGAAACGAAGGACAATGATTTTACGTGGAAGGATTTCCAGGCAAGAAACAATAATGAACTGGTTGCGGTTTTTGGAAATTTCATCAATCGCGTCGTGGTTTTGACGAATAAATATTATGAAGGCGTTGTTCCGCAGCCGAATGAATATCTTGAAATCGATGCGCAGACATTAGCGGAAATGCGTGCCTATCCTGCGGTCATCTCGAGTTCGATTGAACGTTACAGATTCCGTGAAGCTTTGATGGAACTGATGAATGTCGCACGTCTCGGCAACAAATACCTCGCTGATGAAGAACCGTGGAAATTGTTTAAGGACAATCCGGAGCGCGTGAAGACACAAATGTTTGTGGCTTTGCAGATTGCGACGGCTTTGGCGGTTTTGTCTGAACCTTTTCTGCCATTTACAGCGGCGAAATTGAAGAAAATGCTGAACATCCATCCAAGCCCGAGTAGCGTAAACGATTGGGAAGAAGTAGCGAAAGACCAGCATATTTTGTCTCCCGGAACGAAACTTGGCGAAGCCGAATTGTTGTTCTCCAAAATTGAAGACGACGAAATCCAAAAGCAAATCGACAAGCTCGAAGCGACGAAAACAGCCAATAAAAACGAAAACAAAAAAGTGGAAGCACAGAAAGATTTGATCCAATATGACGATTTTGCAAAAATGGATTTGCGCGTCGGAACGATTATCGAAGCTGATAAAATGCCGAAAGCCAACAAGCTTTTGGTGTTGAAAGTCGACACTGGAATTGATGTCCGCACCATTGTTTCGGGCATTGCGGAAAGTTTTTCGCCTGAGGAAATTGTTGGGAGAAAAGTCACGGTTTTAGTCAATTTGGCACCAAGGAATTTGCGCGGTGTTGAAAGCCAGGGCATGATTTTGATGACGACAAACGCGGAAGGAAAACTGGTTTTTGTCAATCCTGATGCGGAAGTTGGGAATGGGGAAACGATAAATTAAGATAAAGCACAAATTCATTAAGATACCTGACAGCCCTGGCTGTCCTCCTTTTAATTTCAAATGTGGCAAATAAAAATAAAATGGACATAAAAGTAATCGCCTTCGATGCCGACGACACGCTGTGGGTCAACGAGCCGTATTTTGAGGAAACGGAAAACAAGTTCTGTGAACTGATGCGCGATTATTTGTCGAAGCAGGGTTTGTCGCAGGAATTGTTCCGCATTGAAATCCAGAATTTGCCGCTTTACGGTTATGGAATCAAGGGCTATATCCTGTCGATGATTGAGGCGGCGATGAACATTTCGAATCGTACAATCAGCATTGAAATCATCGGAAAAATCATCCAATACGGAAAAGAATTGCTTGAAAAACCCATTGAATTGCTTGACGGCGTCGAAGAAACTCTACAGGCTTTAAAAGGCAAATACAAACTGGTCGTTGCCACCAAAGGCGATTTGCTCGACCAACACAGGAAACTCACGAAATCCGGGCTTGGTCCTTATTTTCACCATATTGAAGTGATGTCGGACAAACAGGAAATCGATTACCAGAAATTGGTCAAACGCCTTGACATCAATCCGAACCAATTCATGATGATCGGGAATTCCCTGAAATCGGATGTGCTTCCGGTATTGGGCATCGGCGGACATGCCGTTCATATCCCATTCCATACGACTTGGGCCCATGAGAAAATCGACCATAAAGTCGAACACAAAAATTTTAGGGATTTCGCAAAAATCACCGAGTTCATTTCCGCTTTGGGACTTTAAATAATAATTAAAACGGCAGAATTAACTGCCGTTTTATTGGATATTATTTTCCCAAAAGCAGCAATTCGGAGACGACGACTTCTGTCATATAACGTTTCTCCCCGCTTTTGTCTTCATAACTTCTGTGGGTGAGTTTTCCTTCGACGGCTATTTCTTTGCCTTTGGTCACATATTTCTCGATGAGTTCTGCCGTTTTTCCCCATGCAACGACTTGATGCCATTGAGTATCTGTGATTTTATTGCCTTGGTCGTCCTTGTAGGTTTCGTTTGTGGCAATGTTGAATTTGGCGAGTTTTTTTCCGGATTCGAGGTTGATGATTTCCGGGTCGTTTCCTAAGTTTCCAATCAGTTGTACTTTGTTTCTTAATGCATTCATGGCTTTTAATGATTTAAATGGTTTATATGTTCGTGATGGCCGTTTGCCAACAGTGCAAAATTGTACTGGTTTCCCGTAATTATTCGGTTGTAAAGTAATTAATTTCGTTTGTAGTTGTTTGTAACCGTTTGCAAATGGGAATTAATTATTATATTTGGTTGGTTTCAAGGGTTTTTCAGGCCATTCCAATACAAAAACAAACAGCCATTTGGCCCCGATTACCTTACTTAACTCTATTTGCAATAGGAGCTCGGTGAATGCCAAAGGCATTTGAAGGAAAGGAGAATTCAGAAACCAAAAAAAGCACTTCCCATTCGCTTTAAAAAATGCGCGTATGAAAAACTGCCTGGAATGCAATGAAAAAATCGTCGGCCGTGAGGATAAAAAATTCTGCAGCGACGGCTGCCGCAATGCCTACAACAACAAAATCAATAAGGACAGCAATAATTTTATGCGCAACATCAACAACAGGCTGCGCAAGAACTACCGCATTTTGTCGGAACTGAATGCCGAGGGTAAAACCAAAATGGCAAAATCAAAACTCACCGGCAAAGGCTTTGACTTTGATTATTTCACGAACATTTACCAGACAAAAACAGGAAACACCTATTATTTTTTATACGACCAAGGCTATATGCCGCTCGAAAACGATTTTTATATTTTAGTCAAAAAAGAATCCTAACCTTCATTCCCCTACAAATGAAAAAAAACCAGGACACGTTATTATCAGCAATATTCATCATCGGGGTGATCGGCTGGATTTTCTTTGCCATGATGCCGCAATGGGTTTCGAAAGACGACGAGCCATTGTCTGAATTCTCGACGAAAAGAGCTTTGCAGCATGTCGCGGAAATGGCGGCAAAACCGCATTATGTGGGGTCGGCCAACCACGATGCTGTGGCCATTTACGTCGAAAAAGAACTGCAGAAACTCGGCCTTGAAACATCCATACAAGAAGGCACAACGTTAACTGAATGGGGAAATCTTGCGAAGTCGAAAAACATCATGGCGCGGATTGACGGCACGGCCAACTCAAAAGCGCTATTGCTGCTTTCACATTATGACAGTGCACCGCATTCCTATTCGCATGGCGCGAGCGACGATGCTTCCGGTGTGGCGACAATATTGGAAAGTATTCGCGTGTTCCTGCACAACAAAACACCCCATAAAAACGACATCATTATTCTTTTTACCGATGCGGAAGAACTTGGGTTGAACGGCGCGGCGCTTTTTGTGACGAAAAACGGATGGGCAAAAGATGTTGGCGTGGCCTTGAATTTTGAAGCCCGCGGCTCTTCCGGTCCGGCATACATGTTCATGGAAGTCAATCAGGGAAATGCAGAGATGGTCAAGGAATTTACGGCAGCCAATCCAAAATATCCGGTGGCCAATTCATTGATGTACAGCATTTATAAAATGTTGCCAAACGACACCGACCTGACTGTTTTCCGCCAACAGGGCAAAATCCAGGGGTTCAATTTTGCTTACATCGACAGCCATTTCAATTACCATACTGCGCAGGATGATATTGACCATTTAGACCATACTTCGCTGGCACATCAAGGCAGTTATCTGATGCCATTGTTGGGCTATTTGTCGAATGCCGATTTGGGTTCGCTGACAACAACAGAAGACGATGTGTATTTCAGTACGCCATTCAACTTTATCAGTTATCCCTTCTCATGGATTTATCCGATGTTGATTGTCGCCATTGTGCTGTTCCTGTTTTTTGTATTCATCGGAATCGGGAAAAGGGCTTTGGTGATCAAAGAAATCGGAAAAGGATTTTTGAATTTGTTTGGTGCGCTGATTGTTGCGGGATTGGTTGGGTATTTCGGATGGAAATGCCTGCTTGTGATTTATCCGCAGTACAACGACATTTTGCAGGGATTTACGTATAATGGACATTCTTATATGTTTTCGTTCATTTTCATGAGCCTTGGAATCGCCTTTTTGTTCTATAGGAAAAAAGTCGCCGAAAACATCGTCATGAGTTATTCCATTGCGCCGTTGTTTTTGTGGATTCTGATCAATCTGGCGGTCGCGATCTGGCTTCCCGGTGCGGCATTTTTTGTCATTCCGGTTTTTTGTGCGTTGTTGATGCTTGCCTGGTTTGTACTGACACAAAAGACAAATACGTTCTTTAATGTCATTTTTTGCATTCCGTCACTGATTCTTTTGGTCCCATTTATCTGGATGTTCCCAATTGGGCTTGGGTTGAAAATCCTGTTTGGAAGTGTTATCCTGACCATTTTGGTTTTTGGGTTGCTGCTGCCGATTTTCGGGTCGTTCAACAAGAAAGGATTTTGGGCTTTTGGGATGTTCTTGCTGTCGATTGGATTTTTTGTCAATGCGCACCTGCAGTCCGATTACAACAATGGCAAAGCCAAACCAAACAGCCTTGTTTATATTTACGATGCCGATAAGGACAAAGCCAGCTGGGCGACATATGATGTCAATCCGGATGAATGGACAAAAAAATACCTCGGCGACAACCCGAACAATGCCAATCAACTAAACACGATTCCGTTGTTCAGCAAATATGCCACAAAATTCACTTTTTCGACTGATGCGCCAATTAAACCACTGGCACAGCCAACGATTGAGTTCCTGATGGATTCCGTGATGGGCAACCAGCGTTACCTGAAAATTAAAATTTCGCCAAACCGTACGGTCAATCGATATGATATTTCCGCCAATGAAAACCTGGCCATTTACAACCTGAAAGCCAATGGCGCTTCGCACATCAACCAAAAAGGGTCTTTATACAAACGCAACAGTGAAAGAATTCTGAGTTATTATGTGGTCAATAACGAACCGCTGGAGCTGCAATTCAGCATCAATAAAAATGCGATTCTGGATATGGAACTGTTGGAATCGTCGTTCGATTTGGTGACCAATCCAGCATTCGGCATGGCCAAAAGAAAGCCGTTGATGATGCCGATGCCTTTCGTACTCAACGATGCCGTAATCATCATGCAAAAGATAAGGGCTTCGCCAAGAGCTGAAAAACCGCTTGTGCCGGTTCCGGTAACCATGCCGGCGACAGAAACACCGACCCAAACAATGGATACAATTCAGGATGCTTCAACAGAAAATTAGCATCCTCGGCTGCGGCTGGCTCGGACAGCCTTTGGCGGAAGCCTTCCTAAAAAACGGAAACGCCGTAAAAGGTTCGACGACCAGTGAAAATAAATTGCCGTTGTTAAAAAACAGCGGAATTGAACCATATCTCATTGCGCTTTCGGCAAATGGTATTGCTGGAAACATTATTGAATTTTTGGCAAATTCCAACATATTAATCATTGACATCCCGCCAAAGTTGCGCAGTGAAAACAGCGAAAGTTTTGGCGGCAAAATAAAAATGCTGGTTCCGTTTGTCGAAAATTCCGGCATTAAGAAAGTATTGTTTATCAGTTCGACAGCGGTTTATGCGGATGGCGATTCGGTGGTCACGGAAGAAACCATCGCTAACCCGGAAACGGAAAGCGGAAAACAATTGATTGAATCCGAAAAATTACTACAAGACAATCCGAATTTTGAAACCACCATCCTGCGATTTGGCGGACTGGTTGGTGAAAACCGTCATCCCGTAAATTTCCTCGCCGGAAAAGAAAACCTCGAAAATCCCGACGCGCCAATCAACCTGATTCACGGCAATGACTGTATTGGCATTATCCTGGAAATCATTAAAAAAAACGCATGGAACAATATTTTTAACGCCGCCTTTCCTTTTCACCCGACAAGGGAAATTTATTATGTGCAGAAAGCTATTGATTTAAAATTGGCTTTGCCCAAATTCGACCATTCCAAAAAATCCAAAGGCAAAATCATCGATTCAAAAAAATTAATCGACACTTTGGATTACCAATTTTCGACATTGCCGTAAATGAAAAACCCTGAAAAGATTCAGGGTTTTTGTATTTTGAGATGGTAAGAAATTACCAAATTTTGACTCTCTTCGCAGGTTCGACATACATGCCATCGCCTTTCTTAATGTCGAACGCCTGATAAAAAGCATCCACATTTTGCAATGGGATATAAGCGCGGTACATTCCCGGCGAATGCGGATCGGTTTTGACCTGACTTTTGATTGCCTCGTCGCGCATTTTGGAACGCCAGATTGTCGTCCATGAAATAAAGAAACGCTGTTCGGGCGTGAAACCATCAATCAATCCCGGGCTTCCGTTTTCCTTCAGGTACAATTGCAATCCGTCGTAAGCGGAGTTGACACCTCCCAAATCGCCGATATTTTCACCTAACGTAAACTTTCCGTCAACATGTGTTCCCGGAAGCGGTTCCAACGCACTGTATTGGTCGGCAAGCGCCGCACCCAATGCTGAAAATTGTTTCAGGTCTTCAGCTGTCCACCAGTCGACAAGATTTCCGTCAGCGTTATATCTTGCGCCTGAATCGTCAAAACCATGTGAAATCTCATGCCCGATTACGGCTCCGATTCCACCATAATTGACAGCTTCATCCGCTTTGTAATCATAAAACGGCGGCTGCAGGATTGCGGCAGGGAATACGATTTCATTGTACGAAGGATTGTAATAAGCATTGACCGTTTGCGGCGACATGCCCCATTCGGTTTTATCGACCGGCTTTCCTAATTTTTCCAAGTCTTTCTTGTAATTCCATGCTGCGGTATTTTTTGAATTGTCATAAAAACTGCCGCCTTCAGTCGGGCTTTTCATGACGAGTGCCGAATAATCTTTCCACTTGTCAGGATAGCCGATCTTGATGGTGACTTTATGCAGTTTTTCGATTGCGCTTTTCTTGGTTTCAGGCGACATCCAGGTCAGTTTGTTGATTCTTGTTTCGTAGGCGCGGATTACATTGCGGATCATTTTCTCGGCTTTGGCTTTGGCTTCAGCCGGGAATTTTTGGTCGACGTATAATTTTCCTAAAGCTTCGCCAATCGATCCGTTTACGTTTTGCAATGCCCTTTCTTCACGTGGACGTTGTTTGATCGCGCCGGTCAGGGTTTTGCCGTAGAATTCCCAGTTGGCAGTTTCAATATCGGTCGACAAACGGCCAGATGCGCGATTCAATAATGTCCAGCGCATGTAGGCTTTCCAATCGTCGACTTTGTTTTGGGTCAAAAGGCTTTGCAATGCTGCCATGTATTTCGGTTGTGATACGATAACCGTATCGAGTTTTGGCATGCCAACACCAGAAAGATATTGGTTCCAATTGATTGCCGGCATCAGTTTCTGCAAATCGGCAATCGACATCGGGTTGTATGATTTCCTGCTGTCGCGCCTTTCGACACGGTCCAATCTTGGTTTGGACAGTTCCGTTTCGAAAGCCAGGATTTTTTCAGCATTTACTTTCGCTACAGCCGGACTGTCTCCCAAATACTGGAGCATTCTCGTGACATGCAAAACGTATTTCGCGCGCTTCTCTTTTGAATCGGCATCTTCGGAAGTGTAATAATCTTTATCCGGCAGGCCAAGGCTTCCCAAACCGACGCGAACGATATTTTTGTTGCTGTCTTTTTCATCCGCATCGACACCGACGCCGAAAAATCCGATGCCGCCATATGGTTCCATTTCTGTCATCAATGTCTGCAAATCCTTGACATTCTTTATCGCGTCGATTTTGGCAAGATATGGTTTGATTGGTGTTGTTCCCTGTTTGTTTCGGGCAACAGTATCCATAATGGATTTATAATAATTGACCGCTTTTCCCTGGTCGGTTGAAGAATTGTATTTTGGGTTTGCGGCGGCATCTTTTAGGATATCAAGCGCATCCTTGTCTGTTTTCTGGCGCAGTTCGTCAAAACTTCCCCAGCGTGTTTTGTCGGCCGGAATCTCGGTTTTGTCATACCAGGTTCCGTTTACGAATCGGAAAAAATCGTTTTGGGGTTTGATGTTATTGTCCATCATCGACATGTTAATGCCAGGTTTTTTGGGGATTTCCTGTGCTTGGATTGGCATTATTCCCGCCAAAAATGGGGCGACCAAAATCAGTCTGTTGCAGTTGAATTTCATTTTAAGGTGGTTTAGTTAATTACAAAAATATCGATTTCACTTTTAAATTCTGTTAAATTCCCATATATGAATTACTTTGCCCAAAATTGTTACACAAATCCACATTTGCGTACTTTTGCAAAAAAATTTCCCATGTTGTCTTTCGTGAAAAAGTACCGGATATTCTTTATTGCCATGTCGGTATTTTCTGTAATTGCCATTTCCCTTTTTTATGTGGCACTAAAGCCAAAAAAGTCGCTTCCGATTTACAATCCGTCGATGGTCAATCCTGAACTGGTCGACAGCACGGTGCAATACGTCAGCAAATACCATACGATTGCAGATTTTTCGTTTACCAACCAAAATGGGAAAACCATCACCCAGAAAGATTACGAAGGCAAGATTTATGTCGCCGATTTCTTCTTCACGACCTGCGGTTCGATCTGCCCGAAAATGACGGCGAATTTGGCCGACGTGCAAAAAGCCATTTTAAACAATCCGAAAGTCATGCTGTTGTCGCATACCGTTTTGCCCGAAATTGACAGCGTTCCGGTATTGAAAAAATACGCGATTGAAAAAGGCGTGATCGACAGCAAATGGAATTTGGTTACCGGCGATAAAAAAGATATTTATACCATGGCGCGGAAATCGTATCTCGCGGTGAAACTCGGAAAACCGGACGAATTATATGATATGGTGCATACGGAAAACTTTGTGCTGGTCGATGCGAAACGGCGTGTCCGCGGATTTTATGACGGCACGAATAAAGACGATATCAAAAGATTGATTGACGATATCAATTGGCTCAGTGAAAGTGATGACAACTAAAGGTTGAACATTTGAAAAAATCAATCGCTCATTTTCCAGCCCTGATTGCAGCGAAAATCCTCGCAGAGATTGCAGCGGAAAGCAGGACATCAGCTCCTAAAACATACGAAGTTCTGCTCCCAATAACAATTAAATCACTAATTTTGCTTTTTATTCAATCTAAATAAGCATTGCAAACCACGATAGATTCCCTAAAAATTGGCGACAAAGCCACAATCCTCGACTTCGATATTGAAACCATTCCGCTGAAACTGCTGGAAATGGGTTGTCTGCCGGGAAATATTGTCGAACTTTTGCAGATTGCGCCATTTGGCGATCCGTTATACCTTGACGTCAATGGGTCGCATCTCGCCATCAGGATTGAAACCGCAAAAAACATTACCGTGGAAATCATCGGCCAATAATGAGCAACGAAAACATCAATGTCGCCTTAATCGGGAACCCGAATACCGGGAAAACTTCGGTGTTTAATGAACTGACCGGACTGAAACAGCAGGTTGGGAATTATCCCGGAATTACCGTTGAGAAGAAAATCGGGTTCTGCAAACTGCCGCACAATGTCAAGGCCAACATCCTCGATTTGCCCGGAACTTACAGTTTGAATGCGAGCTCAATTGACGAGAATGTCGTCATTGAATTGCTGCTGAACAAAAACGACAAACTCTATCCAGACGTGGCCATTGTTGTCACCGATGTCGAAAACCTGAAGCGGAATCTGTTGCTTTTTACGCAGATCAAAGACCTTGAAATCCCAACGATATTGGTCATCAACATGTCCGATCGCATGGCGTATAAAGGAATTTCGCTCGATATTCCGCATTTAGAAGAACAATTGAAAACCAAAATCGCGCTGATCAGTACGCGAAAAGGAACCGGGATTGACGAACTCAAAAACCTCATCGTATCTTATAAAACATTGTCGACTGAACCGTGCATGAACGCATCGGTCATCGACCCGGACTATTTTAATAATTTGCGGAAAGCTTTCCCGAACCAACTGTTGTATAAACTTTGGCTCGTGATTACGCAGGACGTGAATTTCCTGAATCTAGAGCGGAATGAAATCCGCAGCACGTTTACGAAATCACATTCCGACTTAAAACGGTTGCAGCAAAAGGAAACCATCAAGCGATACCAATTCATCAATGACGTGTTGAAAGCCGGATTGCAAATCGATACTTCCGTAGCCAAGGATTTCGGCAGCAAGCTCGACAAAATCCTGACGCATAAATTTTTCGGCTATGTGATTTTCTTCGCGATCTTATTCCTGATTTTTCAGTCCATTTTCAGTTGGTCGGCGTTGCCAATGGATTTTATCGATTCGACATTCGCGGCTTTGGGTTCATATACGAGTTCGAATCTTCCGCCAGGCGTATTGACCAACCTGATTTCGCAGGGCATCATTCCGGGAATCGGCGGTATTTTGATATTCATTCCGCAAATTGCGTTTTTGTTCCTGTTCATTTCGATATTGGAAGAAAGCGGTTATATGAGCCGTGTCGTGTTTTTGATGGACAAAATCATGCGCCGTTTCGGGCTTAGCGGTAAAAGTGTCGTGCCGTTGATTTCGGGAACGGCATGCGCGATTCCGGCGATTATGGCAACGCGTAATATCGAAAGCTGGAAAGAACGCCTGATTACGATTTTGGTCACGCCATTTACGACTTGCTCAGCGAGATTGCCGGTATATGCAATCATCATTGCTTTGGTCATTCCCGAAAAACGCGTTTTCGGGGTTTTGAATTTACAGGGATTGACATTGATGCTGTTGTATTTACTCGGATTCGGGATGGCGATTTTTTCGGCTTACATCCTGAACAAAATCCTAAAAATAAAAAGCAAAACCTTCTTTGTCATTGAAATGCCGAACTACAAATTGCCGCTTTTCAAAAATGTTGCGATTAACGTCATTGAGAAAACCAAAGCTTTCGTATTTGGTGCCGGAAAAATCATTCTTGCGATATCGATTGTATTGTGGTTTCTGGCTTCTTACGGCCCGGGGAAAGATTTTGACCATGCCGACGAAATCATATTAAAGGACTATTTGGCGAAAGACATCTCATTTACGCCGCAGAGTTTGCAGTACGATGTCAATGCCTACAAACTCGAAAATTCTTATATCGGGATTATGGGTAAAAGCATCGAACCTGTGATTGCGCCTTTGGGTTATGATTGGAAAATCGGGATTGCCATCATCAGCTCGTTTGCCGCAAGGGAAGTTTTTGTCGGAACGCTGGCGACGATTTACAGCGTTGGCGACACCGATAATGAAGAACCTATAAAAAACAAAATGGCCGCTGAAGTCACACCCGGAGGCAAAAAAGTCTTCAATTTCGCTTCCGGGATTTCATTACTGCTGTTTTATGCCTTTGCGATGCAATGCGCCAGTACGCTCGCTGTGACGAAAAAGGAAACCAATACCTGGAAATGGCCTTTCGCCCAGCTGGTTTTTATGAGCGGATTTGCTTATGTTGTTGCTCTGATCGCTTACCAATTACTAAAACCATGATACAGCAAATCATCGCTTTTACCGCATTGGCACTTGCCATTTTCTTCTTGGCGAAGAAGTTTTTCTGGAAAAAGAAAAGCAAAAAAGACTGTGGCAGTGACGACTGCGGCTGCCATTAAGCCATTTTTACAAATAGGTTCGACGCAATTTTATGCGACACCAACAATTCCTTGCCGTCGACTTTTATTTTCAACGACAAATCAAAGCTTTCCTTCGTTAAGACTTCTATTTTTGAACCCAACGCAATCCCATTCTTATCAAGGTATTTGAGGAATTCGGATGACGAATCTTTGACACCGACGCAAATACCGACCTGGTTTTCATGGCACTCCGACAACAACTGCTTTTCAACTTTTACAATGCGCCCTTTTGCATCCGGAATTGGGTCGCCATGCGGATCTTCGGTCGGGTTTCCGAGAAAATCATCGAGTTTGTTGATCAGCGCTTCCGATTTGATGTGCTCCAATTGTTCGGCGATGTCATGAACTGCATCCCACGAAAAATCGAGTTTGTCGACCAGGAAAACTTCCCATAAGCGGTGTTTCCTGACAATCATTTTAGCAGACAGCAATCCTTTGTCGGTCAGCGAAACGCCTTGGTATTTGACATAGACAATCAGGTTTTTTTCGGCGAGTTTCTTCAGCATATCGGTCACCGACGACGCTTTTGTCTCCATCATTTCAGCGATGGCATTGGTTGTTACGCCGGCTTCGGCGGAAACGGAAAGGTGGTAAATCGTCTTGAGGTAATTTTCTTCTGAGAAAGTCATTTCAATTGTGAATGATGGGTTGTGATTTTGAAGCTATTCCGGCTATCCGCTGCAATCTTTTGTTTCGCTAAAGCTGCTCAAAAGGATTTCCGCTTCTATCCGGGCTAGGGCTGATTCTTTACAATGAACAATGGAATATCAATCCTATGGCGCACTTTGTCGACCGTTGTCCCAAAAACCAAATCCTTGAAACCTGTATGGCCGTGCGTGCCCATGACCAAAACATCAAAGTTGCCTTCGTTGACGATTTTCGGGATGCCTTTGGAAGGTTCGCCAAACGCCAATTGCGTATGCACATTGTAGCCTTTCAACATCAGGATTTCTTTATATTCCGACAACAATTTTTCATCGATTGACGTTTCGTGGTCTTCAATGCTGTCTCCATAGAGAATGGCGCCAACCGTTTCGACAACATGGATCAGCGTATAAGTCGCTTCCTCGCCACCGAACGCAAAGGCGTTGTTGAGCGCATTTTCATCGGCTTTGGAAAAATCGACCGCAACGGCAATATTTCTCTTCGCATAAACTCCTGAAGAACCGACTTTCAGTTTCAGACTGTGCGGTGAATGGTTTTGGATGTCGCTTTTGGACTTCGTGAAAAACGGCTTGAACACGATGTACAACAGCAAAATCAAAAATCCGATGGCCAACGGCACAACGGTAAACCACAGTATGACCGGGTGTTCAGACGTTTCGAGCCATCCCGTAATTTCGTCAAAAACAAGTTTGGCATTCAGCGAAACGATAATCGCGGCGATGAGCCAGGCCGCAACCTGCGTTGTCCTGCCGATGTGAAATCCCTTCATTTTGGTTTTGTCGCTGACAAAATGGATCAGCGGAATGATTGCGAATCCGAGTTGTAAGCTCAGAATGACCTGGCTCAAGATCAGCATTTTTCCCGTCACGCCTTCACCAAAAATGGAAATGACAATCACTGCCGGAACGATCGCAATCAAACGCGTGATGATGCGTCGAACCCATGGCTGGATGCGCAAATTGAGGTAGCCTTCCATGATAATCTGGCCCGCCAATGTTCCCGTAATCGTGGAACTCTGTCCTGCGGCAATCAATGCGACGGCAAATAAGATTGGCGCCCATTTGGTTCCGAGCAGCGGCTCAAGGAATCGGTGCGCATCCTGGATTTCGGCGACGTTGAAATAACCATTTTTGTAAAATGTCGCAGCTGCCAATATCAGAATCGCGGCGTTGACAAAAAAAGCAAGGTTCAACGCAATCGCCGAATCGATAAAATTGTATTTGAGCGCCTGCTTGACGCCTGTTTTGGTACGGTCGAATTTTCGCGTCTGTACCAATGAGGAATGCAGGTATAAATTGTGCGGCATGACCGTCGCACCGATAATCCCGATGGCGATATACAAAGCCGCTTCGCCAGGAAGCGACGGCACCAATCCCGCTAAAATTTTAGGCATTTCCGGCTCGGCAAAAATCATTTCAAAAATGAACGACATCCCAATAATAGCAACCAATGCAATGATGAACGCTTCCATTTTCCGGATGCCTTTATTGATCAGGAACAACAGCAAAAAAGTATCAAGCACTGTAATCATCACGCCATCTATCAGCGAAATGTTGAACAATAAATTCAATCCGATCGCCATTCCGAGCACTTCGGCAAGGTCGCATGCGGCAATCGCAATTTCGGCCAGGAAGTATAAAATGTAGTTGATGAACTTCGAATACGTTTCGCGCGAAGCCTGCGCCAAATCGCGCTGTGTGACGATCCCGAGTCGTGCGCTGAGGCTTTGCAACAGCAGCGCCATGATGTTGCTCATCAATAAAACCCAAATCAGCGCATAGCCGAACTGGCTGCCGCCGGCAATATCGGTCGCCCAGTTTCCGGGATCCATATAGCCGACGCTGATGAGATATGCCGGGCCGAAAAAGGCGAGTATTTTGCGGAAAGTCGATGTTTTATTCTGTGCGGAAACCGATTGGTTTACTTCCTCTAAAGATTTGCCATTCATGTTGTTTCTTTTTTTAGCCATTCAAAAATACATTATTTTTATGTAATTCAAAATTTATTTTTAGATTTGTCTAAATTTAAATATTATGAAAACTGTTTTCAGATTTATATTGGTCGCTTTATTGTCGCTTTCCCCAAAGATTTTCTCCCAGGAAACTAACAAACCAGAGCCGATAGAAACCGATCGTCCAGACCAGACAGAAACGCCAACAATTATCCCAAAAGGCACATTCCAGATGGAAACCGGTTTTTCATATGAAAAAGCCAATGAAGATGAATCGTCAACTCTATCGCCAACGGTTCTTTTTAAATATGGCGTCAACGGCAATTTTGAATTGCGGCTGATTACGGAATACACGACCAACAAATTTGGCGATGACAAAATCTCAGGACTGAATCCGGTTTTAGTGGGTTTTAAAGTCAAGCTTGCAGAAGAAAAAGGCATTCTTCCAAAAACTTCTTTTCTTGGACATTTGTTGATTCCGGATTTGGCTTCAAAGGAATTGAGAGCTGATTATTACGCGACGGAATTCCGCTTTAGCATGCAGCATACATTATCCGACAAAGTCAATCTCAGTTATAATTTGGGCGCCGAATGGGATGGTGTTTCTCCCGAAGCGACATTCGCCTATACAATGAGTCTGGGAATTGAACTGACGAATAAAATGAACACTTTTCTTGAAGTCTACGGTTTTGCGCCACAAAATGACAAAGCCGACCATCGTTTTGACACAGGGTTGACTTATCTCATTTCCGACAATTTTATGATTGACGCTTCGGGCGGTTTCGGGATGACGGAAAACGCGCCCGATTATTTTGCATCGGCCGGATTTTCCTTTCGCTTATAAAAACTATCTTTAGGCTTTAATTTTCCAATGAAGCATTACGATTACATTTTTGCCGGCGCCGGATTATCCGCTTTGATGACGGTCAATCGCATGGCAGTTTCGGAGAAATTTGCCGATAAATCGATTTTGCTGATTGACGAAAGTTTGAAGAAAACCAACGACCGGACGTGGTGTTTTTGGGAAACGCCAAACGGTGACCCGGGCGATAGCGAACTGGCGCAGCAATTTGAAGACATCGTTTCACAAAAATGGGATTCGGCGTTGTTTGCCAATAATCATTTCAAGCGCATTTTGGATTTGCAGCCATACCAATACAAAATGATCCGTGGCCTGGATTTTTACGCTTTCATATTTGACACGCTTTCGCAACATTCAAATATCACTTTCATCAACGAAAAAGTCATTGACGTTCATGATGACGGACAATTGGTTTTGGTCCGTTTACAAAACCATTCCTTTACCTGCGGCAAATGTTTCAACAGCATTTTCAATCCTGCATTGACTTTAAGCCAAAATAAATATCCGGTATTACGGCAGCATTTTATTGGCTGGTTCATCAAAAGCAAGGAAGCCGTTTTCAATCCAGACGTCGCAACATTCATGGATTTTTCGATTGAACAAAAAGGAAATACGCGTTTCATGTATGTTTTGCCGACTTCAGAAACCGAAGCGCTAATCGAATATACGTTGTTCTCAAAAGACTTGCTCCCAACGTCAGAGTACGAAAACGGCATTTCCGATTACATCAAAAACCTCGGCATTTCCGAATATGAAATCCTCGAAAAGGAACACGGAAACATCCCGATGACGTCATTCCATTTTTGGGAAAACAACACCAAAAATATCCTGAACATCGGTTCTGCCGGCGGCTGGACCAAAGCGAGCACGGGCTATACTTTTAAGAACACCATAAAAAAATCCAAAGCCTTAATCGATTTTCTCTTAACCGAAAATGACTTGTCTAAATTCCATAAAAACTCCAAATTCCAATTTTATGACTTATTGTTATTGGATATTTTAGCTGCCAAAAACCAACTCGGAAGTTCCATCTTTTCAGCGCTTTTCGAAAAAGGAAAAACCGCATCAATTCTTAAATTTTTAGACGAGGAAACGTCATTAGCCGAAGATTTGAAAATCATTTGGAAATGCCCGAAAGGCCTTTTCATATCCGCCCTATTTAAAAGGATTTTTAAATAGGCAACGGCTATCCGGTTATGTTAATTATCCATTATAAATTGTCGATTATCAATTGCCGCTTCGTAACTTTGCCCCGATAACTTTCAACCTTAAATTAAAAGATTATGTATCCAGAAGAAATGGTAAACCCAATGCGCGCCGAATTGGCCGATGCCGGTTTTGAAGAATTATACTCTGCAGGCGCTGTTGAAAACGCGATTGCAAAATCGGGAACGACTTTAGTGGTCGTGAATTCCGTTTGCGGATGTGCTGCAAGAAACGCGCGCCCAGGCGTTAAAATGAGCTTGCATGCCGACAAAAAACCGGACCATTTGGTGACTGTTTTTGCCGGTGTAGATAAAGAAGCCGTCGATTCGGCAAGGCAATTCATGTTCCCTTTCCCGCCGTCGTCGCCAGCCGTTGCGCTGTTTAAGGATGGTGAATTGGTGCACATGCTCGAACGCCACCACATCGAAGGCCGTCCGGCAGAACTCATTGCCGACAATTTGAAAGACGCTTACGCGGAATTCTGTTAAAAGTTTTGCCACAGATTCACAGATTTTTACTTTCTAATCTGTGAATCTGTGGCTATAAAAATTTAAGCCACTGTAATAGGTGGCTTTTTTATGGGAGCAATTCTCCTGCTTTCCGTTTCAATCTTTTTTTGCAAAAAAGGATTTCCACTGCAATCAGGGCTAGGCATTTCGAAAACTTTGCGGCTTTGTAATTTTCCTTTACCTTTGCCGTCAAATAAATTCTCAACTTAACCTGTTTATAGCATGCAACTGTACAACACTTTAAGCGCAGAAGAACGTGCCGTCATGATTGACGATGCCGGAAAGCAACGACTGACCTTGTCGTTTTATGCTTATGCGCAAATCGAAAACCCAAAACAATTTCGCGACGAACTGTTCCTGGCCTGGAATCCATTAGAGGTTTTAGGACGGATTTATGTCGCCCATGAAGGCATCAATGCCCAATTGTCTTTGCCCGCCGACCATTTCTATGAATTCAAGGAAACCATCGAAAAATATGATTTCATGAAAGGCATCCGCCTGAACATTGCTGTCGAGCACGATGATTTTTCGTTTTTGAAACTCACGATAAAAGTCCGCGATAAGATTGTCGCCGACGGATTAAACGACGATACTTTTGATGCTACAAACATTGGAATCCATTTAAAGGCCGCCGAATTCAACCAAATGCTCGAAGATCCGGATACGATCGTCGTCGACATGCGCAACCATTACGAAAGTGAAATCGGGCATTTTACACAAGCGATCAAACCCGATGTCGATACGTTCCGCGAATCGCTGCCGATTATCGAAGAGCAACTCGCTGAACACAAATCTGATAAAAAACTATTGATGTATTGCACGGGCGGCATCCGTTGTGAGAAAGCGTCGGCCTATTTCAAGCACAAAGGTTTTGAAAATGTTTACCAATTGGAAGGCGGCATCATTGAATATGCGCGCCAGGTCAAAGCTGAAGGTTTGGAAAGCAAATTCATCGGAAAGAATTTCGTGTTCGACCACCGTTTGGGCGAAAGAATCACCGATGATATCGTTTCGCAATGCCACCAATGTGGAAAACCCTGCGATGTGCATACGAATTGCGCGAACGAAGGCTGCCATTTGCTGTTCATCCAGTGCGAAGATTGCAAAAAGTCGATGGAAGGCTGTTGCTCGGCAGAATGTGTCGACATTGTTCATTTGCCGGAAGACGAGCAAAAAGCGATTCGCCAAGGCATCATGAACGGGAATAAGATTTTCAAGAAAGGGAAATCCGATAAACTGACATTTAAAAATGTTGCGCATGAAAATGCCAGGGTTTCAGAAGTTGGAGAAAAGAGCCGGGAACTAAAAGTCAAGACTTCCAAAATCAAAAAGACTTACGTCGGAAAGGGCATCCATTTCTTCCCAAAAGCTTCAATCGGGCAATTTTTGGTCGAAGAAAATGAATTGAAAATCGGCGATAAAATCCTTATCAACGGTCCGACGACAGGAAACGAAGAATTGGCTGTGGCTGAAATGTTCGTCAATGATAAAGTTTCGGAAAAGGCTATTGTTGGGGATTATGTGTCGTTGAAATTGTCGTTTAGGATTCGATTGTCGGATAAATTATACAAAGTCGATTAATACCGGGAAAGCCTAGCCCCGATAGAAATGGAAATCCTTTTTGAGCTTTTTGCGAAAAAAGATTGTAATGGATAGCGGGAAACAGCTCCCAAAAAAAAGGCCACGAATTCATGAATTAACCATAAAATTCGTGAATTCGTGGCCTTTGACTTTTGACCTTCGACTTTACAACTTTATGACTAAAAATACTATCTTTACGCACAAAACGTTTTAAGAACTTAAGTTGCGCGAGTCGCGACACTACATATAGATTATGGCATGTACAAGTTGTTCAACTTCTGATGGCGGAGCGCCTAAGGGTTGTAAAAATAATGGAACCTGCGGAACGGACAGCTGCAACAAGCTGACGGTTTTTGACTGGCTTTCCAACATGAGCCTTCCCAATGGCGAAGCGCCTTTTGACTGTGTCGAGGTGCGTTTCAAAAACGGGCGTAAGGAATTTTACAGGAATACGGAGAAACTGACTTTGAGCATCGGCGATATTGTCGCGACCGAAGCATCCCCGGGACATGATATCGGGATTGTCACGTTGACGGGTGAACTGGTGAAAATCCAGATGAAGAAAAAAGGTGCCAACCACAAAGCCGCTGACATTGCGAAAATTTACCGGAAAGCGTCCCAAAAAGACATCGACATCTGGTCGACAGCGCGTGATAAGGAAGAGAATATGAAGGTGAAAGCACGCGAATTTGCGATTCATTTGAAACTGCAGATGAAGATTTCGGATATCGAATTCCAAGGCGACGGATCAAAAGCAACTTTCTATTACACCGCCGAAGACCGTATTGATTTCCGTCAGTTGATTAAGGAATTTGCGCGTGAATTCAGTACACGGATTGAGATGAAACAAGTCGGTTTCCGCCAGGAAGCGGCACGTTTGGGTGGAATTGGTTCATGTGGCCGCGAACTTTGCTGTTCGACATGGCTGACGGATTTCCGCAGCGTCAATACTTCGGCAGCACGTTACCAGCAACTGTCGTTGAATCCGCAAAAACTCGCAGGACAATGCGGCAAATTGAAATGTTGTTTGAATTATGAGCTCGACACTTACATGGATGCTTTGCAGGGCTTTCCTGATTTTGAAACCAAGCTGATGACCGAAAAAGGCATGGCGGTTTGCCAGAAACAGGATATTTTCAAAGGGTTGATGTGGTTTGCCTATACCGACAATTTTGCCAACTGGCATATATTGAAAATAGAGCAGGTCAAAGAAATCCTTGCTGAAAATAAAGAGAAGCGCAAAGTGTCGTCTTTGGAAGATTATGCGATGGAAGTCGCCGCTGCACCCGAAAAAGATTTCAACAACGCCATGGGCCAGGAAAGTTTGACACGTTTCGACCAACCGAAGAAAAGCAACAAAAACAGGAACAAAAAACGCAAACCGGGCGGCGATAAACAAGGTGTCGCTATTCAGCCGCTCGAGGCGCAGCCGAACAGGGCGAAGCCAAACCAACAAGGTGGAAATCCACAAAATGGAAACCAACAAGGCAAAGGCGCAAACCAAAACAGACCCGAGGCGAACAGGCCGCAGGCAAATGACAATAAACCGCGTCCGAGCAATAAAATAATCCCAAATAAGAATAATGACGCTCAGAAATAGCATACTGCTTGTCTTAGTTGCGATACTCTTATTTTCATGTGACAAAAAAAGGGTTTTCGACGAATATAAATCGGTTGGCGATGTCTGGCACAAAGACAGCATCATGACCTATGATTTGCCCGAAATCGACACCACGAAAACCTATAACCTCTTTGTGAACGTCAGGGACAATGATGACTATCCGTTTAATAATTTATTCCTGATTGTATCACTTGACCAGCCTGACGGGCGGACTTTAGTCGATACGCTGGAATATGAAATGGCGGATCCCGAAGGGAATTTACTTGGCAATGGGTTTTCAGACATCAAGGAAAGCAAGCTTTTTTACAAGCAGAAAGTGAAATTCAAAAAAGGATCGTATAAAATCCGCGTCAAACAGGCAGTCCGCGAAACCGGAAAAGTCGCCGGCGTCGAATCTTTAAAAGGCATTACCGAAGTAGGCTTCAGAATAGAATCAACAGAATAGCATTATGGCCCAGAAACACATCATCCAAAATAAAGACTTAGCCTATTACAAAAAGAAATTCTGGAAAATTTTCTTTTATACGCTCGGCGGCGTATTGCTTTTTTTCCTCTTTGCCTCATGGGGATTATTGGGCTCGATGCCTTCGTTTGAAGACCTTGAGAATCCCGATTCCAACCTGGCGACGGAAATCATTTCCTCAGACGGCGTGACCATCGGGAAATTCTACAACGAAAACAGGACATCCATCAAATATTCAGATTTGCCTAAACACCTCGTCGATGCTTTGGTTTCGACTGAGGATGAGCGTTTCTACGAACATTCCGGAATTGATTTCAGAAGAACGACAACGGCCATGGCAAGCCTCGGAACCCGCGGCGGCGCAAGTACGATTACGCAGCAATTGTCGAAATTGTTGTTTCATGGTGAAGGTTCACGTTTCCTTCCGCTTCGTATTATCCAAAAGGCAAAAGAATGGATTATCGCGACACGGCTTGAACGGCAATATACCAAGGACGAAATCATCGCAATGTACCTCAACAAAGCGGATTTTGTCAATACGGCGGTCGGAATCCGTTCTGCCGCAAAAGTGTATTTCGGCAAAGAACCGCGTGATTTGACCGTTGATGAAAGTGCAATGTTGGTTGGTATGCTGAACAATCCTTCGCTTTTTAACCCGATCAAAAGAATGGAAAAAACCCTGAAAAGGCGGAATGTTGTCTTGAAACAAATGACGCGAAACGGATTTTTGACCGATGCACAAAAAGAAGCCTACCAGAAAAAACCAATCGTATTGCACTTCCAGCCAGAAAGCCATTTGGACGGTACGGCAACTTACTTCCGTGAATACCTTCGCGATTACATGAAAAACTGGGCGAAGGACAATAAAAAAGCCGACGGCACCGAATACGACATCTACAAAGACGGGCTTAAAATTTACACGACCATCGATTCCCGAATCCAGCTTTATGCCGAAGAAGCGATGCAGCAGCATTTGCCAAACCTCCAAAAGGAATTCGACAGCCAGCAGAAAGACAATAAAAACCGTCCTTTCGTCAGGCTGAATGACGATGAAATCAAAAAAATCATGCTGCGTTCGATGAAGTCATCCGACAGGTGGCGCATCTTGGCTGCACAGGATAAAAGTGACGATGAAATCATCAAGTCGTTCGATATCAAAACCAAAATGACCGTGTTTACCTGGAAAGGCGAACGCGATACAGTCATGACGCCAGCCGATTCGATCCGTTATTACAAAGGTTTCCTGCAAACCGGCGTCATGTCGATGGAACCAAAAACAGGCCATGTCAAAGCCTGGGTTGGCGGCATCAATTACAAATATTTCCAATACGACCACGTTGGGCAAGGAGCAAGACAAGTCGGTTCTACGTTTAAGCCATTCGTTTACGCGACTGCGATTGAGCAGTTGAACATGTCGCCATGCGATACGATTCTCGATGCGCCATTTACGATCGTCAAAGGCCGCCATCACGTGACCGAAACCTGGTCGCCGCAAAACTCCGACCGTGAATTCCGCGGCATGGTGACTTTGAAAAAAGCATTGGCGCTGTCGATCAATACGGTTTCTGCAAAGCTGATCGACAAAGTTGGCCCGGAAGCGGTAGTCGACCTGACGCACAAACTCGGCGTCAAATCTGAAATTCCGGCACAACCATCGATTGCACTTGGCGCTGTCGACATCACCGTTGAGGATATGGTCGGTGCCTACAGCACTTTTGCCAACCAGGGCGTGTATGTAAAGCCGCAATTCATTACACGGATAGAAGATAAAAACGGTGTCGTGATTTACGAACCGATTCCCGAATCACACGACGTATTGAACAAAGACATCGCATTTGCCGTCATTAAACTCCTCGAAGGTGTAACTGAAATCGGCTCCGGAGCCAGGCTTCGCACACAAGGCGGCGGAAACGGCTACAACCGCGTGACCGGTTATCCATATGTATTCACGAACCCGATTGCAGGAAAAACAGGAACATCTCAAAACCAATCCGACGGTTGGTTTATGGGCATGGTTCCGAATCTCGTGACTGGCGTTTGGGTTGGTTGTGAAGACCGTTCCGCGCGTTTCAAGGGCTTGGTTTACGGACAGGGCGCGACAGCGGCGTTGCCAATTTGGGCGCTGATGATGAAGAAATGCTATGCCGATCCGACGCTGAATATTTCCAAAACTGATTTTGAACGTCCTGCAAACCTCTCGATAAAAGTCGATTGCTGGGTGCCGGTGGTCAAGGATACGACCGATACTGACGACCAGGATGCAGACCAATTTACATTATAAAATTTTTAGAAGCTATTCCTGCTATCCGTTGCAATCTTTTTATGGCTTTTGTTGTCGCTGACAAAGGAAGACACGAGAGCATCGCTCGAACTGGCGAAGCAATCTCCTGGCCATAAAAAGGATTTCCACTGCTATCAGGGCTAAACATCATAACATGATTAACAAAAAAGTACCCAACGTACAAACCGCGCTCCAAGGCATTGAAGACGGCATGACCATCATGCTCGGCGGTTTCGGCCTTTGTGGCATTCCCGAAAACAGCATCGCCGAACTCGTCAGCAAAGGCACCAAAAACCTGACCTGCATTTCAAACAATGCGGGTGTAGACGGTTTTGGGCTTGGCCTTTTGCTCCACAAAAAACAAATCAAAAAGATGATTTCCTCTTATGTTGGGGAAAACGCCGAATTTGAACGCCAGATGCTTTCCGGCGAACTTGACGTCGAACTGACGCCGCAAGGCACATTGGCTGAAAAATGCCGCGCCGCACAAGCCGGAATTCCAGCTTTTTTTACGCCTGCCGGCTACGGAACTGAAGTCGCCGAAGGTAAAGAAGCGCGAGAATTCAACGGCAAAATGCACATTATGGAACACGCT
>DATHKH010000111.1:0-6629 GCA_035286325.1 Flavobacterium sp.
AAAATAACAATGAACGTCTCTAATGCGGGTGCAAAAGTACGCCTCTTTTTTACATTTCCTAATCGGCAAGGCATCTTTTTTTGAAAGAATTTATAAGTCGCTGGCAATGCGGTTTTTGGAATGGAAAGTTTTTTTTGGGAAACGATGCCCAGGACACCGCATCAGCCCGATGGATATCCAAAAGCCACAGCCCCGATGGAAGCAAAAATCCTTTTTGGCGGCCACAGCACAGCCAAAAGATTGCAGCACACTGCGGGAAAAAGCTCCCCGAAAATCAATCGAAACGAATGGCCTTGACCGGAGAAATCTTGGTAATGATATAAGAAGGAATCAAAAGCACTGCGAGGCAAATAACAACTGTTCCAATATTGAGCAGCAGAATATACAACCAATTAATATAAACCGGCGCCACATTGACATAGTAATTTTCCGGGTTGAGCGTGATGACGCCAAAATATTTCTGGATCAGCAAAAGTCCAATTCCGATTAAATTTCCCCAGAACAATCCCCTGACAATCAAATAAAAGGCATTGTAAAGGAATACTTTTCGTACGGAGCGGTTGTCTGCACCAAGCGCTTTCAGTATCCCAATCATTTGGGTGCGCTCGAGAATCAGCACCAGCAATGCCACAACCATATTGATGGTGGCGACGACAATCATAATAATGAGAATGACAATAATATTGAAATCGAAAAGTTTGAGCCACTCGAATATGTAAGCATATTTCTCTACAATCGTTTGCGTGTCCAATGTCGAACCGGTTTCGGCATAGACCTCTTTGCCAATGGCCTGGATTTGGGTAAAATCGTCAATAAAGACCTCAAAAGCGCCGACTTGGTCCGGCTGCCATTTATTGATGCGTTGCAAATGACGGATGTCACCTATAATATAGGATGCGTCAAATTCCTGGAAACCAGAATTGTAAATGCCTACAATTTTGAAATGCCGCGCAAACGGCAGTTTGTTCCCGTTTTCCTTTATGAAAAAGGTGTTGAACGAATCGCCAGTTTTGAGATTCAGCCTATTGGCGAGTAATTGTGAAATGAGGACTTCGGCATTCAATTGCCCGGAAACGCTGGGCCGCCTGCCTGAAACAATATATTCGTCTATATTCTTCCATTGGTAATCCTTGCCGACGCCCTTGAAAATAATGGCTTCAAAAGCATTGGCCGTCCTGATAATTCCGGTTTTAGTTGCAACAGCCTGGATATGGCTGATTCCATCTACAGATTTAAACTCCGGATAAAAAGACTGTTTTGTCGAAATTGGCCTGACGCTGGCTTCCGATTGGTTGTCGTCGTAATTGGATATAATAATCTGGCCGTTGAAAGCGGAAACCTTATCCCGTATCTTTTGCTGCAGCCCCATTCCTGTCGCCACAGACACAATCATCATAATCATCCCGATTGCCACGGCGGAAATCGCGATTTTTATAATTGGCGCAGAAATGCTACTTTTATGGTCTTTGGCAGTGATCAGCCGTTTGGCTATAAAATATTCTAAATTCAAATTGATATGGTATCTGATTCCGTCTTCAAAAATACAGTTTTATTCTTGTTTTTAAGCTTTGTTTCCTGTGGAAATTCTGTTGCCACAAAGCAAGAGCAGCCGAAAATGCCACACAGCGAATCCATGTCGAAACCCATTTCTGAATTCCAAATCAAAACCGGAGCCGACAATTATGATTTGTATTTGCCGCTACTGAAAGATAAAAAGGTCGCGATTGTCACCAACCAAACCGGAATCGTAACCATTCCCGGAGAAACCGGCGGCATAAAAAATGACAAAGGGGAAAATGTCGGGGAATCTGAAGGCGCTGCATATACAAAGTCGATCGTTGATTTTTTGATTGAGAAGAAAATTAACATCAAAACCATTTTCGCCCCGGAGCATGGTTTCCGTGGCACTGCCGATGCCGGCGAGCACATTACCGACGGAAAGGATTCCAAAACCGGGTTGCCCGTCATTTCGCTTTATGGCGACAATAAAAAGCCTAAACCCGAACAACTGGCGGGAATTGATATTATGATTTTTGACTTGCAAGATGTTGGAGCACGTTTTTATACCTACATTTCCTCATTGCATTACCTGATGGAAGCGTGCGCTGAAAACAATATTCCGCTGATTATACTCGATCGCCCGAATCCGAATGGCGGCATCGTCGACGGCCCAATCATGGAAAAAGAAAACACCAGTTTTGTCGGAATGCACCTGATTCCGACCTTACATGGTATGACGATTGGCGAATATGGAAAAATGATCAATGGTGAAAAATGGCTCAAGAACGGCATACAATGTACACTGACCGTCATTCCGTGTTCGAAATATAAGAGGGATTTGCCTTATTCACTGCCGGTAAAACCATCCCCAAACCTACCGAATGACCAGGCCATCAATTTGTACGCGAGCCTTTGTCTTTTTGAAGGAACAAATGTCAGCGTTGGCCGCGGCACCGAAAAGCAATTCCAGATTTATGGCTCGCCCGATTTGCCAAAAACAGGCTTCAGCTTTACACCAAAGCCAAATGAAGGCGCAAAAACTCCACCATTAAATGGCGTACTTTGTCATGGCGAAGATTTATCTGCTGCGCCAAAAGTCAGCCAACTGGAATTAAAATGGCTGATAAAAGCATACAACGAAACAGCTGATAAAACGAAATTCTTCAACGCCTTCTTCACCAAATTGGCGGGCACAAAAAAATTGCAGCAGCAGATTGAAACCGGAATATCCGAAACGGAAATCAGGAAAAGCTGGAAAAAAGGCCTTAACGATTTTAAGGCAATGCGGAAAAAATACCTCATTTACCAATAAGCGGAATTAAAAAATAAGAAAACTTTATGAATGCCTTCCCAACACGTTCGGGGAACATTGCTTATTTTAGTAGAAATTAAAACAAAAAAAAACCTGATGAAAACAGCTGAAATTTTACTCCATTACATGGATGAACTACAAAAGATTGTCGGTGTCATTAATTCCTGGCTCGAGAAAGGAATGGATTTTTTCCAGAAAGTAAAAGCATGGGTTCAAAAAGTCATTGAATACATCGAGCAGGCAATTGATGCTTTGGTGCAATCAATGGGCGGCAGGAAAACAAATCTCAACCTGATGACCGAAGAATATCTTTTCGTATAATTATAGCGGAATCCTTTTTTTCATTTCTTCAACAATCCTGTACGTTGCCGGGCAAACAGGAATATTTTTCAATGTAATATCCGTAATCTGCTGGAATTTTTTCCTGTCGGTATGCGGGAATTCCCGGCAGGCTTTTGGCCGCACATCATAAATCATACAAGCATTCTCATTGTCGAGAAACGTACACGGAACCGACTGCAATACATAATCGTTATCTTCATCGATACGCAAATATTGGGAAATAAACTGCTGCGGTTTCTGCCGCAAATGTTTTGAAATGCGTTCGATATCGGCAGATGTAAACAACGGGCCGGTCGTTTTGCAGCAATTGGCACAGGTCAGGCAGTCCGTTTTCCTGAATTCCGCATCGTGCAATTCCTGCATTACATAATCCAGATTTTTAGGTGCTTTCTTTTTGAGCTTATCGAAATATTTTTTGTTTTCGATATGCTTATCTTTGGCCAGTTTTGCAAGTTGATCTAAAAACGCTTTCATCACGGCAAAATTACATATTTAAAAGTGAAAACATGGCAAGAGCGAAGCGACTGCATTTGACCTTTTGAAAAAACAACATAAACAATACAATGAAAGACCTTTTCGGTAAAGCGATTCTCGATTTCCAAACCAACAATAATCCGCAGGACCTGATTACGGAAA
This sequence comes from Flavobacterium sp., assembly GCA_035286325.1. Lineage (GTDB taxonomy): Bacteria > Bacteroidota > Bacteroidia > Flavobacteriales > Flavobacteriaceae > Flavobacterium. Next base: position 3,791 of record DATHKH010000111.1, read on the forward strand.
CGTCCATTTCTGAAGCCGATGAGATGTCGGTTGCCTATCTTTTTCGTTCTTATGCCGAAATGCCAAAACTGGAAAAGAAAGCGCTTGAATTGGCAAAAGGAAAAATCCTGGACGTCGGTTGCGGCGCCGGAAGCCATAGCTTATACCTCCAAAATGAGAAAAATCTTGATGTAACCGCTATCGATATATCTCCAAATGCAATCAAAGCCTGCCAATTTCGGGGCGTAAAAAATGCCCAAGTCCAGGATATTATGGCGATAGAAGGAAAATTTGATACTATTTTATTGCTGATGAATGGCGCCGGAATGTGCGGCAAGCTGAAAAACATTCCTGCTTTTCTTGTCAAACTGCAATCGTTGTTAAATCCGGGTGGGCAGATTTTGCTCGACAGTTCCGATATCATTTACATGTTTGATGAGGACGAAGACGGCGGAAAATGGATTCCCGGCAACGGTTATTATGGCGAAGTTATTTTCAATGTTTCTTATAAAGGCGAAGCCGAATTGCCTTTTGATTGGATGTACATCGACTACAACACATTGCAAAACGCCGCATTAGCCAACGGTTTGCAATGTGAATTGGTGCTCGACGGCGAACATTTCGATTACCTCGCCAGATTGTTTTAGTGGTAATTATGTAGAAAAAACCAGATAAGTATTACTGGCCCGGTGATTTCTGCGCTACATTTATCCCAATCAAATCCCAATCATGAAAAATTACGGATTCCTTTTATTGTTGCTGCTTTTTACTTTCAGTTGCGCTTCAGATGATGACACGGAGACAGAAAATGGCACCAATCCTTCTCCAAACCTGCATGCGACTGGAAGCAGTGCCCACGATTTCTTATCCGCAGACAAATACACCAAACTCGATATCCAAATCGTATATGTCACCGGTTTTCGCCCCAACGAGCAGACGATTACGAATCTTCGCAATTTTATCACTGCACGTTTAAACAAACCTGGCGGCGTTACGATTACTGAAACCGAAGTATCATCGACAGGCGAAGCGCCATACGATCTCAATGAAGTTGCGGCGCTCGAAAGCCAGTACCGCACCAAATACAACTTGCCCGATACATTGACATTTTACTTGTTCTTTGCCGATGGCGGTTCAGAAAACGATACGACAAACAGCTTCATACTCGGCACCGCTTACCGCAATACTTCGTGCGTGCTGTATGAAAACTCGATTCAGAATCTCAGCAATGCGATTAACGAACCCAACCGCGTCGATTTGGAAACCACTGTCATATTGCATGAACTTGGGCATTTGCTCGGCTTGGTCAATCTGGGCTCGACGATGCAAACCGCACATGAAGACACCGGGCATGATAAACATTGCAACAATAATGATTGTCTGATGTATTGGCAAGTCGAAAACAGCGCCAACCTGATGCAAATGATGGCTGGCGGGAATGTGCCCCAACTCGATGCCAATTGCCTTGCCGATTTGGCTGCAAATGGCGGAAAATAATCAGGAGCCGATTCCTGCTTTTCGCTAAATCTTTTTTTAAAAAAAAAAAGGATATCGCTGCAATCAGGGCTAGGGCTTTTGTCAAACTTTCAGCAAATCGGTGGCCGAAAGAATGTCCTGCAAAGCCGCATACAAAATATCCAAATCTTCCTGAGAATTATAAGCCTGGATGGAAATCCTGATAAAAGTTTTGCCTTCGATTTTCATCACTGGAATTTCAATGTTGTATTTGCTGAACAGCAATTCTTTCAATTCTGCAGGTCTATCGGTATGAATTGGGATGCTGCACATTTGCCCGAGGAATTCTGAAGTAACGGGACAAATGGGTTTGGTATGCATCAAATCGCAAAAGCGTTCGTAGTTGTCGAGAATAATCTTGCGGCAAATCGAAGACTTGGTTTTCCAGTCATTGTCATCCAAAAATTTGATGGCTGCAGGTGCAGTCAGGAAAGCTGAAATATCACGCGTTCCCTGATGTTCATGGTAATCCAGGAATTGGCTTTCGCCAGGTGCATCGCTTTCATAACCCCAACTGACAACCAACGGCTCAATCATTTTCTGAAACTCCTTTTTGACATAAAGAAAGGAATTGCCTTTTGGCGTAAGCATCCATTTGTGCATCGTTCCGGTATAAAAATCCACTTTCAATTCCTGAATATCCAAATCGATATGCCCAGGAACATGTGCGCCGTCAACAATAGTAATCAACCCGAGTTCTTTTGCCTTTTCACAAATTTCCTTTACCGGAAAAACCAAGGCGGTGGCGCTTGAAATCTGGTTGATGAAAATGATTTTGGTATTGGCATTGTAACCTTTCCAGAATTCTTCGAGGATTTGTCCTTTTGAAATGATCGGCAATGAGATTGGCTGCCTGATATATTTTGCTCCTGATTTTTTGCAATAAAAATTCCATGTCCGATCCATCGCGCCATACTCGTGATTGGTCGCAAGGATTTCATCGCCGGGTTTTAATTCCAAGCTTCTCATGATGACATTGATCGCAAATGTCGGGTTTTGTGTAAAGAAAAAATCGGCTGCATCGCAGTTGATGTATTTTGCCAACGCTTTCTTGGATTCCTTCAGGTACGCCAAAGCATTTTTCGTGATGAATTGTGCCGGTTCGTTTTCAAGTTCGAGTTGCCATTTTTGGTAATCTTCAAAAATGGGCTTCGGACAGGCGCCGAACGAGCCATGATTTAAATAGATAATTTCGGGGTTGAGCAGGAATTGTGATTTCATAGTTTGTAAAAATAAAAAATCCCGAAGAAACCTCCGGGATAAATTTAATTCAAAATGAAATTTACTGCATGTATTTCATCATCATTGTTTGCAATCCCTGACCCCATTCCTGCATGGCAGCCTG
>DATHKH010000112.1:0-22228 GCA_035286325.1 Flavobacterium sp.
GCGCATTTCCACTTCGCGCCGATGACGAAAACTCGACCGCGCGGTAAAAAATGATCGGGTTCACAAAATTCACGTCAAAACCGCGATTGTTGGTATTCGCCCAAACAACGGATTCAAAAAAGCCGAGATTCAATCTTTTGCTCACATTCCAATCCAGGTAATGGTTGGCCATATATTTTGTCGCATAAGTCCGGTCTTCGGTAACATCCTCGCGCACATCTTTCAACCACATATACGTATTCGTATATTTTATTTTCCAGAAAGTCGTGTTCAGCTTAAAAAACGGATATGGGCTCGCGCCATCGCTTTCCAGCAACGAGCGGTAACCGTCACCGATGAAATTGCGGCTATAACCCAATTGCATGTTGAAGAATTTGTTTGGCGTAAAACTCAGGTTCGCCTCCGCCAACGGGAAATCATAAGAGTACGTCTTGAATGTTTTCGCAATACCGATTCCGGGAATAATCGCCGGGCTTCCACCTGATGGCGCAATTGACGCGGCATATCGGTTGTAATAATCCGCAAAATGGCCCTGGCTTTCAAAAATGGTCGTCGTAAATGTCACCTGCTCGCCCAATCCGCCCTGGAATTGGATGCCGCGCGTATTGACGAACGTGTTTTTCTTATCGCCGTTGTTGTTTCTGCCCAATTCAAAATCAAAAATCGGGTTCAGCGTAAACCAATAATCTTTCCCTTGGATTTCCACAAGATTTTCATTCCACAATTTTCTTGAAAGCCAGCCTGAATCATATTGCGTTAATTTCTCGTTGGCTGCCTTGAGGTTGTAATATTTGGAAACTTCCGCGTAGGTAAACGGTTTTGAACCTGTATGATTGTTGCTGCCAACCTGGTTCAGCGCCGTATCAAACTGCGAATAAAGGCTGTGTGAAAACGGAATGTTCATGTGGCTTGTCAACTGCGGGCTGTCAAACTTTTTGTATGTGGCCTTGACGTTGTCGTATTCTGACAATTCCTTGTTGTTTTCTGCTTTGTATTTTGCTTTAACATTCGCTTCGGCGGTTTGGAGGTCGGTTTTTTCAGGCTGCGGCTCGCCCGGCTTTTGCAACGGGATGGCTATTTTGATGGTGTATTTTGAATACGTCGGATTCCCATTGAATGTTGGCGCCGTAATTTTTGGCATTTGCCCAAAAACCCTTCTGCTTTCTTCAGCGAGTTCGGGTTTTTCGGCATCGACATATTGTACGACGAATTTTCCGGTATTGTCGACTTCAAAAAGCACAATGACACTTCCATTATAAGCTGTCAGTGTTTCAGGAGTTTTGAAATTGGTGAATACAAAGTCCTGGACTTTACTGTAAAAACAGTCTTCAAGGTCTTTTCCCTGCTTGTTTTCGCATCCCGGAAAGACCGGAAACTGCGCGACATTCTGTGCTTTGGAAACGAACGCAGCAAATAAAATAACCAGGCAAATGTATTTTTTCATAATGTTAAATTGCAATATTAGTAATCGCTGTTTGAAGCTTCTCCGTTGGCAATGGCTTTGGCTGCCGAAGTGCCGATCCGTTTGACGCCAAGATTGACCATCCCGACCGCTTCTTGATAAGTACGGACGCCGCCCGCAGCTTTGACCGGTAATGGCGCTGCGTTTTCGAGCATGATGATGATTGTGGGAATTGTCGCGCCATTTGGCAAATTGTTTTCTGTTTTATAAAATCCGGTGGACGACTTGACGAAGACTTCGTTGTAATGCCCGGTGAAATTTGTCACGACGGCGCTTTTTATCAATGCCGACAATTGGGCGATTTGCTTTTCGTCCAATGCCGCGACTTCGATAATCCATTTCACGATTTTAAGATGTGACAATCCCAATTGCGTACACAGCAGGATTTCTTCTTTGACCAAATCGGTTTCGCCATTTTTGAACGCTTCGTAATTGCAGACAAAATCAAGTTCGTCGGCGCCATCAGCAATGGCTTGCAGCGCTTCTTCGAGCTTTTTTTCAACACCTGATTGGCCTTTGGGAAAATCAATGACCGTTCCGATGGCAACATTGGAATTGGCATCAGTAACCATTTGTTTGGCCAATGAAACCATATCCGGACGAATCATGATGAGCTTGAAATTTTCGGCAATGGCTTCGGCAACAAACCCTTTGACGACATTTGCATTTTCGGCATCGCCTAAGCCAGCCTGTTCGGCGGTCTTCAAGTAAGTCGAATCTAAATATTGCCTGATATTCATGCCAGCATTGGATTTTGTCGTCATTGACGGGATAAAAATAAAAAAATCCCGCCGAAGCAGGACTGTTTTTCTTTTATTTATTATGTCTTTGGAATTTCTTTGTATTTCCGATAAGCCATCAGTATCAACGCCGCTAAAACAGCACCGGCGAAATTGGCGGCCACATCTTTAATGTCGGCTTCCCTGGTTGTCGTAAAAAACTCCTGTGCGAGTTCAATTGCGATGCCATACACAATGGATATCAGTAAAATGCCAAATGACAATCTTAACGGGTTTCTTTCCTGAAATTTGTTCCGAAAATGTAAGTACCAGAACAACGTAAAGAAAAAATGGAAGGTCACATGCACGTACTTATCGACATTGTGCACATTGGTTTTGGGGAAATCCGTAAAACTGACAAGGCAAAGTACCGCTATAATCAGCGTCCAAAGTGAGGCAATCCAAAAATAGGTTTTATTACCCACCAATAAGTGCTTTGTAGTCGTCTGCAGACAAAAGTGCGTCAAACTCTGAAGGATTTGCAACTTTGACTTTAATCATCCAGCCTTTTCCATAAGGATCGGAATTGACGGTTTCAGGTTTGCTTTCGAGATCTTCGTTGAATTCGATGATTTCGCCTGCAAGCGGAAGGAATAAATCCGATACCGTTTTTACTGCTTCAACCGTACCAAAAACTTCTTCCGCTTCCAATGTCTGGTCCAACGTTTCAACTTCGACATATACGATATCGCCCAATTCTTTTTGTGCAAAATCGGTAATCCCGATGGTTGCAACATCGCCGTCAAGGCTAATCCATTCGTGGTCTTTGGTGTACTTTAGGTTTGCAGGTATGTTCATTATGCTGTTGTTATTTGTTATCCAGCAAATGTAAAGTTTACTGGCAGATTTTTAAAATGTTTTTTGAATTATTGCCGATTAATTTCCGAAGTTATATCGGAGTGTAAATCCGGCCCTGATGTTTGTAATCGGGAACGACGTAGAAATCACCGCTTTTGAGAACGAATGGTCATAATAGAAAATCGCAGTCAGGTTTTTGCTGAAGGAATAGTCGGCAGTCAGTTTTGCCGACCAGATGTTCTGTCCGCCCGCAAGCTGGTTGTTGTCGTAATCGAGATACCTCACAATCGTCTGGTTGTTCCTGTATGACAAATCGGCCTTGATGTTGATGTCGCTTTTGATGATTCCGGTTGGGTTGTCTGCCAATTTGGAAGAGAAAATCACATCTTTGATCCTATAGCCCATTCCAATGACATATTCGACACCTTTGACTTCTGTCAGCAAATTGTTGTCGAAACTCATAGACAGGGCACGGTCCTTTTTCATTTCGGCGAGGAACTTAATGGAGTTTTTCATCTCAAAATCAAAACGGATCAACGGATTGAACTGCTCGACAAGGTTGACATTGGAAATGATCAGTTTGTTGTAGAAGTTTCCGCTCACATCGGTACCATTCGGGTTCTGGTCGTATTCAAAGTTCGACCTGAACGAATTGAGCGTATACGAAGCCCTGTAAGCATGCTGCAAAGAGAAACGCTTGAATCGGTCCTTAAAGAATTGGTAGCGCATCAGGCCGCTGTATTTGATGGTCCAGTTCGGGATCGGAATGTTCCTGAAAGCACCCAAAGAAATACCCCCGGCATCAGAACCGGTGTAAGCCGACAGGAATGCAGGCAATAATACCGCCTGGCTGTTCTTTCCAAAACCAACCGGGAAACCATCCGCATCAATTGGGAAACCAGTGCCGCCGTAATGATTTTCTGCAAGGCGATTGGCGATCGTAAGCCTGTTTGCCCTGAAATCATCAAATGCTGCGGAGCCGTTTTCATCGCTTTGGCTGAAGGCCGTTTTGATCAATACGGTCGAGATGGAAAAATTACCAAATGTATATGGCGACCTTGAATTATATACACCGTTTTCAGTATCGAATTGCTCGGAGAAATTTTCGGAATATGCCCGGTCTGCGGTCAGGTCGATTTTAAAATCGGGGAACAAATCCATGTTGGCCGTAAAATTCAGCAACTTGTTTTTCACCTGTGTGAAATTCTGGTTGAATTCAGGATAATTGGTCAGCCATCCATTTTTGGCAGCTTCATAACGGATGTCATCCTGTGAACCCAGTACAAATCCAACTGATGGCTTTGACGTTCCCAAAAATCCTATTCCCGGAAGATAGCCTGGCAAAACAGTACCGCGGTTGTCGGTATAATTGACCTGGACGTTCTTCACGCTGGTCAAAACGCCAATCAGCCCGTTGACAAACTGGTTGCCTTCATTTGCTGCCGGCAGCGCGGTATTGACGACTTTTTGGCCTGGCTTAGGCGCAGCCGGAGCTGGCACAGCCGGTTTTTTCGCGGTTTTCTTTTCGAGCCCGATGTATTTGTAGAACGCTTCCATGTTGAAGGTCGTGTTCAGTTTGTGTGACGCCGCATTTTGGATGGTGTTTCCAAGATTATAGCTGGTGCCGTCAGAGATGACGCTTTCCAAAGCCAATGATGCGCGCTGCCAACTGTAATCACCTGTATAGGAATAGTTCGATTTGATGAAACTGAATACCGGTATTTTATTGATTGGCAATTCGTAGTTCACGACAATTTGTTGCGTTTGATGGTTTGGGTCGCCAATATTGAAATAATCGTCCCAAATGCCGACCGAGTTGTCAGGCACACCAGCCGCATCGATATAGTTGCGCACAATATTGCTATTGGAAACCGTATAATTGACTTTCAGGCTTTTTGTCAGGTTGTAATTGAACCCATATTGGTAATTGAAAAGGAAATTCCTCCTGTATAAAGCGTCAAGCGGGATTCCGTCGACTTCTACCTGGCGGAATTGCTGCCTGTTGTATTGCCTGATGACATTGGTGTTGAACGAAATGCTCGATGGCAAATAGTTGAAATTAAAGTCGCTCAACAATTTCCAATACGTGCTTTTCTTCATGAATTTCGTTTTCTTGAACGGCTCAATGGCTTTAGGCTGGAAGGTATAGCTGTAATCAACTGTCGTGTTCACCTGTTGGTCCATGTATTGTTCAATTTCATAATCATGGCGTTCGACCTGATTGTATGAATAAGACAACGTCAGGTTTTCCGGGTCATAGACATGTTGTTTCTGCTGTGGACCTCTTTCTTTTTTAACACCAATGAAGTTGATGCTTTTGCGCTTGGTATAATCGATCGCCCTTTCGCGGATATTATCCCTTTCGGCTTGTGACGAAGTATTTTCCAACAACAAATCCAGTTTGATATCCTGGTTGAACGGATCATATTCCGGCGTCACAATTTCTTCACCAATGGCATAATTGAACGGAATATTCAGTCCCCATTTCTTAGGCAATAATTTTCCGAGTGCCAAGTTGGTAACGATATTATACTGTTGGATGTCTTCACGGCTTCTTTCATTCGGGCCTTCTTCGAGTGCGCCAAAACCAATGGTGCTCATTCTTCCCGTTGCAGAAATCGTCGCGAAATCAGCAAGGTTGGAATCGATGTTTAAGACTGCCGCCATTCCGCCGCTATTGTCCATTTGTGAAAGGCGAAGCTCATTGAACCAGACTTCTCCCCTGATATTGTGCGGATTGTTGACCGCAGCATCGGGAATACTTGGGTTTCGCGTGTTGTTTTTCACACCGACCATTAATGTCCGCACCAACCCGAAATTAGGATTACCCCTGATTCCGAGGCGCAATTCGTTTGCCCTGCCCGCATGTGAAGGATCCATTCGCGGATCGCCTTCATTGATGTATTTGATTCCGTTGATGTCGGCGGTCGGGGAATCCGGTCCATTTGCGAGGATTTTCAACTTGGTCAGCAACTCCAGCGACAGGTCTATATTATTGGCTTCAGGCCAAATGTCCTCTTCCGTTGTGGCACCTGCGGGAGTGACTTTTAAAGGAATTTCGACCTCATAGAAGTTTTCGGTAAAGTCATTTCCAAAACGGATGAAACCGATCATTTCATTACTGTCCAGAGGCGAAGAATCCCCGGTAATGGCTTCGGCATGCAGAAACATTTTTAGTTTTTTGAATTGGCGCATGTCGACGCTGACGTTTTTGAAAACCGCTCTGGCGTCACCGGTGGATGTCGTTGGATCTCCTCCCGGATCAAGTCCGTCGCCTACGACTTTTAAAGACAATGACTGCTCATTTTGCTGGATCACGCTTTGTCCGTTTTGTACTTGTTCCCTAACCACTCCCGGAGGCGTGACATAACGTATCGGGACACGAAATTCATTCTCCTGGATGTTTACGGCCTGCACGTCAAAATTGGTGTTGTCATCGTTAGGATCGTCATCGGTTTCATCAAGCGTATTGGTATACCTTCTCCATTCGCCGCGTACCAAATCCAAAGCCCCGAAACGAACCGTAACGTTACTGCTAAAACCGGTCATGAAAATCCGCATGAAATTGATGGTCCTGAAATCAGAAATACCGCCAATGACATTGTTCGGCTGTGTCACAGGGATTTTGTATTGTATCCACCTGGTATGCGTAGGATTTGCCCCTGTAGGCAAGTTCACGGCATTGACATTATCTCTGACATCAGTGACATAAGGCTGGTCTGGGTCGCCAACTGCAATACCCGGACGGATATTGATTCCATATTCATAATAAGCATTGATCGTATTCATCGTATTGTCCCTGTTGATGTCTTCCACATCCGGAACGGTAGTCGAACCCCTGTTATTATCCGACACATCTACCGGGGAATTCCCTTGGGTGCCATTGTATTTTTTGTAGCGTTCCAAAACTGAACCGCCCGCGCTCAGGAAGTATTGGTAGTTGTCTTCTGCCGGATCGGGATAGGCCGCAAACGCTGAAAATCCCGGTTTTGCCGCTTCCTCTGCGTCATTTAATCCGTCAAGTCCGATATCCTGGTTGTTCCTGTTTCCGGCGTCGGTATCAAAAGCATAAATCAATGATTGCGATGCAGGCACATTACCCCAAATTGGCGCAGGCGTTACCAATATCACATCCGGGCCGAGGCCGTTTTCATATTGTTTTCTTCCGTCTTTCAGGACATCTTCAGAAATAGAACCTAAGTTGAAAAATATTTTCCCTGTGTTACCTTGTGCAGCAATCGGCGCATTTGGGAGAGCCGCATTCGGAGGATCTTCAACATACGGATCCATTAGCCAAAACTGGATGTATTCGACATTCGCCTGTTCGAAATTGGTCGAATTGATGGAACGCATAATACCCCCGAAATTGTTCGGCGCGTCAATTGTTGAAAATTCATTGGTTCCCGCTATTGCAGGATTGAAATTGTATGGTCCTCTTTCTGTCGGGTAATACGTCAAATCCAACGTATTGACAACCTGCGACTGGCCTTCGGCAATCTGTTCTGCCGGATACAATTCTTCGCTGTAAATACGTCTTGTGGCATTAAAGCCAATATCCTGTGGCGACAAACCTGACGGCGTTTCAGCATAAAACGTCGGGTCGATACTGTACCAGGACAGTTTTGCCCTTTTGTAGCCGTAACTCAAATCATTGGCTTCCGAACCGAAGTCAGGATAACCTGTGCTTTCCGCATCATGAACCGGTACGCTGGAAAGGCTCCATGAAAATGGCGAACGCAAGTCAATCGTGGTTTGCGATCCTTCAAAATCATCGACATAAATAGTGGATTCGCCTTCAAATTTATCCGATTTTGGTGTGTCCGGTTTTAGGAAAGCGATTTCACCCCTGACGGAAAGATTTGATGCGACATCGGTATCGATATTCGGAAGCTTGTTCACCATCCTGGTCAGGAAGGGCACTTCAGTCGAGAAATTAGTATTGAATCCGTAAATCGTATTGTTGACCGATTCCTGCCCGTAATTTGATTTTTGTGTAAACGGCTTTTCCGTCATCTTGAGAAAAGTCGCGCCAACAAGGAATTTATCCGAGAATTTGTGCTCGACGTTGATTCCCATAAACCTTCTGGTCTGTTGCCCGAAAACGGAGTTGTTTTCTACAGAAACCTCAATCGGTGTGTTCGATGCCTGTAACGACGGATCCAAAATCTGCACCCTTCCCAATTGGTAATTGACGCTGTAATCGACACCTTCTACCAGAATTCTTCCGCCAGCCGTGACTACAACCGAACCTCTTGGGACGTTGAAAGCGCCAATCGGAATACCATCGCCGCCAGTCGATTTGAAGCGTCCTTTTAACTGGAACTTATTTTTATCACTGTCCTGCAATGCGCCTGACTGTGTGCTTTTATACATATTCCTGAATACATATTTTTGCTGGTTGAGATTGTATGTCGCCGGGTCGTTATATTGAGATGTACCAAGATTTAATTTGTCGAATAAGGTTTTTCCGAAAGGCTCGACCGTTGTAAAAATGATGCGGCCATTCTGCGTATCGACAGTCAGTCCCGGAATAAAATCGAAGAAACCATCCCCGAAATTCAGCGGCCCATTGACCTGCGGGTCATTGTTCGCATTGAGCTTATCCATATTGAACACTTTCAAAAGCGGCGTTTCCGCAACCGGAGCATTCGGCGGCGAAGGCGGGAAATTCATGCCATTTGTCGTGATATAATTCAACGGAGATGGATCGGTATAAAGGATATTGAACCTGAAATCTTCCTGCTCAAGCTGGAATGCACCCGGAATCTGGTAGATGTTTTTCATCATCAGGTTCCAAACCGGATCATTGACGCTGGTCAGGTTGCTTTTCAGCATTTTCAGGATAAGGCTTTGTGTGGAAACGGTTGTAGGTTGTTGAGTGTTTGGGTCTGTGCCGCCTGTAACGGTGGCATCAACTCCGTCTGTGCCAAATTCACCGACTTGGTACACTTGGTCACCAATCGTATACTGGTAGGCCACGGCCAATACTTCATCGTTGGCAAGCCTTTGCTGTAAAGAGATATAACCCAATTGCGGGTTAAACGTAAATTCCGACGGCGTCAGTTTTCGCGCATTTTCAAGTTTCGAGTAATCACGGCCTTCACTGGCAGTGATCGTATTAAAACCTGCGCTGGCTGTTACGATTTCCCTGATATTCGAATTCAGCAAACTTCCGGGCTGCCCAATGTTTTCCGGGTCAAAATCATTGTTGCCGTTATCGGAAGGCGCATCGGCAGCATTGTTATAAAATCCAGCCGGCACGGGGTTGACCGCTACTTGTGGGTCGAGATAATTCGTCAATTGCGATTCTCCCAAATCCTGCAAGGCGATGATATTCCTAAGGTTATTGTTGGTTGTGCTGACACGGTTCTGCCTGTTGGTCACCCAAACCTCAATCCGCGTAATCTGCACACGGCTGTCGATGTAAGGATAATTTAAAAGCGACTCATCGTAACGGCTCCTGAAATATTGCGACAGGAAAAAATGCCTGTCGGCATCATAATCCAATCCGTACAAATCAAAATCCTGGATGGTTCCGCCACCTTGTGCCGTGACGCTTTTGGTTTGTGATTTCTGCTCGGAGAAAATACCCGTAATCGTGGTTTTGCCAAACTGGAATTGTGCTTTTACACCAAATAAACTCTGCGCGCCGCGAATCAACGAATTGTTTAACGGGAAACTTACATTACCTACTTCAATCTTTTGGATGATATCGTCTTCGTCGGGCGTATATTCGAGTTTGATCAGGTTTTGGAAGGCGAAGGTGGATTGTGTATCATAATTGGCTGTGACACTCAAACGCGTCCCGACTTTACCGTTAAGGCTCATACTGATTCTCTGGGCAAAATCGAAAGTCGTGCTCGAGCGGTTTCGCGGCGAAAAGGAAGGATTGTCCTGTTTTGTAAAACGCGCGCCCAAATCCATCTCGACTGAACCCGTAGGCTTTACATCGATGGTATTGCCACCGAAAATGGTCTCAAAAAAGCCCGAATTGACATAATATCTCGGCAATAAATCTTTCTTTTTCTCTTCGCTTCCTTCTTTTTTCCCTTCGATGGCATCGGATTTTTCTTTGAAATAATCACGCATCGATTCCCGCAACAATAAAGCTTGGTACTGTTCGGGCGTTAAGATGATAGGGTAATTGATATTGAATTCCTGGACGGATTTTGTATAGATATACCTGTTGGTGACCGGGTCGTATGTATATGCTTCAGTGATGCTTGGCGGGTTTGCCATTTCGACTTTTCCCGTATCATATCCCTCTGCCGGTGGAATGCTGTCATTGTCAGTTTCCACCTGAGCCTGAGCATTTAAGCCAAAAAATAAGAACAGCAGAACAATACCGCCTTTCAGTAAATAATCTGCTTTTTTGTAAACTGTTTTCAAGTACTATAAATTTTTTAAAGCTTGTTTTATTATTGATTCAACAGTGGCATCCGGATTTTCCTTAACGATTTTTTCTACAGATTTTTCAGCCAATTTTTTGTTAAAGCCCAAAACCTCCAAAGCAGATAACGCTTCATCCTTATTTGTATTGCTTTGGCCCATTGAAACTTCGTCCAAATCATACACTTTTAACACTTTGTCCTTCAAATCGAGAATGGCGCGTTGGGCGGTCTTAGTGCCAATACCTTTTATGGATTGAATGGTCGCCAAATCACCTGTGGCCAATGCCTGGATAATTTGCTTCGGATCTAAAGAAGAAAGCATCGTCCTTGCAATGCCGGCGCCAATTCCCGACACCGAAAGCAGCATTTTGAATATCTCACGCTCCGATTTTTCGACAAAACCGAAAAGCGTATGTGCGTCTTCTTTAATCTGCAAATAAGTAAAAAGCTTGATGTTTTCCGATGGCGGAATCAGGGAATAAGTATGCAGGGAAATATTGACGTGATAACCAACGCCGCCACAGTCAATGATGACTTCGGTTGGCGTTTTTTCGACTAGTTTCCCCTGTAAATGTGCAATCATCGATGTTAAGTAATTCCCAAATATAACAAAAAAGTTTAACTGTAATGGCGCAGCCTGATTATCTGGCCGAAATCGCTATTTGTCGCCTTGCCATTTCTTCTTGCGTTTCTCTTTTTCCTGTGCATCTACAACTGCAACTGCGACCATATTGACCATTTCTTCAACGCGCGCGCCGAGTTGGAAAATATGCACCGGTTTTTCCATTCCCATCATAATTGGACCAACCGAATCGACACTGTACAATTCCTTTAAAAGTTTATAGGTGATGTTTGCCGATTCGAGATTCGGGAATATCAATGTATTGACTTTTTTGCCCGCGAGTTTTGAAAATGGGAATTTGCTTTTCAGCATTTCTGGATTCAGTGCAAAATCGGCTTGCAATTCGCCATCCACAATCAATTCGGGGTAATATTTATGAAGATAAGCTACTGCTTCGCGTACTTTATCACTGCTGGTTCCCATCGATGATCCGAAGTTGGAATACGATATCATCGCAATCACTGGTTCCATCCCGAATAATTTCACCGTTTTGGCCGTCATCAGCGCAATTTTGGCCAAATCATCAGAAGTCGGGTTTGGATTGATCGCCGTATCCGACAAAAATACCGGTCCGCGGTTGGTCATCATCATATTGGTTGTCGCGATCAAAGAAATTCCGGGCGCTTTCCCAATCAATTGCATCATCGGTTTCACGACGGTCGGATAACTTCTGGAATATCCCGAAACCAATGCGTCCGCTTCACCTTCATTGACCATCATGGCGGCAAAATAATTCCTTTCACGCATCCATTTTTGCGCATCGATTCTTTGGATGCCTCGTCTTTCACGCGATTTCCAGAAAATGTCTGCATATTTGTTTCTTCGTAAATCTTCTTCTTTTGATTTTGGATCGATAATCGGCACTTCGGCATCAAAGCCGAGTTCTTTTTTGAGTTCAAGGATGGTTTCGCGATTGCCCAGCAAAATCGGGAATGCAATGCCGTCTTCCATTGCGATTTGTGCCGCTTTCAATACGTCGAGGTGATCTGCTTCTGCAAATACGACGCGCTTCGGGTCGGTTTTCGCCCTGTTGGCCAAAAGCCTGACCATTTTATTGTCGGAACCCAAACGCTCCATCAAATCTTCTTTGTATCCTTCCCAATCGGTAATCGGTTGCAACGCCACGCCCGAATCCATAGCCGCTTTTGCGACTGCCGGCGCGACCATTGTAATCAATCTTGGGTCGAAAGGTTTTGGGATGATGTATTCGCGTCCAAAAATCAGTTTCGTTTCGCCATAGGCAATATTGACCTGCTCGGGAACAGACTCCTTTGCCAATGCCGCCAACGCTTTTACGGCTGCCATTTTCATGGCTTCATTGATTTTTGTCGCACGTACGTCGAGCGCTCCGCGGAAAATGTATGGAAATCCAAGGACGTTGTTTACCTGGTTCGGGTTGTCAGAACGGCCGGTTGCCATAATGATGTCTTTTCGGGTAGCAACAGCCAAATCGTATTCAATTTCCGGAACCGGATTCGCCATCGCAAAAACAATCGGTTTTGGCGCCATTCCCATAAGCATTTCCGGAGAAATGATGTTTCCTGCTGAAAGCCCGAGGAAAACATCGGCACCTTTGAGTGCTTCGGTTAATGTCAGTCCTGGTTTTGCTTTCGCATATCTTAATTGCAGCTCGGACAAATCATCTCTGTCGGATGACAATACGCCGGTCCTGTCAAACATGATGATGTTTTCGGGATTGATGCCTAGAAGCACGTATAAATTGGTACATGCCAATGCTGCAGATCCGGCTCCTGATACGACCAATTTTACGTTTTCGATTTTCTTTTTGGCCAATTCCAATGCATTGAGCAATGCCGCAGACGAAATAATCGCTGTTCCATGCTGGTCGTCATGCATGACCGGAATATTCAATTCGGCGACAAGCCTTCTTTCAATTTCGAATGATTCCGGCGCCTTGATATCCTCAAGGTTGATTCCCCCGAAAGTCGGCGCAATATTCTTGACGGTTTCGATAAACGCGTCTATGTCTTTCGTACCGATTTCAATGTCGAACACATCAATGTCTGCGAAGATTTTAAATAATAATGCTTTTCCTTCCATGACTGGTTTTGAAGCTTCCGGCCCAATGTCGCCTAAACCTAAAACTGCTGTTCCGTTTGTGATGACGGCTACGAGATTTCCTTTGGCGGTATATTTATAAACGTTGTTGACGTCTTTTGCAATTTCAAGACACGGTTCGGCAACGCCCGGAGAATAGGCCAGTGACAAATCCCTTTGTGTGGCATATTTTTTAGTCGGGACGACCATGATTTTCCCCGGAACCGGTTTGGCGTGGTATAGTAAGGCTTCTCTTCTTTTGCTTTGCTTGTTCATCTGTCGATTTTCTTGGACTTACAAAGGTAAAAGAGTATGTGGAAAAAGGAAAGATTTCACGGTTAATCTTTTAAATAAATGTCTTTTGCAAAAAGCCATAAAAAAAGCCGTTGGAATGGCGGCTTTGAATGGTTTGTTTCGGAATTATAGTTTTACTATTTTTTTAACGGCATACGCTCCGTTTTCATTTTGGAGGCGCAACAAATACATGCCTGCATTCAGTCCCGAGGTTTCAAGAGCGGCATTGGTGCCTTCAAGTACGCCTTGCAAAACCTGCTTCCCAGTCGTGTCATACAAGGAATACTTGCATGAACCCGGAAGATCCTTCACAAAAAGCGTATTGTTTACGGGATTTGGCGACACTGAAAAAGAATCAGCATTGAAATCTTGCCTAGCCAATGGTTGGTAAAACAGTTTGGCGATGAACAAATCGTAATTGGAAGTGGTTTTTGTCAATGTCGGTGTAGTGCCGAAAGTCAGCGTCGGGCTCCAGAACGTGCCCGCGACATATATTTCGTTGGCGTTTTTCACAGCGATGGAAGCTTGGTTGTTGATATTCGTTGCCGAACTTCTCCTGGCCCAAACAGCATTTCCGGCAGCGTTATATTTCGCGATATATAAAGCGCCTTCGCCAGTGACGGCCAATGTAACACCATTTCCAAAATTCATGGACGAGCAGCTCATATAACCTACAATATATAAATTCCCGGCACTGTCAACGTCAGCATTCTGTGACATCGCCGCGCAATTGGAGCCAGTTTGGGTTTTAGCCCAAAGCGCAGTTCCGTTGGTATCGAATTTGGCGGTGAAAGGTTTGCTTCCGCCATCTGCAGTCAGCGTAATGGCGTCAAAATGAATATCGTTGCTGAAAAATCCTGAGACAAACACGTTGTTGCCGCTGTCCGTGACGACTGAACTCGCCCAGGTAATATTTTCGTAGATCGTCCCGGTATTTTTACCCCATTGTGCGACGCCGTCAGCATTGTATTTCACGAGATACATATTGGCATTGTAATCATAGATGGCAGTTTTCGTAAAAGTAACCGCTCCGAAATTGATAATGCTGTTGTTAAATTCACCTGCTATATATACGTTCCCGACAGTGTCGACTGCTATATTAAAAGCCGTACTTCCCCAAGTATTCTGGGTGTTACTTTGAGAGCTCCGCAACCAAGTGTTTTTCCCGTTACTATCGAATTTTCCCACCCAAGATTGTTTGTAATTCTGGTCTATGTAATTTTCATTGGTAATGGTGTTGGTGTCAAACGTAAGGGTTTGAGCGGAATATAGCCCAGCCAAATAGACATTCCCTAAAGCATCAGTCTTGATGCTGTTTGCAAACCAGTTCCCAAGGTTGCTGGCATTCGATTTTGCCCAAAGCGCGTTCCCGTCGGAATCGAATTTTGCAAAGAAATTGTTGCTGAAATCAACACCTATGGTATTGTCTAAAGTCGTGGAACCGATTGTGATGCTATGTTGGTATGAACCTGTAATGTAAAAATTACCTGAACCGTCTGTAGCAATCGCACAAGGCGAATCACGATACTCGCCGCCGAGCTTTTTTGCCCATAGCACATTACCGTCCTTGTCATATTTCGCAATGTATATATCCCAAAAATCGGCACCCGAATTTGTCAACGTCGTACTTCCAATAGTAAGCGTTGCGCCGGCAAAATCGCCAACCAGATAAATATTCCCTTCACTGTCAATAGCGGTATATTGCCTGCCGGTATTTGTCGCGATACTATGGTTTCGCGCCCATTGCCAATCGGGGTTTTGGGAAAAACACAAAAAAGGAAGTAATAAAAGCAGGAAAGTAATTTTTTTCATGTGATTGGTTTTTTAAGGATTATAAAAATAGGAAAAATTTTATAAAAACGGCACACGGGAAATTTCACGCTATTCCGACAGAAATTTGATGTTGCGGTTCAGGCCTTCAAACTTTGTGCGTTTGACCGCCGAATTCTTAAAAACTGCCCTGAATGTTTCCTCGGTGATTTCATCCCAATCTTTTTTTGACATCGAAAGCAATTCGGGATTCGGGTTGAAAAGCGGTTCGCTATGCGGTTTTGAAAAGCGGTTCCATGGGCAAACATCCTGGCAGATGTCACAGCCGAAAGCCCAGTCGTCAAATTTGCCTTTCATTTCCAGCGGAAGATTATCCTTGAGCTCGATCGTGAAATAGGAAATGCATTTGCTGCCATCAACAACATAAGGCATTACGATGGCTTCTGTCGGGCAGGCATCAATACAGGCGGTACAAGTGCCACAATGGTCGGTTACGGCATGGTCGTGTTCCAATTCGAGGTCGATGACGAGTTCGGCGATGAAATAAAATGAGCCTGTTTTCTGTGTCAGCAGGTTGCTGTTTTTGCCAATCCAGCCGAGTCCGCTTTTGGCAGCCCAGGCTTTGTCCAACACCGGAGCCGAATCGACGAAAGCACGTCCGGAAACTTCCCCGATTTCATTCTGGATGGAAAACAACAATTCTTTTAACTTTTCCTTGATGACAAAATGGTAATCCTGGCCATAGGCATATTTGGAGATTTTATAGGAATCCGGGTTTTGGATTTCGGAAGGGTAATAATTGAGCAACAAGGACACGACGCTTTTGGCATCGTCGACAAGCAATGTCGGGTTGAGGCGTTTGTCGAAATGGTTTTCCATGTATGACATCTGGCCGTGGTGGTTTTTGTCGAGCCAGCCTTCGAGTCGCGGCGCTTCTTCCTCCAGGAATCCGGCTTTAGAAATACGGCAGGACAAAAAGCCGAGGCGTTGGGCTTCGGCTTTGATGAATTGCGTATATTTTATCTTATTGTCAATCATTATTGCTGGCGCGCGTTAGGGATTGAAGCGGTATCCTTTTTTGCAAAAAAAGATATAGCGGAAAGCGCGGTGGCGGCGAGATAAATGCGATAGCTTTTATTGAGCCGGCGAACGCCTAAAACAATCCACCCTGGATATTCGTTTTTACTTTGCCCAAATGGCGATAGGCCTTTTCGGTGACTTCGCGTCCGCGTGGCGTTCTCATGATAAAACCTTCCTGTATCAAAAAGGGTTCGTAGACTTCCTCGATGGTTTCGCTGCTTTCGGAAACGGCTGTCGCCAATGTGGATAAGCCGACCGGGCCGCCTTTGAATTTGTCGATGATGGTCGTCAGTATTTTATTGTCCATTTCGTCGAGCCCGTGCGCGTCGACATTTAATGCTTTTAGTGAAAACCGTGCGATTTCGATATCGATTTTTCCGTTGCCTTTGATTTGGGCAAAATCACGTACACGGCGCAGCAATGCATTTGCGATACGCGGCGTGCCTCGGCTCCTGCCTGCAATTTCAATCGCGGCTTCCATCGTGATCGGCATTTTGATGATGGCGGCACTTCTTTCGACGATGGTCGTCAGCAGTTCGGTCGTGTAATATTGGAGCCGGCTTTGGATTCCGAAACGCGCACGCATCGGTGCGGTCAATAATCCTGAACGCGTAGTTGCACCAACCAGTGTAAACGGATTGAGGCTGAGTTGTACGGTTCGGGCATTTGGGCCGGATTCGATCATGATGTCGATTTTGAAATCTTCCATGGCCGAATATAGGTATTCTTCAACTATTGGACTCAGGCGGTGGATTTCGTCAATGAACAAGACATCGCGTTCTTCGAGATTGGTCAACAATCCGGCTAAATCTCCGGGTTTGTCTAAGACCGGGCCGGAAGTGATTTTGATGCCGACGCCGAGTTCATTGGCGAGGATGTTTGCCAATGTTGTTTTGCCCAATCCCGGCGGACCGTGAAAAAGTGCGTGGTCGAGCGCTTCGCTTCTTTGGTTGGCCGCAGCCACAAACACTTTCAGGTTTTCCAATATCTGGTCCTGGCCTGCAAAATCATCAAAGGAAAGCGGACGGAGTTTTTTCTCGATGTCGAGTTCCTCAGAATTGTATTGGCTGTTTGTGGGATCTAGATTCTCATTCATAAGGCAAAGATAGCCAAAATGGTATTGCGGAATTGTGTTTTTGAAATGCCTGAAAGTTAAACATGGTAACCGTCGGCGAGAATGGATTTCCATTCAGGATGCTTCGTGATGTATTTCGCGACGAATGGGCAAAGCGGCGCCAATGGATAGTTGTGTTCTTTGACGTAATTCAAGGTTTTTTCGACAATCCTGCTTCCAACACCTTTGCCTTCGAGTGCGTGCGGCACTTCGGTATGGGTGAGAAAGATGGTCTTGTCCTTGTTGATGATGTATTCTATAAAAGCGGTATGTCCGTCGACTTCGAGTTCAAACCTTTTTTTGTCTTCGTTTATTCCAAAGTCGTCATCCATTGTTTTCTTTTTTATCGTTGTTTTTATAAAAACTCAGCGCGCCTGAAGGGCATTTCGAGACTTGCGTCATAATTTCTTCGGAAGTCGCTGCATGTTGTTTTACCCAGGGTTTTTCATGCGGCTGGAACACATGCGGCAGTCCGCGGGCGCAAATGGCGGAATGGATGCACAGTTCCGGTTTCCAGATTATGGTGACTTCACCGTTTGAATATTCTTTGATGGTATCCATGGCCAATGTATAAGTATTTGACACTATAAATGTAAAAAATAATCGGCAGAAAAAGCCATAAATAAAAAATGCCTTCCGGGTGGAAAGCATTTTTTATTTTGAAATTATATGTTAGTGGTGAAGTTCTTCTTCGCCATCCTTCAAAGGAACGTTTTGCGGTACGAAATCTTCATCATGTCCTGGCTTGCTGTAATCGTAAGGCCATCTGTGAACGTGAGGAATTTCGCCTTCCCAGTTACCGTGGATGTGTTTGATTGGTGCTGTCCATTCCAAAGTGTTTGAACGCCATGGATTTTGGACCGTGCGTTTTCCGTAGAAAATGCTGCTGAAGAAATTGTAAAGGAATACCAATTGGAATGCGCCACCGACCAAAGCAAACATCGTAATCAGGACGTTTACATCTTGCAGGTCATCAAAAAGCGGGAAGTTGGTATTGGTATAATAACGTCTTGGCAAACCGGCCATTCCGATAAAGTGCATTGGGAAAAATACGCCATAAGCACAAACCGAAGTCACCCAGAAATGCACATAGCCCATGTTTTTGTTTAGCATTCTTCCGAACATTTTTGGGAACCAATGGTAGATTCCGGCAAACATCCCGAACAATGCGGAGATTCCCATTACGAGGTGGAAATGCGCAATTACGAAATACGTATCGTGAACGTTGATATCAAGTGTCGAGTCTCCTAAGATGATTCCTGTCAAACCTCCGGTGATGAAAGTTGAAACGAAACCGATGGAGAACAACATCCCGGTATTTAATTGAAGGTTTCCTTTCCACAACGTCGTAATCCAGTTGAAGGCTTTTACCGCTGACGGAATCGCAATCAATAATGTCGTAAAGGTAAACACCGACCCAAGGAACGGATTCATTCCCGAAAGGAACATGTGATGGCCCCAAACGATTGTCGATAAGAAAGCGATTGCCAAAATGGACATGATCATCGCACGGTAACCGAAAATCGGCTTACGGGAATTGGTTGCCATGATTTCAGAAACTAATCCCATCGCAGGTAAAATAACGATGTAGACTTCGGGGTGTCCAAGGAACCAGAATAAGTGTTCAAATAAAACGGGGGATCCGCCTTGGTAATGCAATACTTCTCCCGCGATGTAAATATCTGAAAGGAAGAATGAAGTTCCAAAGCTTCTGTCCATTATCAGCAATAAAGCTGCCGACAATAAAACAGGGAAAGAAAGGATACCGATTAATGCTGTAATGAAGAAAGCCCAGATTGTAAGAGGCAATCTTGTCATTGACATTCCTTTTGTACGTAGATTGATTACTGTTACAACGTAATTCAACGAACCCAATAACGAAGAGGCAATGAATATGGCCATTGAAACAAGCCATAAAGTCATTCCAGATCCAGATCCGGGGATTGCTTGTGGCAATGCGCTCAATGGAGGATATACTGTCCAACCGGCTGATGCTGGCCCGCTTTCAACAAAAAGCGAACTTACCATAACGATACTCGATGTAAAAAACAACCAGTAGGAAACCATATTCAGGAAACCCGATGCCATGTCCCGTGCACCAATTTGAAGTGGAATAAGTAAGTTACTGAACGTACCGCTCAAACCGGCAGTCAATACGAAGAAAACCATGATGGTACCGTGAATGGTTACCAATGCAAGGTAGATATCATTGGCCATGACACCGTTTGGAGCAAATTTATCGCCTAAGAAGAAGTTGAAAATCTTGAAAGATTCTTCCGGCCACGCCAACTGCATCCTGAAAAGCATCGACATCCCAACCCCGATGCAGCCCATGATAATACCCGTAATCAGGTATTGCTTGGCAATCATTTTGTGGTCGATGCTAAAGATATATTTCGTGATGAAAGTATCTTTATGGTGATGTTCGTGGTGATCGTGTCCGTGGTCGATATCGTGTGATTGGCCGTGATCGTTAGCTACTGCTGACATATTTTGTACTTTAAATTTTCTTAATCAATTATTTTGCAGCTACAACTGGTGCAGCACCTTTAGTTCCCGTTGATGAATCCTGAGCAGCTTTTGCAGGCGCTTCAGTTCCTTCTGCAGGTTTGGCGTTGGCCTCTTTAACTTTTTGGACCAATGGCACTTGCGTGGCCATCCATTTTTTATAATCTTCTGGTGTGTCGACAACAACTTTCATTTGCATGTTGTAGTGTGATGCACCACAGATTTTATTACACAACAAAAGGTAATCAAATGTATATGGATCCAAACCTTGTTCGCCTTTTGCAATCAGCTCTTGGCTTTTCTTCGCACGGATATCATTGATGTGCGCGACTTTTTCAATCATATCTGGTTTCTCACGCATTTCTGCTGTCGTCAAAATCGGCTCGAAAGCAAATTGGGTCACCATTCCCGGCACACAGTTCATCTGCGCCCTGAAATGCGGCATGTAGAATGAATGCAATACATCTTGTGAACGCAATTTGAAAAGGATTTTTTTGCCTTTTGGGATGTGAAATTCACCAGTCACGGTAATATCATCCTGTGCATTTGGATCATTTAAGTCCATGCCTGTTGTATTCAATCCTTCAATATATCTGACGTTGGCTTTGCCCAATACATTGTCTTTTCCTGAGTATCTTGCTTCCCAGCTGAATTGTTTCGCGTACATTTCAACCACCATGACATCTTCTTTCTTTTCGTCGACGAACATGATGTTTGTCCATGCGTAAAGTCCGTAAAGGATCAATCCCGCCAAAACGATTGCCGGAATAACGCTCCAGATGAATTCGAGTTTGTCATTATCAGCAAAATACAAAGCTTTCTGGTCTTTTTTACCACGGTATTTAAAAGCGAAATAGTACAATATCGCCTGAGTAACTGTCTGTACAAAAAAGATAAGGATCATTGTAATCCACATCAGGTGATCCATCAATCCGCCATGTGCAGATGCGGAATCACTCATCAGAGGGAAGTGTCCGTATTTCACACAACAAACGATTGTGATAATGTAGATGAAGGCAAGAAACCCGAACATCAGGTAACCCTGGATATTGTTGTCCTTGTCATTCGCTACTTGAGTATTGTTCACATTTTCACCAACCTGGGTTAAATCAAATATTTTAGTCAGCTGCCATAAAGCAACAGCCAATAAAACTAAAACTATAATTACCAACAAACTTGTCATCTGTTTTTACTTTAAATATTAATAATGAAAATGTTTACTTTCCTCAATAAACGGATTTCTTTTTGGCAACAGCGGCGACTTGGTCATAGCTGTAAATACCACGAAGATGAACAATCCAAGGAAGAAAAATACTGAACTGATTTCCGGGATTCCGATAAACCATTGGTCACCTACGCTTGATGGCATAATCATATTGAAGAAATCAATATAGTGGCCTAATAAGATTACGGTTCCGGCCATCACCAAAACCCATGTGATTCTTTTGAAATCGGTATTGACCAAAATCAGGATCGGGAATACGAAGTTCATGACGACAGCGCCAAAGAACGGCAGGTTGTAGACATTGATCCTGGTAACGAAATATGTTACCTCTTCAGGAATGTTCGCATACCAGATCAGCATGAATTGTGAAAACCATAAATACGTCCAGAATACGCTGAAACCAAACATGTATTTTGCAAGATCATGAATGTGGCTGCTATTTACATATTCGAGATATCCTTTCGATTTCATATATAATGTCACCATACAGACTACAGTAATGCCACTGACGATAAAGCTTGCGAACACATACCATCCGAATAATGTAGAGAACCAGTGTGGGTCAACCGACATAATCCAGTCCCAAGACATGATTGATTCCGATACGATGAAAAACACAAGGAATCCCGCTGATAATTTGAAATTCTTTTTGTAGAAGCTGTCGTCATTTGATTCGTCCTGGGCCAAACAATTTTTTCTTGAGACATACCTGTAAAGGTTCCATCCAATCAAGAATACCGCAGCGCGGATAATCCAGAATGGGAAGTTCAGGTATCCTGATTTGGCTGCAATTAATTTATCGTAGTTTGGGCTACCATCTTTGGTCACGCCTTCCGCCATCCATGGAAAAAGGTGGTTAAAGTGCATTCCGCAAAGAATTAGGAATATAAAAAAGATAACAGATGCAACAGGAAGATATGCTGTAATGCCCTGCATCACCCTGAACAATACCGGTGACCAACCTGCCTGCGACACTTGCTGGACAGCATAGAAAGACAGCACCCCAAGTGAAATCAGCATAAAGAAAATACAGGCGACATATAACGCAGCCCAAGGCTTGTTCTGCAACTGGTGCAATACATGCTCTAAATGTTTTTCGTGCTCTGCATGCACGTCAACTTCTGCGT
>DATHKH010000113.1:0-26330 GCA_035286325.1 Flavobacterium sp.
CCGAGATCTTTATCTTTCGCCGCCGGGACAGAATCCCGCAATGCAGAATCCGGAAAACCAGAACCAGACGGAAAAAGATAAAGATCTCGGGACGCCGCCCGCGCCAAGAAATCCAAAAAGATAAACCATGTTTGAAAAAAGTCCAAAATCATATACCGATCTTTTAGGGAAAACCAACAGGATTGTGGAAGGAACGACCATAAAAGGCGACATCATTTCACAGGCTGATTTCCGTCTGGACGGCGAACTGACGGGCAATTTCCAATCAAACGGGAAAATCGTCATCGGTCCGGCAGGAAGTGTAAAAGGCGACATCATCTGTAAAAATGCAGACATCGAAGGGCGTTTTGAAGGCAAAATCCAGGTCGCCGAAATCCTGAACATCAAATCCAAGGCGAGTATTCATGGCGAAGTGATTGTCGGGAAATTATCGGTCGAACCTGGCGCTGAATTCAGTGCTTCGTGTGTCATGAAATCCAACATCAAGAACCTTCCGCCACATGAAAGACAACCAGTCGAATCCGAACAAAAAGCAGAATAACAAATGGCTCGCATTGATCAACATTCCCATCCAGATGGGCGTTATCGTGTTTGCTTTTGCGTGGCTCGGCAATTGGCTTGACGGAAAATACCCAAATCCTCATGCGATTTATGTCAAAATCCTGACACTTGTCGGGGTTGCGATCGCTTTTTACAACATCAACAGGCAATTGAAAGACATTAATAAATCAGACGAATAAATGCGCAAATTCAGGCCGGTTTTAGAAATCCTAATCCTTTCAGTGGCGGCGTTTGTATTGCACAAAGTGATTTTTTATCTCTCAGGATTACAGGCCGCCGGGGATGAATTTCACTATTCGCTCGAAATGACATACGGCTTTTTCCTTTTGTGCTCCTTAATTATTATCCTGATTTTGATCAAAGTAAAAGAGAATAACATCGACAATGTCGGGCATACTTTCCTTTTGCTGACCTGCCTGAAAATGGGCGCCGCTTATGCCGTTTTGTATCCGATATTGCAATCGGCGGCTGAAAATGCCAAAACCGAAAAGATGAATTTCTTTATCGTATTTGCCGTCTTCCTGACCATCGAAACAATCGCTTCGATTCGGATTTTGAACAAATCGTAATCTGCCCCTTTTCCGTTTAAGGATTTTCTTCCTTTTTTAGCAAGAAAAAGTCTCGTAATCGCAAGATTATTAAACAATAAGCAACGATTCCTTCTTTAAATCATAATTCCGTCAAAAAAAATATTTTAAGCCCTTGAAATATTAAGAAAAAATGTACCTTTGCGCAAAATTTCAGAGAAGTAAAATCAAGATATTTGCGCCTATGCTGTTTTCAGTGAAACAACACAAATTAATAATAGCGGTTTTAATAGCGGCTCTGCCTTTGTTCAGCTTTGCAAATCCTGCGGATTCGTTACAAGTTAAAACAGACACTACACACATTGCAACAGCGGGAAATCCTGCCGCGGCAAACCATATGCACGAATCTGCTGAACCGGCAGACCAACAATCGGAAATCCGTGCGCATATCAACCACCACGTTTTGGATTCGCATGAATTTATGCTGTTTTCCGATTCTGAAACAGGCCAACATTATGGCTTCGCACTTCCGATTATCCTTTGGGACAATGGATTGCATGTTTTTTCTTCCTCGAAATTTGAACATGGCCACGCAGTTGCCGAATCAAACGGGAATTACTACAAATTAGGACACGACGAGAAAATCTATAAAACGGATGCTGCCGGGACAATGACCGGTGATGAACACCATCCGACGAATGTGCAGCCTTTGGATTTTTCTATCACCAAAAGCGTACTGACATTAATGATTGTCGCGCTGCTGATGTTCTGGGTTTTTTCGAGCCTTGCAAGATCATATGCGAAAAACGGCGGTATTTCTGCCGGAGTCGGAAGATTTTTTGAACCGATCGTATTGTACATCCGTGACGAAATTGCCATCCCAAACATTGGCGAAAAGCACTATAAAAAATACATGAGCTATTTATTGACCATCTTTTTCTTTGTATGGATTCTGAATATCTTCGGATTGACACCGCTGGGAATCAACGTCACGGGAAACATCGCCATCACTTTCGGGTTGGCTATCTTGACTTTCCTGATTACGACTTTTACAGCCAATAAAAATTATTGGGGACACATTTTCTGGATGCCGGGCGTGCCTGTGGTCATGAAAATTGTCCTGATACCGATTGAGGTTTTGGGTATGTTCATCAAGCCTTTTTCATTGATGATTCGTTTGTATGCCAATATCATTGCAGGCCATATCGTATTGATGAGCCTTATCGCATTGATGTTCATTTTCAAGAACTGGGTCGGAAGCGGATTGTCGTTTATGTTGTCGTTTGCGATTTCTACAATTGAAATTTTGGTTGCCTTGCTGCAGGCTTACATTTTCACGATGCTTTCGGCATTGTATTTTGGGTCGGCTGTTGAAGAGCACCATCACGAGGAAGCGCACTAATAAATTGAATGTTTAATTTTTAATACATATTTTTATGGAAATTCCTAAAATCATTGGAGCCGGATTAGTAGTAATCGGAGCTGGTATCGGTATCGGAAGAATTGGTGGATCTGCAATGGACGCTATTGCCCGTCAACCAGAAGCTACTGGTAAAATTCAGACTGCGATGCTTATTGCTGCCGCACTTATTGAAGGTATTGGATTTGCTGCACTATTCGCGGTAAACTAAAAAAACAAAAAGCTGTAACGGTTGGTTGCAGCTTTTGTTTAAAATGTCATTAAAAGATTATATACACATTATAATATGGAAAAGTTAATAAATGATTTTTCGTTCGGATTGTTTTTCTGGCAGCTGATCATCTTTGTAGGATTGATCCTGTTGCTTAAAAAATTTGCATGGAAGCCAATCCTAAACGCGGTTAACGACAGGGAAGAAGGAATTCGCAATGCATTGCTTTCTGCTGAAAATGCAAGAAATGAAATGCAGAACCTTCAGGCGGACAACCAAAGAATCCTTCAGGAAGCCAGAATGGAACGCGATGCCTTGTTGAAAGAAGCGCGTGAAATGAAAGACAAAATGATCGCTGATTCGAAAAACGAAGCGCAGGCTGTCGGTCTGAAAATGATCGAACAGGCTAAAGCCGCTATCGAAAGTGAAAAAAATGCAGCAATGGCAGAATTGAAATCGCAGGTTTCATCATTGTCATTGGAAATTGCAGAAAAACTATTGAAAGACGAATTGTCCAACAAAGATTCCCAAATGAAATTGGTGGAGAAAATGTTGGGTGACGCTAAATTAAACTAATATGTCAAGAGCAGCAATCCGTTACGCAAAAGCAATCCTCGATACTGCGCACGATAAAGGCGTTGCATCGGAGGTGAACAATGATATGGAAACCATTGCTTCCACCATTAATGGAAATGCGGAACTGCGTACCTTTATCCAGGATCCAACAACGAGAGTTGAGGTAAAGTCAAGTGCTTTGACAGAAATTTTTGCAGATGTGAATCCAGTGACAAAAGGACTTTTCCGTTTGTTGTTGGAAAACAAAAGATTCGAAATCCTTGCCGGCCTGGCCTCAGAATACAACCGCCAGTTTGAAGAAATGAATGGTGTGGAAGTGGCCAAAGTCACCACCGCAATCCCAATGGACAAGGAAATGGAATCGAAAGTGATGGCTAAAATCCTGACTTTTTCAAATAAGAAAATTGTGATTGAAAACATCGTTGATCCAGCCATTATCGGCGGATTCATTTTAAGAATGGGCGACCAGCAGTACAATGCTTCAGTGGCCAACAGGTTACAGGTATTAAAAAGAGAATTAGCAAATTAATATGAAAAAACTAGCTTTAGTAATAGTATTGGCGTTATGTACGTCATTGACTTTTGGTCAAAAGGTAAAAATCAAAAAGGGAATTGTAACCGTTGACGATGTTGAGGTTTACAAAATAGACAAAGAAGGTTCAATGGAAACACTTTCTACGATGGCGTCAAATGAATTCCTGTCTATCCTGAGCACAACTTACGAAGTACGTAACGAAGCACATTACAGACCGAATGGACAAAATTTTCCTGCGATGATAACCAAATGGATTTTCACAGTGAAGTTTTTGGAAAGCGGAAAGGATCTGGCTACCGATTTGTCGCCAAAAGATATTATCAAAGCAGTTTACAAATCTGAAATGGTCGATGCCAACGGAAAAATAGATGAAGAGAAACTCAACATTTTCATCAACAAGTATAATAATGAGAATCTAAAATATAAATTATAATCTATTATGGCAGAAATTAAGCCTGCTGAGATTTCAGCAATATTGAAGAAACAGTTATCCGGATTTGAATCGGGTGCTACATTGGAAGAAGTAGGAACAGTACTCCAGGTTGGTGACGGTATTGCCCGTGTTTACGGACTATCGAATGTACAATATGGAGAATTGGTGGAGTTTGACAACGGTATGGAAGGTATCGTTTTGAACCTTGAGGAAGACAATGTTGGTGTCGTATTATTAGGACCGTCAACCGGTATCCGTGAAGGTTCAACTGCAAAAAGAACCCAACGTATCGCTTCTTTGAAAGTCGGTGAACAAATGGTTGGCCGTGTAGTCAATACGCTTGGTTTTCCAATTGACGGCAAAGGACCAATCGGAGGTGAGCTTTTTGAAATGCCATTGGAAAGAAAAGCGCCGGGAGTTATCTTCCGTCAGCCCGTAACCGAGCCATTGCAGACAGGTGTAAAAGCCGTAGACGCGATGATTCCTGTAGGTCGTGGCCAGCGTGAGCTGGTGATCGGTGACCGTCAAACCGGTAAGTCGACAGTTTGTATCGATACGATCCTAAACCAAAAAGAATTTTATGATGCAGGTGTTCCTGTATTCTGTATATATGTTGCAATCGGACAGAAGGCATCAACCGTAGCCGGAATCGCTAAAAAACTCGAAGAAAAAGGAGCGATGGCTTATACGATTATCGTAGCCGCAAACGCATCCGATCCAGCGCCAATGCAGGTTTACGCGCCTTTGGCCGGAGCTGCAATCGGTGAATATTTCCGTGATTCGGGCCGTCCAGCGTTAATCGTTTATGATGATTTGTCTAAACAAGCCGTAGCTTATCGTGAGGTTTCTCTTTTGTTGAGAAGACCACCGGGCCGCGAAGCTTATCCTGGAGACGTTTTTTACTTGCACTCAAGGTTATTGGAACGTGCTTGTAAAGTCATCAACAATGATGAAATTGCAAAACAAATGAACGACTTGCCGGATTCCATCAAAGGAATCGTAAAAGGCGGCGGTTCTTTGACCGCTTTGCCAATCATCGAAACACAGGCGGGTGACGTTTCCGCATACATCCCAACAAACGTAATCTCGATTACCGACGGACAGATTTTCCTTGACGGTGATTTGTTCAACTCTGGTGTTCGTCCTGCAATCAACGTCGGTATTTCGGTATCGCGTGTTGGAGGTAACGCACAAATCAAATCGATGAAAAAAGTCGCAGGTACATTGAAACTGGATCAGGCGCAATTCCGTGAATTGGAAGCGTTCGCTAAATTCGGTTCCGACCTTGATGCCGTAACTTTAAACGTAATCGAAAAAGGACGTCGTAACGTTGAAATCCTGAAACAAGGATTGAACGACCCGTATACCGTCGAAGACCAAGTCGCAATCATCTACGCAGGTTCTAAAAACCTATTGAGAAATGTGCCTGTGAACAAAGTCAAAGAATTCGAGAAAGATTTCCTTGAATTCCTGAACAATTCACACCGCGATGTGCTTGATCAATTGAAAGCAGGAAAACTGACTGACGAGATTACCGACGTGATCGAGAAAGTAGCGAAAGAAGTTTCAGCAAAATATAACTAATAAGCTTTTAGTATTGAGATGTGAGAATCGAGAATCTCATATCTAACATCTCAATACTCAATACTATAACAAATGGCAAACTTAAAGGAAATCCGTAACAGAATTACCTCCGTTTCATCCACGATGCAAATCACATCGGCGATGAAAATGGTTTCTGCCGCAAAGCTGAAGAAAGCACAGGATGCAATCACGGCGATGAGGCCTTATGCCGAAAAAATGACGGAATTGTTGCAGAATTTGTCTGCCAACATGGACAGTGATGCAGGTGGCGAATTCACGACACAACGCGAAGTGAAAAATGTGCTGATTGTAGCCATTACTTCAAACCGTGGACTTGCGGGCGCATTCAACTCAAATGTAATCAAGGAAGCGCGTAACCTGGCTGATCATGCCTATGCAGGCAAGAAAGTCGATTTTATCACCATTGGAAAAAAAGGAAACGACATCCTCAAAAAAAACTTTGCGGTCGTATCCAACAACAATTCGGTTTTTGACGACCTGACTTTTGAAAACGTAGCGGCCATCGCTGATGAAGTGACACAGCTTTTCATCGAAGGCAAATACGACAAAATCGTTTTGGTCTACAACCAATTCAAAAATGCCGCAACGCAAATCATCCAGGCTGAGCAATTCTTGCCATTGGCACCGGTAGTTTCAGACAAACCGGTCAGCAATGTCGATTACATCTACGAACCTTCAAAAGAGGAAATCGTGCTGACATTGATTCCGAAAATGCTAAAGACTCAATTGTATAAAGCCATCCGCGATTCATTTGCCTCTGAACACGGCGCGCGTATGACCGCAATGCACAAAGCAACCGACAACGCTACCGAGCTTCGCAACCAGTTAAAACTGACATACAACAAAGCTCGCCAGGCTGCCATCACCAACGAAATTTTAGAGATTGTTGGCGGAGCGGAAGCTTTAAAAGGATAAATTCTTATCGAAAATTGATATCAAAAGCCGGCAAATTGTCGGCTTTTTTATTGAAGATGAAACAGGATGAAACTATAAAATTCTGCCTTGCTGTTCACGCGGTCATTGTAATTTGTAAACTTCCCATAATGGCCTGATTTCTCCATCGTTTGCAGGTAAATCGAATTTTTTTGTGCTGCCCGATTTTGCAATCTTGCGGCAAATTTATACGAATGCAATGGCGGGACGCGGTCATCATTTTCAGAAGTGATGATCAACGTCGTCGGATAATTCACATCTTCTTTAATGTTGTGATATGGTGAATACTCCATTAACGCAGTGAAATCGGTTTTGTTTGCAGGATTTCCATATTCATCGAGATGCATCGTGCCAACAGTAAACTGGTCGAACTTTGCCATATCGTAAACGCCAACCACAGGCACGGCAACACGAAACAATTCCGGGCGTTGCGTCATGGCGACGGCGACAAGCAATCCGCCTTGTGAACCGCCTGTAATCGCGAGTTTATTCGGGCACGTGTATTTTTCCCGAATCAGGAATTCGGCAGCATCGATAAAATCATTCGACGAATTTATTTTTTTCAAGCCCATGCCTTGTTTGTGCCAATTGAGTCCTTTTTCGCCGCCGCCGCGGACTTCAGCGTAAGCATAAACACCGCCTTTTTCGAGGAAATACAACAATCCCGTATCATATGACGGTCCGCTGACAGCACCAAATCCACCATAACCTTTTAACAAAGTCGGATTGTTTCCGTCGAGCGGAATGCCCTTTTTATGGATAATCGTAATGGGAATGTCCTTGTTATCCCGGCTTTTATAGGTGATGACTTTCGTTTCGAAATAGTCAAAAGGAAACACCGTTGGCTTTGGCCTGATAAAATCATTGTAATACACATCCGATTTTCCGGTTTCCAGATTCACCCTGTAATTCTGGAACGGAATGACATACGAAAAGAAACTGACGAACAAATCTTTCGTCTCGGCATCATAAAATCGGAAATCAAAATCCATCGAATAGGGAACGTCAAATTTCCTGATGAAAGCACCTTTAGAATCGTAAACAATAAAATAATGCTTCCCGTCATGGCGGTATTTGCAAATGATATAATCTTCGGTAAAATAATCGTCTTCGAGCAAATGCGTGTACAATTGTGGCACGATGACCGTTTCATCCTTTCTGTTGTTGATGTCGAAAGACCGGATTTCACCCCAGTCGAAATCGCGCGAGGAATAAATAATCCTGCCGTTGCGATAACTCCGCATCTGAAAACCGGAAGTGTCGTTATCGATGAACTTCTCCAATTTTATCGGCTCGTCATTTTTCAAAATGGCCGAATAATAGTTTTTTATCGTTTCGTCTTTCGAGGTTTCTACAACAAACAGCCTGTTGGAACGCGTGAAAAACGAAAAATAATTGCCCGTTTTTGTCGCATCATAAATAAGCTCGTCCTGATTTTGGCCATTCCCGATCTTATGATAATACAACTGGTAAGTCGAATCCTGCGCAAAAGTACTGGTATTGGCATTCTTCTTATAAAACACGCCCTCATCGCCATTCCATGATGCGGCGCTGTATTTGACATTTGTTAGTACATCTTCCATATCGCGCAGCTTACTGAAGTTGGCAAACCGTATTTCCTCAACATCACTTCCGTCAATGCGGATTCTGTAGGCGATATATTTCGAATTCCGCGACGGATAAAAATCCATGATCGCAACATCGGCATCGGGATGAATTTTCGAAATGTTGACGATTTCCAACGGCATATCATTCAACTTTTCCCGGAAATACAATCCAGCGGACGATTTCTTGTCCTTGCGGAAATAAGAATAATAATACCGGCCATTTTTTTCCGGAAGGCTGTTGCTCGAAAAATTGTCATAATCCCTGATTTTTGCGGCTACATTGTAATTTTTCCTGACCGCATCCAAGTGTGCGTTGGTCACGACATTTTCGGCTGCAACCCAATCTTTGGTTACTGTAGAGCGCATATCTTCAAGCCACGAATAATCATCGGGAAATGATATTCCGTGTCTGGTTAATGTGTTCGGGACTTTTTTTGCGATCGGAAATTCCTGGGAAAAACAAAGTGTAAAAGCAAAAGCGAAAAGCAGGCAGAAAAGATATTTTTTCATCAACGATTGGGATTGGCGACAAATATAAAATGATTTCGTTCACCTGCAAAGAAAAACGACAACTGCACCGCCAATAAACCGCGATAAACCAAAGAATTGGTTATTTTTGTTTTGCAAAACAAATTCTGCGCGACACTTTGAGCTTATACAAGAATCTTTTAAAACAAACTGCAATTTACGGGCTGGCTACCGTTTTGCCGCGCATGTTCAGCTTTTTTCTGGTGCCGCTTTACACCGAATTGCTCCCAAAAGAGGAATACGGGAAAGTCACCGTGATATTCGCCTATATGATATTCCTGAACGTCGTTTTGGCCTACGGCATGGAAACCGCTTTCTTCCGCTTTTACAACAAGGAAGAAGACAAGCAGAATGTCGTGCAAACGTCGATGGTTTCGATATTCTGGAGTTCGGGATTGTTCTTGGTCGTCGCTTTGATTTTCAGGAATATGCTTGCAAGCCTGTCGGGAATAAATGTCCAATATATTACATATACGATTTGGATTCTCGTACTTGATGCGTTGGTCATCATCCCGTTTTCAAAGTTGCGCGCCAACCAGCGGCCTATTTATTATGCCATTATCAAGATCGGGAACGTCGCCATCAATTTAATCCTGAATATCTTTTTCCTGATTTACCTGCCAAAAATCGCTGCCGCGCATCCAAACAGTTTCCTGAGCTCACTATATTTTGACGATTTCCAGATCGGTTACATATTTGTGTCCAATATCATCGCGAGCCTTGTCACGTTCATCGCGCTTTCGCCGGATTATTTCAAAGTCAAATGGCATTTCGATGCCGAACTTTGGAAACGAATGATGAAATACGGATTGCCAATCCTGATTGCCGGAATCGCGTTTGCGATCAATGAGCAGTTCGACAAAATCCTGCTCGGGAAATTACTGCCTGCCAATATCGCCGATGCACAAGTCGGGGTTTATTCTGCCTGCTACAAACTCGGATTGTTTATGGTATTGTACCGAACCGCGTATACTTTGGGCATCGAGCCATTCTTTTTCAGCCATGCCGGAAAAGAAAATGCCAAACAGACCTATGCCACGGTCACGAAGTATTTCGTGATTTTTGGGTCGTTCATCCAATTGTCGGTCATCGTCTTCGCCGACATTTTTAAGGAACTGATGATTCGCGATTCATCTTATTGGGAAGCGATGAAAGTCGTCCCGCTGATCATATTGGCCAATTTTTTCCTTGGTATTTACACCAATTTGTCGGTTTGGTACAAGCTTATCGACAAGACGCATATCGGCGCTTACATCTCTTTGGTTGGCGCGGCAGTGACGCTTATCCTGAATTTCCTGCTCATTCCATACATGCAAAAACACGGCTCCGACGGATACATGGGTTCTGCGATCGCAACGATTGCCGCATACGGAAGCATGATGTTGATTTCCTATATCATGGGCAACAAACATTACCCGATTCCATACGACATGAAAAAAATCGGCGGCTACTTGGGATTGTCGATTGCGTTTTCATGCGTGTCGTTTTACTATTTCAGGCAGAATTACTGGGTCGGAATCCCGCTGTTAATCGTATTTTTATATTTCATCTATCACAACGAAAAAGAAACTTTACACCGAATAATCACAAGAAAAGCCAGGAGCTGATCCCGCTTTCCGCTGCAATCTTTTTTCAAAGATATTCCGAGCTGGTCGAGGAAAATCTTAATAAGAAAAAGGATTTCCGCTGCAATCGGGGCTAGGGCTTCAAAAATAACATCATATGCAGAACATCACCATAAAAATCATTAACAAATCAAGCCATGCACTGCCAAACTATGAGACCATCGCGTCAGCCGGAATGGATTTGCGTGCGAACTTACCGGAACCGATAACCTTAAAACCACTCGAAAGAGCTATCGTAAAAACGGGCCTTTTCATCGAATTGCCGATCGGTTATGAAGCGCAGGTTCGGCCAAGAAGCGGATTGGCAGCAAAAAAAGGAATCACGGTACTGAATTCGCCCGGCACAGTCGACGCAGATTATCGCGGGGAAATCGGGGTGATTTTGGTAAATTTGTCGAATGAGTCTTTCGTCGTCGAAAATGGCGAACGCATTGCGCAGCTCATCATCGCCAAACACGAGCGCGCCGAATGGATTGCCGTTGAAGTATTGTCGGAAACGACAAGAGGTGAAGGCGGTTTTGGCAGTACAGGCGTCAAATAGTTTTAAAAATTTATTTAAGATATCATGAAAATAATAGTACCCATGGCCGGACGCGGCTCGAGATTACGCCCACATACATTAACGGTTCCAAAACCTTTGATCCCCATTGCAGGAAAGCCGATCGTGCACCGACTTGTCGAAGACATCGCAGCCGTCATCAACCAGGATATTGAGGAAATCGCATTCATCATCCACAAGGATTTTGGCCCACAGGTCGAAAAGGAACTCGTCGCCATCGCCGAAAAACTCGGTTCACGCGGCACAATCTATTACCAAAATGAAGCCTTGGGAACAGCACATGCGATTATGTGTGCCAAAGAATCTATGTCCGGACCGATTGTCGTGGCGTATGCCGACACACTTTTCCGCGCCGATTTTACATTGGACACGTCAGCCGACAGCGTGATTTGGGTCAAACAGGTTGACGACCC
Organism: Flavobacterium sp.; assembly: GCA_035286325.1. Taxonomy (GTDB): domain Bacteria; phylum Bacteroidota; class Bacteroidia; order Flavobacteriales; family Flavobacteriaceae; genus Flavobacterium. The sequence continues at coordinate 11,534 of DATHKH010000113.1, forward strand.
AAGTGCATTCGGTGTCGTACAATTGAACGCAAACAACCAGATCACCGATTTTGTCGAGAAACCGAAGGAATATGTATCGGATTTGGCGATTATCGGCATTTATTATTTCAAAAGCGGTGAAACTTTACGCGAAGAATTACAATATTTACTCGATAATAATGTTGTTAAGGGTGGCGAATACCAATTGACCGACGGTTTGGAAAACATGAAACAGAGAGGCCTGAAATTCGTTCCCGGCAAAGTCGACGAATGGATGGATTGCGGTAACAAAAATGTAACCGTCGACACCAATTCAAGGATGCTGAATTTCCTGCACAATGATGGCGAACACCTGATTGATTATGATGTGAAGCAAGACAATTCAACGATTATCCCGCCGTGTTACATCGCCAAAGATGTCATCCTGATCAACGCGATAGTTGGCCCGAACGTATCTTTGGGAAGAGGTTGCCATGTCATCGACAGCAAAATTAAGAACAGCCTGGTGCAAGAGCATTCGCATATCAGGAATGCCAATCTCGACAATGCGATGATTGGAAGCCATGCGACTTTTGACGGGAATTTCACCAGCATCAGCATCGGGGATTATTCAGTTTTAGAATAGAACAAAATGGGTATAAAAAAGATTGCATTTTGCGTATTGTTTTTGGGGAGTTTTTGCTTTCCGGCGTCGCTATTGGCGCAAGGCGAACCTGAAGACATCGCGGCCGTAACCGATGAATTCCAGGATTCTTTTTATGAATCACTGACACAAAAAGGCATTGAGAATTATGACCGCGCCATAACGGCTTTGGAAAAATGTGTCAAAATGCAGCCCAATAATGCAGTCGTTTATTTCGAGTTAGGGAAAAACTATCTCGCTTTAAAAAAATATGAAAAAGCATACGAATCGTATGAAAAAGCATCGCAGCTCGACCCAAAAAACATGTGGTATTTTGAAGGTATGTATGACGTTTGCTATCAGACCAAAGATTATGAACAGGCGATAATCGTCGTCACAAAACTGGTTGAATTCAAGAAAGAATACAAGGAAGACCTGACTTCTTTATACATGACGACATTACAATTCGACAAGGCGCTCGACCTGATCAATGAGCTGAACGACACTGCCGGCAAGACCGAACAACGCGAAAATTACAAGGCACAAATCCTGCGCGACCCAAAATACCAAGGGCCGGAAATGGCCAACTTGCTCGACCAAATCAAAAAGAATCCAAAAGCCGAAGCCAATTACCTTTCGCTGATCCGGTTGTATTCAGACAGCAACCAGGACAATAAAGCGCTGGAAATTGCCAAAAAATTGGAAGCTGCAATCCCGACTTCTGATTGGGCACAAGTCAACCTTTTCGAATTCCATATCAGCAACAATGACGGCGATAAGGCTATAAAAGCCATGAATATCGTATTTGCCAGTAGTAAAATTGACAACAAGATCAAACACCGCATGCTGAATGAATTCCTGATTTTTGCGAAAGACAAACCACAATATGACGCCGATTTGGAGAAAGCGATTTCATATTTCAACAGCGACCCAACGGTCCAGATTTCAAAAGAAATAGGGAAATTTTACCAACTGAAAAAGGATTGGCCAAGGACAATCAGGTATTACGAAAACCATTTGAAAAGCAATCCGCAAGATGTTGAAACCACCGTTTTGCTTCTCGAAGCCTATGCCCAAACAATGAATTTTGACGCTATGGCGAAAAAAGCGGATGAAATGATTGAGTTGTTTCCGCTGGAGCCGCAATTTTATTATTATTCGGGCCTTGGCTATTACAACCTCGGAAACGCCAGGAAAGCGAAAGACCTATTGGAAACCGGTTTGGATTATGTGGTGAATAACCCGGAATTGGAAGCGAATTTCAATTACCAATTGGGTTATACCTACCAAAAATTGGGCGATGAAAAAAAAGCAGCCGCCTTTTTCGCCAAAGCTGAACCACAGCGTAAACAAGCAAAAAAACAATGAAAAGAATAATAGGATTGGCAATCGTGCTGGCTTTTTTGGCCTCATGTAAGGCAAAAGCCGTCGTTGCGGAAGGAAAAGCAGGAAGCGAACTGACGGCTGAAAACATCATCAGGAACCATTACGCGAACATAAAGGATTTTTCGACGGTTTATATCAGGGCGAAAGCGCATTATGAGGACGACAAAGAATCCCAGAATGTCGCTGCCGAAATCAGGATCAGGAAAGACGAAAAAATTTTGGTCAGCATCAAAGTGCTAGGCATTACGATGGCAAAAGCGCTGATTACGCCAAAATCGGTAAAGTATTATGAAAAGATCGGAGGCAAATATTTCGAAGGCGATTACGCGGCTTTGAGCCAATGGCTGGGCACGGATCTCGATTATCAAAAAGTCCAGAATTTACTGATTGGCCAAGCCATGGACGATTTGACAAAAGGAAATTTTACGACGACAATTGAAAATAAATTGTACAAGCTCGAAAATTCGAATGGCAATACGACAAAAGCGTTTTATTTCGAATCGGAAAAATTCCTGATCAAAAAACAGCAGATTTCACAGGCTGCACAAAACAGGACATTGAAAGTCGATTATCCAAACCATACAGAATATCCGCAGGCCATTCTTCCGGCAGGTATTCTCATTGAGGCGTTGCAGGAAAAAGGGAAGACCAATATCGAAATCGAATACAACACCGTAACTTTCAATGAGGAACTTTCTTTTCCATACAGCGTTCCGGATGGCTATGAAAGAATTTTTATTAATTAGATTTGCATACCCGAACTGAACGAAGTTAAATATTTTTTAATATGCCAAAACAACTCTTAAGCCTGATTTTTATCTGCATCACATCCGTGATTTGGAGCCAGCCGAGCCAACAGGAAAAACTGGAAGCGCGCAAAGCCCAAATCCAAAAGGAAATCCAGGAAAACCAACGCTTGCTGCAATCGGTCAAAAGCAAAGAGAAAACAGTCACGAACCAATTGTTACTCCAGAAACAGAAAATCGACCTTAAGCAAAAACTCATCAGTACGACTGAAAAGCAGACGAAACTGCTCAGCAATGACATGTACATCAACCAGATACAGATCAACCGGCTGAAAAAAGACCTTGATGAATTGCGTGCCGATTATGCCGAAATGATTGTCAAGTCCTATAAGAGCCGTTCGGAGCAAAGCCGTGCGATGTTCCTGTTGTCTTCAGAAAACTTCCTCCAGGCGTATAAACGGGCGCAATACATGAAGCAATATACGAGCTACCGAAAAATGCAGGGCGAAGAAATCAAGACCAAAACCGGACAGCTGACCGATTTTAATGAAAAGATAGTCGTCCAGAAAACAGCCAAGCAAAAACTGTTGGCGGAAAACCAAAAGGAAAAGCAACAGCTCGAAATAGAAAAGCAGGAGCAGGAAAAGATTGTCGACGCAATCAAGAAAGACAAAAAGCAGATTACGGCTGAAATCAAGAAAAAACAACAGGAAAGCAAAACCATCGACAAGCAGATTGACAAGCTGATCCGCGATGCGATTGCCGCTGCCAATAAGAAAACGGCTGTCGCTGCTGCCAAAGCAAATCCCGGAACCGCAAACACTGCCAAGATTAAGGCCGCTTCCGAATCGGTCACCAAAATTGTCCTGACACCGGAAAGCAAAATGGTTGCCGATAATTTCCGCGCCAATAAAGGCCGGTTGATTTGGCCGGTGGAAAGAGGCGCAGTGACATTGCCATATGGCGACCAGCCGCACCCGGTATATAAAACCCTGATTGTCCACAACAGCGGCGTTGAGATTACGACTGAACAAGGCGCGAATGCCAGGGCTGTTTTTGGTGGTGAAGTCGCGAGTGTGATTGTGCTTTCGCCCGTGAATAAAGCCGTTATGATACAACACGGGGATTATTTTACGGTGTACCAAAACCTCAGCAGTGTCAGTGTCAGCAAAGGCGACAAAGTCGGCGCCAAGCAAAACCTCGGCAAAATCAGGACCAACGGCGACACCGGCAAAACGACATTAAAATTCCTGATTCTCCAGAATACGGTTTATAACAATCCACAGGATTGGCTGTTTAATATGTAAAAAAAAGCGAACCAAACGGTTCGCTTTTTTTATATGAATAATGCCTTGAGTTCGGTTGCATCTTCGGGTTTCATTTTCCCGGCAAGCACCAGGCTGAGTTGTTTCCTTCGCAGTGCGGCATCAAAACGTTCCTGTTCGAGTTCGGTCTGCGGAATGATCGGCGGCACTTCTACAGGCCTTCCGGTATCGTCTACGGCGACAAAAGTATAGATCGCTTCATTTGCTTTGCTACGGTTTCCCGATTCGCGGTCTTCGAGCCAAACATCGAGGAAAATCTCCATCGAACTTTTAAAGCTTCGCGACACTTTTGCCTCAATGGTTACGACGCTTCCCAATGGAATTGACTTATTAAAAGCGACATGGTTCACCGACGCGGTCACCGTAATCCTTCTCGAATGCCGCCTTGCCGCAATACTCGCCGCGCGGTCCATTCTGGCCAGCAATTCGCCTCCAAAAAGATTATTCAGTGGGTTGGTTTCGCTTGGCAGGACCATATCGGTCAGGATTGTCAATGATTCGGATGGATGTTTTGGCAGCATGTTATTTTTTTTGCAAAGGTAAGTTAATAAAAAATCACCTCACAAAACAAATCATATTAGATGTGTTCGGTGAATGCTATGCATTTCCGCAATTGTGACGGGATATAATTTAAAATTCTTTAATGAGCAGCCAAGCGTCAGGATTGTGGTCATGCTTGATTTTTGACATCGCAACCCAAGCTTCGTGATAGGTTGGAAAGCTGCCGTAAAGCACCGGATATAATCCGTGCTTGTTTGGTGCAAGCCTACGTGATTTATATCCCATATCGCTTAACTTTTGGTACATGTTCTGCGCATTTTCTTCCTTATTAAAAACACCGGCAACAACATGGTATGGCATTTTTTCCTCTTTAACCGTTAAGGTTACGGCCGGCATCGGGTTTTCAATAAAGAAAGTGGCTTCCTGGATTTTATCCTGGACTTGTTTCTGTACAGCTGTTTCCACCATTAAGGTATTTTCGGCAATTTGATCCTGGTATAATTTAAAGCCAATGCTTCCTGTAGCGGTTAATGCCAACACAAAAATCGCGGTGTATTTTAAATAGGTGCGGCTTTTGCGTTTTTCCGGCGTAAACTGGATTGGTGTTTTTTCTTCGAAAGCTTCGACTTCCTGTTTGTAGGTTTCGCGCTTTATCGTTGGAGATACGAACGAGTTCAATCCAAAAGAATCGGTAAGGTAATTCAATTGTTCATACGGACTAAAAACCAGGTTTTTTTCAGCATTGAGGGAAAGTTCACCGATATTTTTTAAGGTAAACTTCTCGTTGATGTCGAGTATGTTTTTCCAGATTCCGACTTCACTGTGAATGGCTTCAACAGCAGCATCATAGGAAGTTTTTTCAGCTTGTGAAATGTGATTGGCCAGAAGTCCGTCGTTATTTTTAAGATAGGAATTAAAGGAAATCAGCTTTTTTGGGGGATAGAAAGCATTCGAGCTTTCGTGCAGCTGTGCCGGCAGGGTTTCAGTCAGGAAAGCGCCGAACCCCGGAACCGTAACACATTGGTATCGATACAGGAGCTGCGAAATGTATTGTTCAATCTTCATGTAAACAAAGTTATGTATTGTCAGTTACCGACAAAATTTTATCAACAATTTTTATTAACAATTCCCGTAAAAATTTATACTTTTCAGGTTCAAACATTTACTATGCGCCATACAGATTTATTTTACTTGCTTGCCTTGCAAAAGGTAGACGGCGTCGGCGATGTCGTTGCCAAAAGACTGCTGTCACATTGCGGTGACGCCGAATCGATTTTCAAAGCCAAGACTTCTGAACTAAAGAAAATCGACGGAATCGGTTCTGTTCTCCTGAACAAACTGAAAGATAAAACCATTTTTGAAAAAGCTGAAAAAGAACTCCAATTCATCGAATCAAAGCACATTGACGTGCGGTTTTTCCAAGATGGGAATTACCCGGAAAGGCTCAAACATTGCATCGATGGGCCGGTTTTATTGTTTGCTTCAGGCAACATGGATTTCACCAACCGCAGAATGATCAGCATTGTCGGGACGCGGCAAATCACGGGTTACGGAATGGAAGTCTGCAAAAACCTCATTTCGGATCTCGCACCGTTGAATCCGATTATTGTCAGCGGATTTGCTTATGGTGTGGACATTGTCGCGCACCAGGCGGCGATGGAAAACAACCTGCAGACGATTGCCGTTGTCGCCCACGGGCTGAACCAAATCTACCCCAAAATCCATAAAAAGCATGTCGCCAAAATGGAACAGCATGGTGGTTTCCTGACCGAATTCTGGAGTTCATCCGAGCCGGAAAAGGAAAATTTTGTCAAGCGGAACCGGATTGTTGCGGGAATGAGCGAAGCGACAATCGTCATTGAATCTGCTGACAAAGGCGGCTCTTTGATCACTGCCAATATCGCCAACGACTACAACCGTGACGTGTTTGCCGTTCCAGGAAGGATTTCGGACAAATACAGCCAGGGTTGCAACAACCTGATCAAAACCCAGAAAGCCAATGTACTGACCAGCGCCGCTGATTTGGTTTATATACTCAATTGGGATTTGGAAACCAAGGTCAGGCCAATACAAAAGCAACTCTTTGTTTCCCTCGAAGACCACGAGCAAAAAGTTTATGACTATCTGCAAAAGAGCGGGAAACAACTGCTCGATATCATTGCTTTGGAATGTGATTTCCCGATTTTTAAAATGGCGTCAATGCTCTTGAATATGGAGTTGAAAGGTGTCGTGCGGCCGCTTCCGGGGAAATTATTTGAAGTGATATAGTAAAAAAGCCCATCAATTGACGGGCTTTTTTTATTTAAATCCTAATTTTTGCCTGGTTCTTTTCAACACGCCGTCGGCGACAATGCCTGCTTTTTTGGCTCCTTTTTCAAGTAATATTTCCACTTCCTCAGGATGTGAGATATAGTAGTTGTATTTTTCCCTTTCGGTTTTGAATTTTTCAAGTATCAATTCGAACAATGCCTGTTTGGCGTGGCCATAACCATAGTCGCGATTTGCATTTGCATAATTCACGGTCATGGCTTGCAGCTGGTTTTCATTGGCCAACAATTTATAAATCGCGAAAATCTTGCATGTTTCCGTATTTTTTGGCTCTTCCAATGGCGTGCTGTCGGTTTCAATCGACATCACTTGCCTGCGAAGCGATTTGTCATCAAGGAATATATTGATGATGTTGTTTGCCGATTTGCTCATTTTTCCACCATTTGTTCCCGGAACCAACATCGTGTCTTCGCGGATGAACGGCTCGGGCAATACAAAAGTTTCACCCATTTGGTGGTTGAAACGCGCCGCAACATCACGCGTGATCTCGATGTGCTGCAATTGGTCTTTTCCAACGGGTACAAAATGGATGTCATACAGCAAAATATCGGCAGCCATCAACATCGGGTAACTGAAAAGTCCCGCATTGACATCTTCCAGACGGTCGGATTTGTCTTTGAACGAATGCGCCAATGTCAGCCTTTGGAACGGAAAAAAACAACTCAAATACCAAGAAAGCTCCGCGGTTTGAGGCACATCAGACTGGCGGTAAAAGACCACATTGTCGACATTCAACCCACAGGCAAGCCATGCTGCGGCAGTACTCAGGGTATTTGCCCTTAAAGTATCGCCGTCTTTAATCTGGGTCACAGAATGCAGGTCGGCGATGAACAGGTAAGTTTCATTTTCAGAATCTTTCGACAATTCAATTGCCGGAATGATGGCGCCCAAAAGGTTTCCCAAATGCGGCGTTCCGGTACTTTGTATGCCTGTAAGTATTTTTGCCATTGTACAGTTACATTTTTAGCAAAGTTAATTCTTTTACCAAAATTTACGCACTATTCGCTACATTTGGGCTTATGAGAATTTTCAAGATTATTTTTTGGGTGCTGTGGCGCATCTGGTTCTATATATTGATGGCCATTCCGATCCTGGTCATGTTCCCGTTTCTGGTCATTTCCATCCTGAAAGAAGAATGGTACCCATATTTTTTTGTGATGGCGCGCATTTGGGCCAAAGTCATTCTCTACGGAATGGGTTTTTATTATAGAGTCGAAAGAGAACAGGAGCCTGAAAATAACAAAAGCTATATGTTTATCGCCAACCATACTTCGATGGCCGACATTATGCTTATGCTGGCCACAATCCGAAATCCGTTTGTGTTTGTCGGAAAGAAAGAACTGGTCAACATTCCATTGTTTGGATTTTTCTACAAACGGACGTGTATTTTGGTTGACAGGAGCAGCACCAAAAGCCGCATGGAAGTTTTTAACCGTGCGCAAAAGCGATTGAGCCAAGGCATGAGCATCTGCATTTTTCCCGAAGGCGGCGTTCCGGAAGACGAATCTGTTTTGCTTGATGGATTTAAGGACGGCGCATTCAGGTTGGCTATTGAACACCAAATCCCCATTGTCCCGATTACGTTTGCCGACAATAAAAAACGGTTTTCCTATACATTCTTAAGTGGAAGCCCGGGATTGATGCGTGTTAAAATCCATTCGTTTATCGAAACCAAAGGAAAGGCAGCAGACGACAAAAAGGAGATCAAAAGAACCAGGGAAGAAGCCAGGAACATTATTTACAGCCAGCTTCTGGAATTTGGAAAATAAAAAAAAGCGCCGGCTTCCCAACGCTTTCTTCGTCACCTGCAAAGCAAATGACCCAACTTAATTTAACCTAACTAAATAAGCTTTCCAAAAAGCTTAAAAACGATAACTCACACCGGTGTAAAACCCAAAAAAGTAAGGTTTGAAATTTCCGGCGTCGTTGCTGAATGTATTCATCTGGTATTTGAACATCGGTTCAAAATTGGCCTGGAATGCCTTCAGGAAATTATATTTTACGCCTATACCGACATTGGTACTGAAGTGAAGGCTGTTGAGGTTGTTTGCCTCGCCAATATTCATTTCGATTCCCGGAGATTCCAATGAAACCTCATTTTGGTTAAGGAACAACGTACTTACACCGCCAATGAGTTCAACCCCGAATTTCTTGTCGATAAGCTTGTATGAAAGTTCAACAGGTACTTCTATGTAGCCTGTTTTTTGGTTTAATGTTGCATCAAATTTGTTGTCAGCAGAACGTGCCGCCATGGTAAGTTCCGTAGGCTTGTTGTCAATCTGCAAAACCGCACCTTGAACGTTGGAATTTACATTTTGGATTTGTCTCGCGTTTGTGGTTTGGAAAAACACCAAATCGGTAGTCGTGTATTCGAGTTTCACGGCACTTATACCTGAACGCAAAGCGAGTTTTTTGTTTAAGGCATATTGTACGCCCACGCCATATGCCACTGTGGGCTTGTATGACTTTTTGTTGGCTTCAAATCTCGAATCCAAAGGCGAACCGTTCGAAGTCGAACTAAAATAAATAGGGGCAACGCTCGAGGCAACTTGCCACCTATTTAATTTCGGTTCTTTCGTGGTAACTTTGTTTTCTTTTTCATTCAACAATTCTTCCAGCGCATTAGGCACAACAGTAGCAATAGCTGTCGTGTCTATTTTTTTATCGGCAGTGTTTTCGGCAATCGGGTTGCTTTTGCTGTCGGTTGATTTATTTTCGATCGTATGGTTTACGATGTTGGTATTTGTCGCATTTGGATTTTTATCCAAAGGGGTGATGTTTTTATTCGAATTTGGGCTTGAAACCGATTTATTTTCGCCATCATTTCCAGATTGCTGTGCCACGGCATGATCAGGATTGTTTTTGTTTCCGGCATTTGCCACCGCATTTTCAGGATTGGCTTTCGGGTTGTTTTCGTTTTCGGAACCAATACCTTTATTTTGAATGGAGCCAGATTTTTTATTTCTTTTTGTTTCAGCACTTGCAACAGATCGATTGTTGTTTGTCATTTGCCGGATAGCTGATTTTTTGTTTGATGCAGGAATTTCCCCGGCATTTTGGTTTGCAATTCCGGAATGATTTTCATTGGCTATCCCATTTTTGCCCGGTTTGTCTTGCGAATCCGCTGATGTCACTGCCGAATTATGCTCAAGCGTGATATCCCCGGGTGATTTTATATTGTTCTGTTTGTTGTTCTGGTTTTCGGTTCCGATTTTCGGACTGCCATTAGTTTTATCTTCCAACACGATTTTTTGCTCCGGTTTCCCCTCGGAATTCATTAATCGGTAGGAAATGAACAAGCCGATAAGCAATGCCGCCGCCACTCCGGAAAGCCTGAACCAGAAAGGAATAACCCTTCTTTTCTTTTTTTCTTTCAGTTCAGCCTCGATGTTGTCCCATATTTTTTCCGAGGGTACAACTTCAAAGTCCTTGAACTTTTCCTGAAAGAGCCGGTCTATATTTTTTCTTTCTATCATCTTATCTCGCCGATGGCAATTTATTTAATGTCGTGTAATTGTCTATTTTCTCTTTTAAAATCATCCTTGCTCTTGCGAGGTTTGATTTGGATGTTCCAGTAGTGATTCCAAGCATTTCTGCAATTTCCTTATGCGGATAGTCGTCTATGACATAAAGATTGAACACCAACCTGTATCTGTCTGGCAGTTCCTGGATGATTCCCATCAGGAAATCCAGGGAAATGTTTTCTTCTTCAATTTCAACTTCGGCCTCATCGCTGATGTTTTCATTAATCAGCTCCAAAAAGCTGATGCCTCGGTACTGCTGGAGCACATTGTTGATCATGATTCTTTTAATCCAGCCTTCAAAAGAACCTTTAAAATTGTACTGCCCGATCTTGTCAAAAATAATCAGGAAACCATCCTGCAGATTATCTTCGGCTTCGACATAATTGCGTGAATACTTCAAGCATACTGCAAACAACTTAGACGAAAATAATCTGTATAATTGTTCCTGAGCTTTGGTATCATTTTTCTTGCAATCGTTAATGAGCTCTTCTAAACTCAAGACAGTGTTGTTTTATAATTAATTATTGACCGACTAATGCCGTTTCTTCCGTATACAACTCATTGCCCTCACTATCCCTGCCTGTAAAGAATTTAAAAGTATATGTCCCGGCCATCATTGGCTTGAAATACAATGGGACTTCATAAACGGACTCGTCATCAGGCTGGCAATTTGTGCCTTCTACGCGAACAAATTTGATGGCTACTGTACGTGTATTGCCTGAAATTCCATAATACAATCCATTAAAAATATGGCAATCTGAAACCCTTTTATAATGAATTGTGATTTTCGATGTGCTGTCGACTTTATAATTTGAAGCCATTTCCACATCCTGAACCGGCCCGACTAAAAACTGGGCTCCGGTATCATCACCCAGACTACACGACCAGATTGTAAAAGCAATCAATAAAGCGAAAATTATTTTTTTCATTGTCAAAAAAACGGTTTAAGTTACCACAAGATACAAAATACCTAAAAAGGTTGCGTTCAAATCAATAAAAAACCCGGAAATTTCCGGGTTTAAAATTTTAAGTCGTTTCTTTGATTTTGGCTTTGATTTTTTGTTCCAGCTCGTCGGCCAGTTCCGGGTTGTCTTTGATCATTATTTTGACCGCATCACGCCCTTGTCCCAATTTCGTTTCGCCATAGCTAAACCATGATCCTGACTTTTTAATGATTTCAAATTCAACTGCCAGGTCAAGGATTTCTCCAGTTTTCGAAACACCTTCTCCATACATGATGTCAAACTCTGCGGTCTTGAATGGCGGCGCAACTTTGTTTTTCACGACTTTCACTTTCGTGCGGTTTCCAATGACATTGTCGCCATCTTTAATTTGTGACGAACGACGGATATCCAAACGAACCGAAGCATAAAACTTCAATGCATTCCCACCGGTAGTCGTTTCAGGATTCCCGAACATAACGCCGATTTTTTCCCTCAATTGGTTGATGAAGAATACGGTACAGTTGGTTTTGCTTATGGTCCCGGTCAATTTTCTAAGCGCTTGCGACATCAATCTCGCGTGAAGCCCCATTTTTGAATCGCCCATTTCACCTTCAATTTCGCTCTTTGGCGTCAAAGCCGCAACCGAGTCGATCACGACAATATCAATCGCTCCTGAACGGATCAGGTTTTCGGCAATTTCCAATGCCTGCTCACCATTATCAGGTTGTGACATGATCAGGTTTTCTATATCAACGCCCAATTTTGCGGCATATCCCCTATCAAATGCGTGTTCGGCATCAATAAACGCGGCAATTCCACCGGCTTTTTGGGCTTCTGCAATGGCATGTAATGTTAAAGTGGTTTTACCCGATGATTCCGGACCGTAAATCTCGATGACTCTTCCTTTTGGATAACCGTTTACGCCAAGCGCCAAATCCAGTCCCAACGATCCCGAAGAAATGGTTTCGACTTCGACAATAGCTTTGTCGCCCATTTTCATCACGGTTCCTTTTCCGTAGGTTTTATCAAGTTTATCAAGGGTTAACTGTAAGGCTTTTAATTTTGCTTCTTTCTCTGAACTCATTTTTTCTCGTAATTAATTGCGTTTGAATGTTTGTAAAAATACTCCTTTTTTTCGACCGTGCAAAGTTGTTGAAACAAGGATTTCGAGTATTTATTAACCAAATTTTTTAATGGTCCGAAACAAATATAATCCTTGTTTTTCAATCGTTTTACGGTTTTCCCGCAATAAAAATGAAATCGGTTTTTAGCAAGAATCCCAATGAATACAGTCTTTTGTGAAAAAAAAATATTTTGTACTTTTGCTCTCTAGTTTTCGTGACGATGCAAAAAATCATTTCTTATCCCATTTCGGCAATCTATTATTTGTGCTTTGGTTTATGCCTGGTTATTTTTCACCCCATACAATGGATTTGCCTGAACGTTTTCGGATACCAGGCACACAAGAAATGTGTCGATTACATGAATTTTTGCCTGCTGCGTTGCACCAATATTTTGGGAACAACCTATACTTTTAAAAACAGGGAAGTCATTCCGAAAAATGCACCCCTGATTATTGTCGCCAACCACCAAAGTTTATACGACATTATCGCTATCATTTGGTTCCTGCGAAAATGCCACCCGAAATTTGTCAGCAAGAAAGAACTCGGCAGCGGAATTCCAAGCGTTTCATACAATTTACGTCACGGCGGCTCCGTTCTTATAGACAGGAAAGATCCGAAACAAGCCATACCGGTGATTAAAGGCCTGTCGGAATATATCGAAAAACACAACCGTTCGGCAGTCATTTTTCCCGAAGGCACGAGGAGCAAAACCGGAAAACCAAAAGAATTTGCCCAAAGTGGATTGAAAATTTTATGCAAATATGCGCCTTCTGCCTACGTCGTTCCACTGACCATCAACAATTCCTGGAAAATGGTAAAATACGGATTTTTCCCGCTCGGTTTGGGAAATCATCTTACCTTTACAGTTCACGAACCGATTGCTGTCAGTGAATTCCCGTTTGAAGAAATTATGAAAAGAACGGAAGAAGCCATTGTCGGCGGAATAAAAATTTAATTTTGAAGAAATGTCTATAAAAAATATACGGCTTGAAGTCATGCAGTTCCTGGAAAAGAACATTGATTCATTCGTGGACCAATACCTGATTCCAGTGGAAAAAATCTGGCAGCCATCAGACTTTTTGCCCAATTCTGAAGGGGAAAATTTTTTCGAGGATGTAAAAGAACTTCGCGAAATAGCCAAAGATTTACCCTATGATTTCTGGGTTGTTTTAGTTGGCGATACCATTACGGAAGAAGCGCTTCCAACCTACGAATCCTGGTTGATGGATGTTGAAGGGATCGACCAGGTTGAAGCCAACGGCTGGTCAAAATGGATTCGCCACTGGACCAGCGAAGAGAATCGTCACGGAGATTTACTCAATAAATACCTCTATTTGTCTGGGCGCGTCAACATGCGCGAAGTCGAAATGACCACGCAGCATTTGATTGCCGACGGATTTGACATCGGAACGGGAAGAGATCCATACAAAAATTTCGTGTATACGAGTTTCCAGGAATTGGCGACCTATATTTCCCATAACAGGGTATCGCAACTCGCGAAAGAATATGGCGACAAGAAATTGTCAAAAATCTGCAAAATGATTGCCGGCGATGAAATGCGCCACCACCATGCGTATAGCGAATTTGTGCACAAGATTTTCCAGGTCGATCCAAGCGAAATGATGCTGGCTTTCCAATATATGATGAAACAAAAAATCATTATGCCAGCGCAGTTCTTAAGGGAATCAGGCGAAAAACTGGGCTCGGCTTTCGAACAGTTTTCAGATTCCGCACAACGGATTGGCGTTTATACGGCAAGCGATTATGTCGATATCATGCAGAAACTCATCGTTCGCTGGGAAATTGACAAGGTCACCAACCTGACCGATGAAGCCGAAAAAGCCCGTGATTTCCTGATGAGGCTTCCGGCGCGAATGGCCAAAATCTCGGAAAGATTGATCATTCCGCAAGAATCCCACATTTTCAAGTGGGTTGAACCTGCAACAGTAAGATAACATGAAATCCTTTCCACGCGAGAGGATTTTTTTTAACCGATTTTATGCACAGAAACTTAATAAACAATACCATATTTTTTGTCAAGCAACAACTTCATGGTGCTGAAGGCGGACACGATTGGTTCCACATTGAACGTGTTTATAAAAACGCACTGCTGATTGCGAAAGCCGAAGATTGCGATTTGCGGGTCGTGCAATTGGGCGCGTTGCTCCACGACATCGCCGACAGTAAATTCCATAATGGCGACGAAACCATTGGCCCAAAAACCGCACGGCAATTCCTCGAATCGCAAAATGTAAAAGAGGAAACGATTTCGCATGTCATCAAAATCATGGAGAATATTTCCTATAAAGGCGGCAATT
>DATHKH010000114.1:0-5884 GCA_035286325.1 Flavobacterium sp.
CATGACATGCTGCAGTATTTCAAAAAGTCGGCGGAACAAATCCAACAGCTGACGAATTATCCCGATGCGGCTTTATTCTATTCCGCTAAAGACATTCCGCTATTTTATTTTATGGATGGCACAATCCTGTCGAAATTCAAAGCTTATGTCTGGCTGAACCTGCTCAATCCAAACCAGCCGCGCGTGGCATTCGAAAATTTTGTCATCGACGAATCGTTTATGGAACACATGCTGAAATTAAAATCCGTTTACGAAAATGTCAGCGTAAAAGAAGTCTGGAACGACACGACAATCAACAGCAGCCTGCAACAAATCCTGTATTTCTATGAAGCCGGATTGCTGAACTTCAAAGCCGCCAATGCATTGTTCAAGGATTTAAAACGCATCATGGATCTCATCAAAGACAAATGCAGCAAAGCCGATTCGGGATTTTCGATTTATTACAACGAACTGATTTTACTCAACAACAATGTCCTGATCCGGGCGAATGACAAACTGACCATGTTTGTTCCTTATACTTTACTTGGCTATTTCATTACCGATCATGAAGACAGCTGCAAAAATGTTTACGAGTTTTTCAACCAGCAAATGGTCAACTCCAAATCGCTGAACCAATCCGGAATCAAAGACCAAAATCTCTTTTTCAACAGGGCCATCCGCAAGATTGATTACTATATTGACCGGTTGAACAACCAGGTCGATATCCAATTTTAAATTATTTTCAATCTTTTGTAACTTTTTTGTAACTTATCCCGTAAAAGAGAAGTACGCTTAAAAAGTACACTCCATATATACATGAGACAACTTAAAATTACAAAGCAGGTTACCAACCGTGAAACTGCTTCCTTAGACAAGTATCTACAAGAAATTGGAAAAGTTGACCTTATTACCGCTGACGAAGAGGTAGAATTAGCACAAAAGATTAAAGCCGGAGACCAGAAAGCATTAGAAAAATTAACTAAAGCGAATCTGCGTTTTGTGGTTTCTGTAGCTAAACAGTACCAAAATCAGGGTTTGACACTTCCCGATTTGATCAATGAAGGAAATTTAGGCCTTATCAAAGCGGCACAAAGATTTGACGAAACCCGTGGTTTCAAATTCATCTCTTACGCTGTTTGGTGGATTCGCCAATCGATCCTTCAGGCTTTGGCCGAGCAATCGCGTATTGTCCGCCTGCCTTTGAACAAAATTGGGTCGATTAACAAGATTAATAAAATGTACGCTTTGCTGGAGCAATCCAACGAACGTCCGCCTTCCGCAGAGGAAATTGCCAAAGAACTTGACATGACCGTAAACGACGTAAAAGAGTCCATGAAAAATTCCGGACGTCACCTTTCAATGGATGCGCCTTTAGTTGAAGGAGAAGATTCGAACCTTTACGATGTACTTCGTTCAGGCGAATCGCCAAACCCGGATCGTGAACTGATCCACGAATCTTTGCGTACCGAAATTGAGCGTTCTTTGGAAACATTGACGCCTCGTGAAGCAGATGTCGTACGTTTGTATTTCGGATTGGGCGACCAACATCCGATGACATTGGAAGAAATCGGCGAAACTTTCGACCTGACAAGAGAGCGCGTACGCCAGATTAAGGAAAAAGCGATCCGCAGATTGAAGCACACGTCAAGAAGTAAAATATTAAAGACATATTTGGGGTAATCCCCGGCATTTTCCAAATTGGCACGCCTTTTGGAAACAGAAACGCGACAACAGTCTGATTAACTGTTCGTTTTTTGATTGATGATTGAAACTCCGGCTGATTACCGGAGTTTTGTTTTTATATATTCTCAGATACAACATTTTACAAACTCCGGTCTGTTCGCGCTTTACGCTCGGGTTCCCGGAGTTTTGTTTTTATATACACTTTTCGTTTGGCGTTGCCTTCGGCCGGGCTTTCCGTTACAATCTTGTCATTGCGGGCAGCGCGAAGCAAATCCCATAAGGTTTCCACAATCGCAATGACAAGGATTTCCACTTCAATCCCTAACGCGCACTTCAACTCAAATCAAACTTTTGGTTATCTTTGCGCCAACTTACAACAACACAACTACAATGAAGAATACCATCATCGCACCGTCAGTCCTCGCAGCGGATTTTGCAAACCTCCAGCGCGACATCGAAATGATCAACAACAGCGAGGCCGACTGGTTTCACATCGACATCATGGACGGCGTTTTTGTCCCAAACATCTCATTTGGGATGCCCGTACTTGAAGCCATTTCAAGACATGCCAAAAAAACCATCGATGTCCATTTGATGATTGTCGATCCTGACCGCTACATCAAGACTTTCGCCGATTTGGGCGCCAACAACCTGACCGTCCATTATGAAGCCTGCAATCATCTGCACAGAACGCTACAAGCCATTAAAGCCGAAGGGATGAAAGCCGGCGTGGCAATCAACCCACATACGAATGTGAGCCTTTTAGAAGACGTTATAAAAGATATTGACCTCGTTTGCATGATGAGCGTCAATCCCGGATTTGGTGGCCAGTCATTCATTGAGCACACTTACAGCAAAGTAAAGCAACTCAAAGAAATCATCACCCGAAACGGCGCGCCGACTTTAATAGAGATTGATGGTGGCGTGACTTCAAAAAATGCCGTGCAACTGGTCGAAGCCGGCGCGGATGTTTTGGTTGCGGGAAACTTCGTTTTCAAAGCTGAAGATCCAACACAGACAATAGCCGACCTGAAAAAGTTGACTGCCGTTTAGTATCGAAATTCAATTCATAAAAAATCCACTCATAACTGAGTGGATTTTTTTATGAATTGATGTATTGATTTACTGTTTCAAAAGCTTCTTTGTTGAAACGCCGTTCTCTGATTGTAATTTGAGGATATAACTTCCCGAAGTCAATTCCGAAATATTGATCGTCAGGTTATTTACAACTGTTGAACGAATTGATTTTACAATTCTTCCTGACATATCCGAAATTTCGATTACACCATCGATACTGTTTGAAGCGTCTGAAATGGTAATAGAGTTGGTTGCAGGATTTGGGTACAATGTGACTTTTGAAGAGAATTCGTTTGAAGTTGTGGACAACAAAGCTGTTCCGATCAACTCAAATGGCACTGCCATAGTATTGTTACTATTCGGATCCACTTGAGTTGTCCATGTAGTATCATTCCTTCGCTTGGCATTCCATGTTGGATTGCCTAATGTATTTAGAATCGTTACTGGCGAAGAATTAATCGACAGATTATTCGATGCATGACCTTGGTATTCGAGCCAATAAGTTCCGGCTGGTAATGCCACAGTAATTGATGCATTAATTTTCCAGATTTTATATTCTAATGATGTATTGGCAGATGTCCTATATACAAATGCTTCTCCACTGTCAGACGCATTTAAAACGTTTGTGGTCAAATCTCCAGCCACAATCGTTGATGTCGGTGATGAAGGATCACCATTCCAAATTCGAATTCTTAAAACATCTACGGGAATTGTTGTGCCAAAATAATTATATTGATAGACAAATACATTTACGTTTGTTAAATTCCAGATTGTATTTGCTGGGACAACAAAATCATCCGCAAGTCCTACACTTACAGCTGCACTGTTTGAATAGTAAACACCTAGGCCCATCACGATATTAGGTGATTGCATTTCCGACCAGGTATATCCAGTTGGTGCGACTGAAGAGCTTGTAGATACGGCGCCGGTGGAGATTGGCCCGTTTGTGTAAAGTTGAGAATAGCTATTGCTTTTTAGTAAAAAAAAAGTAACAAGCGCAAAAAATTTAAAACTAAGTAAGTACTTCTTTGTCATGACAATATTAATTTATTTGGTTGCTGTTAGCGGCAAATTTATAATTCCCAATCTAAAAAACACTACAACTTAAAATTATTGTCAATATATTTGGCTAATATTTCCTTGGTATTAGAATGGTCTTCGGGAAGCGTGAAGTCGACTAGGTCGGGATTGGTTACTTTTCCAAATTGCATGTCGTAAAATTTACTACAAGTTACGATAACCAGAAGAAAAAGCAATCTTATAAAACAAAAAAAGCCATTCTCTCGAATGGCTTTTTCATTAAATCCCAGTGTTAGTCCTTTATAAATTTTTTCGTCACCGAACCTTGTACCGATTTAAGTTTCAGGATATAATTTCCTGAAGAAAGTCCGGAAACATTAATGCTCTGAATTCCTGCGGCCGAATTCTGGCTTTTGACCATTCTTCCCGTCAGGTCATAAATTTCAGCAGACTCCACCAAAATATCCGATGGCACATCTACATTCACAACATTTTTAACCGGATTCGGATAAACTGAAATTTTACTTGACAATTCATTTTGGCTTACGCCAAGAGTCAAGGTGTAATCAAGCATAAACGGCATATCTATCGCCACATCCGGAGCTGTTGCAGCAGGATTGCCCAAATCAGACAATACAACCCACGTACCCGTCGCAGACTGGAATTGGATTGCGTTATAACCTGGTTGTGTCCTGGCATCAACGACAGTACTTCCCGGTGAAAAATTCCCATTTGCTCCTGCATCCTGTTGCCATTCGATCCAATAAATGCCTTCAGGAAGGCTTGCTGTGATATTGGCTTCTATTTTCCAGATTTTTCTCGTGGTGCCAGCCACTATTCCCGGTGCTGGCGTCGTAGTATTGCTGATTCTGTAAACCATTGCTTCCGTACTTGATGTCAGGCGATTGGTCGTCAAATCCCCAAAAACTACTGTTGGCGGCGTTGCTGAAGACGGATTGCCATTGCTTATCCTTATCCTTAAACCGACAAAAGGCGATGCAGTCCCAGCATAATTGGTTTGGTAAGCATAAAAAGTCACATGCGTCAGGTTCCAGATTTGTCCGGCAGGAACAGTAAAATCGTCAGCTACCCTGTTGCTCGTTGCCGGCGGGCCGACGATGATTTGTGCACCAACACCAGTTGTACTGTTACTTTCAGTTGTATTGCCCAAATCATTTTGTACCTCACTCCAGGCATATCCTGCAGGCGCGACAACACCGCTTTTGGAAATGGTTCCCGTTTCAAGGTTTCCATTGATATAAGGTTGTGCATAAACAGAACCTGTTCCAATGAGGACGGCCGTTATTCCAAATACGTTTCGGGCGCTTTTCCCCAAATTGCGAAGTGTAATTTTTTTCATGTAAATATTTTTAGTGTTATATCATCCGAAGTTACCATTAATAAACTAACAATCAGCATGTAATATTTACACATATAAACAAATTGGGGTTGAAAACTTTTAGAAGTAAAATGTTTTGGTGAATTGACTTGGCTTAAAAATAGATTGACCTGTTATTGACTGCGAAGGACCGGCTCCGCCTTTCCTGGTTCATCGCTAAAGATAAAAGTCCAAAACTATAACGTTTTGGGCTTCCTTAGGGCTAAAATACCTGACAGCCACTGGCTGTCCTCGTTTTAATTTCACCCGAGCTTTAGCGAACGGGTGAAGCAAATGTGACCGCGAGAGGACTGCTTCGCCTTTCCTCCAAAGCTCCGCTTTGAAAATAAAAATGGATTCCAGAAAAGTCAAAACGAGCTTTATTTTTCTGGAATCCATTTTATTTATTCGTGACCGCGAGAGGACTCGAACCTCCATCATCAGAACCGGAATCTGACATTCTATCCATTGAACTACGAATGCGATTATAATTGCAAATATATAATTTCTCTTTCAGCTTAAGGGAACTAATCACTAATCACTGTTCACCAATCACTAACCTTACACATTAAACCTGAAGTGCATCACATCCCCGTCCTGCACTATATAGGTTTTACCTTCAATGGCCATTTTTCCGGCTTCTTTAATAGCAGCCTCTGAGCCATTGTATTTTACAAAATCATCGTATTTGATCACTTCGGCACGGATAAAGCCTTTTTCAAAATCAGTATGGATAACACCTGCAGC
>DATHKH010000115.1:0-8027 GCA_035286325.1 Flavobacterium sp.
ACCGAAGTCAGCCGTTCATGTTACTTGACCAATGGCAAATGGCCGGTCAGCATGATTTTGCGTGTGCCGATTGGCGCTTATGGCAGTGGCGGGCCATACCATTCATCGTCTGTGGAAAGCGTATTGACGAACATCCGCGGCATCAAAATCGCCTATCCGAGCAACGGTGCCGATTTGAAAGGGTTGCTGAAAGCCGCTTATTACGACCCGAATCCGATAGTCATTTTGGAGCACAAGGGTTTGTACTGGTCGAAAGTCAAAGGCACGGACGAAGCCAAAGTCAACGAACCGGGTGAAGATTATGTACTGCCATTTGGCAAAGCTAATATCGTACAGGAAATCTGGCCGCAGGAAGAAAGCGAAACGATTACCGTAATTACGTACGGAATGGGCGTACATTGGGCGCTTAACGCGTCGAAGGATTTTAAAAACCAAGTCGAAATCGTCGATTTGCGGACACTTTACCCGCTCGACGAAGCCACAATACTCCAATCGGTAAAAAAGGCTAAAAAATGCCTGATTGTGACCGAAGAGCCAGTAAGCAATTCATTTGCGCGAAGTCTGGCCGGAATGATTCAGGAAAAATGTTTTAGATTCCTCGACGCGCCGGTCATGGTCATCGGATCTGAGAATATGCCGGCTATTCCATTGAATTCGACTTTGGAACAGACGATGATTCCGTCGATGGAAAAAGTGAAAGTGAAGATGGAAGAGTTGCTGAATTATTAGGAGCTATTCCTGCTATCCGTTTCAATCTTTTTATTGCATTGGCACTTCGCTTGTCATTCTGACGAAAGAAGACACGGGGATTTCCCGAACTGGCGAAGCAATCTTCTTGCAATAAAAAGGATTTCCGCTTCTATCAGGGCTATGGCAATTTACTACAAGCATAAAATAAAAAAAACCGCAGCTTCAACTGCGGTTTTTTCATAGAAATTTACTTTTTCTTCGGCGGATATTGCGACAAAATCCGCGAAACGAATTCTTTGATGCGTTCGTCTTTTTTCTCGACGTCTTTGGTCAGATAACCTTCGCCTTCGCCTTGCCAGACGAGCTCTTTCTTTTTGGCGTCAATCAGGTCGATGAACAAGGTGCCGTCGGTATTGGTGTAAACCGAAGTCGTTCCGCCCCACATCCACGGACTCCATCCGAAACCGTAGCCATAACCCCATCCGGTGTTGTATTGGTTCACATTGACCTGCTCGGTAGATTTCGTGAAAATATTCACCAGAAGATCGGGATTGTCACTTTTGGTAAAGCCTTTGGCAATCATTTCTTCTTCGATGGAATGGAGGATTCTTCTTTTGTCAAGGTCGGATATCTCGACTTTGTCAATCCCGTTTTTGAAAAAAGCAAAAGTTTTGTAATTGGAAAAATCTGCTTTTTTGTCGTAATCATTTGCGACCCTGACCGAGTTGCAGGAACCTGCAATGAACAGCAGGAGCAAGGGTAAAATTTTTAAAGTTCTCATAGCTGAATTTATTTGGATTACAGTTTATTTTCTCGTTTCTCCTTGAAATTTTTTACAATCGCAATAATATTCAGGATGATGGAAGCCAGCAGCAAAACGCATTTCAGGAACACGTTTTCAAGAATGTAGGCTACGGGTAAAAGCCCCGTGCCCATGATCATTAATGTGATGCTGTTGAGTTTTTTCATCTGTTCAGAGATTTTCCAGAATACTATCGTCGACTAAATTCGGGATGGTCACTTTTAACAAAGGTTGCATGGCCATAGCCCTTTTGATTGCAAAAATCGCTTCATCATTCCGTGCCCAGCTTCTTCTTGAAATTCCGTTGTTGACATCCCAGAAAAGCATCGACTGCAGGCGTTTTTTTGCGGCCTCGGAACCATCAAGAACCATACCAAATCCACCGTTAATGACCTCGCCCCAACCCACGCCGCCGCCGTTGTGGATGGAAACCCAGGTTGCTCCACGAAAGCTGTCGCCAATGACATTCTGGATGGCCATATCGGCAGTAAATCGCGATCCGTCATAGATGTTTGAGGTTTCGCGGTAGGGTGAATCCGTTCCCGAAACATCGTGATGGTCGCGGCCTAAAACCACAAACCCGATGTCGTTTTTTGCAATCGCGTTGTTGAAGGCTTCGGCGATTTTCATACGTCCTTCTGCATCGGCATATAAAATTCTGGCTTGCGAACCGACGACCAATTTGTTTTGCTGTGCACTTCTGATCCAACGGATGTTATCTTCCATTTGCTGCTTGATTTCCGAAGGTGCAGTTTTCGCCATTTCCTCCAAAATTTCAGCGGCGATATTGTCTGTTTTTTGCAAATCTTCGGGCTTTCCGGAAGTGCAAACCCAACGGAACGGGCCAAATCCGTAATCGAAACACATTGGGCCCAAAATATCTTGGACATAACTCGGGTATTTGAAATTGATGCCGTCCTTTGCCATGACATCGGCGCCGGCGCGCGAACTTTCCAATAAAAAGGCATTTCCGTAATCGAAGAAATACGTGCCTTTTGCGGTATGTTTGTTAATTGCCGCGGCGTGTTTTCTCAAGGTTTCCTGTACTTTTTCCTTGAATAATGCCGGATTATTTGCCATCATGTCATTGGCTTCTTCCAGTGAAATCCCAACCGGATAATAACCGCCAGCCCACGGATTGTGCAAGGATGTTTGGTCGCTTCCCAAATCGACATAGATATTTTCAGTGTCAAATTTTTCCCAGACATCAACGACATTTCCCTGGTAGGCGATGGAAACGGTTTCTTTATTGGCTTTCGCCAAAGTCACTCGTTCTACCAGTTTGTCCAAATCGGTGGCGACTTCATCAACCCAGCCTTGAGAATGGCGCGTTTGGACCGCTTTCGGGTTGACTTCAGCGCAAACCGTGATGCAGCCCGCGATGTTTCCGGCTTTGGGTTGCGCGCCGCTCATGCCGCCAAGTCCTGAAGTCACGAATAATTTTCCTGATAAATCCTCACCGCTTTTGGCGATTTTCCTTCCTGCGTTCAATACGGTAATCGTTGTGCCGTGCACGATGCCCTGCGGCCCGATATACATATAACTTCCGGCGGTCATCTGGCCGTATTGCGTGACGCCGAGCGCATTGAATTTTTCCCAGTCGTCGGGTTTGGAATAATTGGGAATCATCATGCCGTTTGTCACGACAACGCGCGGCGCATCTTTATGCGACGGATACAATCCCATCGGATGGCCGGAATAAATCGTTAAGGTTTGTTCCTCTGTCATTTCCGACAGGTATTTCATCGTCAGGCGGTATTGTGCCCAGTTCTGGAACACAGCGCCATTTCCGCCATAGGTAATCAATTCGTGCGGGTGTTGTGCGACGGCATAATCCAAATTATTCTGGATCATCAGCATGATGGCTTTTGCCTGTTCGGATTTTCCTGGATACTCGGAAATCGGGTGCGCTTTCATTTCGTAATCCGGGCGCAGGCGATACATGTAGATTCTTCCGTATGTGTTTAATTCTTCCGAAAATTCCTTTGCCAGAACCGCGTGATCTTTGGGCTCGAAATAACGAAGCGCATTTCTGATGGCGAGTTTTTTCTCGTCGGCGGAAAGGATTTCCTTGCGTTTTGGCGCGTGATTGATATTAAAATCGTAGGGTTTTGGCTGGGGTAAAACGCTTGGAGTTCCTTCCTGGATTTGTTCTTTGAAAGTCATATGCAAAATGTTATTTCTACTGTTTGTTAGGACTGCGTTAGCGATTGCAGCGAAAATCTTTTATTTACCTGTAGCGTAGCGAAAGGAAATAAAAATTATAGCGGAGAGCGCGGGCCGGAGGCAACGCCCAAAATTATTTCTTAATTGTTCCTGTTTTTTTATCGAATCCATATGGGCAATGGCGGCAACCGCTTCGGCAGCAATAGCCGCGTTTGAGATGGTATTTTTCGGTGAAAACCTTGTAACCTTCGGGCGTCAGGTAATAATCTTCGCCTTCGATTAGTTTATTTTCATTATTTTGCTCGTCCATAAGAGGCAAAGTTAAGGAATGTTTGTAATCGTTTCAAGATATTTAATACCGAAAGGTTATGGCGGAATCACCATTTTCCCGTTTGTCATTCTCCGGACGAAGGAACATAAGGCGGATGCGGCATATGTGAACCATGAAAAAATACATGTCAGGCAGCAATTGGAACTTTTGGTTTTGCCTTTTTTTATCTGGTATTTTTTCGAATATCTGGTCAGGCTTATCCAATATAAAAACAGGAAAATTGCCTACGAAAATATCAGCTTTGAACGCGAGGCTTACGCCAATGAAAAAAACATTGGATATTTAAAATCGAGGCGTATTTGGAGCTTTTTGAAATGGATTTGATGCTTGGTTTGCGATAAATCCTACCGATAAACAACCCTTTAAATCGACAGACGGCGTTTGGTGTTAAACTATTTTAAGTTTTCTTGTGTTTTCAATCTGTTGTATGACAATATTTTATATTTTTATTGAAATTTTTACCAAATGAAGAAGGCAGTTGCGATTTTATTTTTGATGTGGTCTGCGAATACTTTTGCGCAGCTATACGTCAGTTCCGGAAGTTCTATGTATGTCAAAGACCAGGTCGTATTCGTGAAACAGGATATTGACCTGCAGAACAACAGTAATATTTACTTGCGGAATGAGGCCCAATTGTTACAGGGTACGGCTTCGACATCAACGAATAAAGGGCTTGGAAAACTTTCTGTGTTCCAGGAAGGCACTTCAGACAATTACGACTACAATTATTGGTGTTCTCCGATTGGGAATGCTTCTGCCACTACAGGAAATGAGGGTTTCGGGATTACGATGATCCAGAATCCGTTGACCACAACGAACAGTGCGGTTTCCGTCCCGACCGGTGGATTAGACGGCACTGCTTCACCATTTGCAATTTCGTCTTATTGGATTTATAAATACATCAGTTCTGCGACTTATGCGGATTGGCTGTATGTTGGCGCCGCTTCAAACTTTGCCGCAGGTGAAGGCTTTACGATGAAAGGAACGTCAGGAACGGATATCACTTCCGTCGATGGCGTCCAAAACAATATCGGAAGTGCGCAGCGTTATGATTTCAGGGGCAAGCCAAATGACGGCAATATTGCTGTCAGCGTCGGATTGGACAATATGACGCTTACGGGCAATCCGTATCCTTCGGCTTTGCATGTCAATGCGTTTTTATTGGATCCCGCTAATACCGCTTGTGATGGCATTGGTTATTATTGGGAACAAAACAAATCGACAAATTCACATTATTTAGTCCAATATCAAGGCGGTTACGGCACTTATTCTCCGGTCAGCCTTGCTTCAAACGGCATTTATGTCCCGGCTTTTTTCAGCAGTTATGACGGCAGCGGGAACTTAAGTACAACCGGTACGTCTTCAGGTTTAGTCATTGAAAGGAAATATGCGCCGATTGGGCAGGGCTTCATGATATTGGGCACCTCAAACGGAAGTGTTACCTTAAAAAACGCACACCGCGAATATTATAAAGAAAGCGGATCATTGTCGCAATTCGAACGTTCTTCCAACGCCAATCTGCCAACTACTGTGGGCCAAATCAACCAAGTGCCGCATATCAGGCTCAATGCGATCATGAACAATACCAATACGGCACAGATTGCATTGGCATTGATTCCCGAAGCCACTGACGGCATCGATAGGGGAATTGACGCAAAAAGCTCGGTCGCCACTGACATTCCAAATGATGTTTATTTTGTGCTTGACAATGCGAAATATGTCATTGAAGGCACCAATTTCGATATCGGCAAACGCATTCCAATTGGTGTGAAATCGGCAAACAACAGTACGTTTCGGTTCTACGTGCCCGAGGTTGTCAATTTTGATGAAAACCAGCAGATTTATATTTTCGACGCCAATGACAGTTCCTATCACAACATCAAGACCGGAAATTTTGATATCACACTCGAAGCCGGCGTTTACAACAACAGGTTTGAAATCACCTTTACAGATGCTGCTTTAGGTATTCCCAATATTACGGATGACAATTTTGCAGTCATCCAGGACAATGCCTCACAAATGCTTGAGATTTCCAATCCTAAAGGTATTGAAATCAAATCCTGCAGCCTATATGATATGGCCGGAAAGCTGATTTTCACCAATGCGAAATTGGGCTCAGATGACCATTACAATTTTTCCACTTCAGGAATCAGTGAAGGCATTTACATCGCTAAAATCATCACTTCGAACCAGGATTTCGGACAGAAGATTTCGGTTTTCAGGAACCACAATTAAGATAACGGAAAGCAGTCGGAAGGCTGCTTTTTTTATGGCGGATAATTTTAGTTAAGTTTGCCGAATCAATTATCAGCGATCATTTTTGAATTCCATCACCCAGAACATACCGATTGAAAATAAGGATATCACATTGTGCATCAAGCGTGAAGACCTTATTCACCCTATTATTTCCGGCAATAAATACAGGAAATTAAAATACAATCTGCTGCAGGCAAAAGCCGAAAAAAAAACCACATTACTGACATTCGGCGGTGCTTTCTCGAATCATATTGCGGCTGTTGCGGCTGCAGGAAAAGAATATGGTTTTAAAACCATCGGCATGATCCGTGGTGAAGAACTGGCGTCAAAAATCGAAGAAAATCCAACATTAAAATTCGCTGAGGATTGCGGCATGACTCTCCAATTTGTTTCCCGCTCGCAATATTCCGAAAAGGAAAATCCAACATTCATCGATAATTTAGAATTGCGATTCGGGCCATTTTACCTGCTTCCTGAAGGCGGTACAAATGCGCTCGCCGTGAAAGGCTGCGCCGAAATTTTAACGGCAGAAGATGCCGCTTTTGATTATATTTGCACCGCAGTCGGAAGCGGCGGCACTATTTGCGGATTGATTAACAGTGCCTTTGAAAACCAGCAAATTTTGGGATTTCCAGCTTTAAAAGGCGATTTTTTGGATGGCGAAATCATGAAATTTGCAACGCGTGAAAACTGGCGGCTGATGATGGATTATCATTTTGGCGGATATGGGAAAATCACTCCGGAACTGATTGGTTTTATCAACGGGTTTTACCATAAGACCAGGATTCCGTTGGATCCGGTTTATACCGGAAAGCTGTTATTCGGCGTTATGGATTTGATTGGGAAAGATTTTTTTCCGGCAGGTTCTAAGATTTTAGTCATCCATACCGGCGGCATCCAAGGAATTAAAGGAATGAATATCGTATTAAGAAATAAAAAATTACCATTAATTGAAATCCATGATTAAGAAAATTTCACTTTTGATAATTGCCATATTACTCGTCAGTTGTGGCAGCAGCAAGCCATCTGCAAGGTCAACCCCAAAAAAAACTGTTACGACACGCACGACTAAAAAGCCTGTTCCACATAAACCGGTCGCCACCAGAAAACCTACGCAGCTGAAGCCTGTAGCCAAAGCCCAGGACATCAAAAAAATCGAACAGCAGTATGAAGGCGCAAAAGAGGTAAGCAAGTCAACGCCAAATGAAACCGTCTATTCCAAATCTGAAATCCTTGAGGCGACAACGCGTGTAAAAGTCACCACCGCAATGGTATTGGATTACATCAATCAATATAAAGATATCGCCAAAAGCAACATGTCACAATATGGAATTCCAGCCAGCATTATCCTCGGCCAAGGTATTTTGGAATCTGGAGCCGGAACCGGACCGTTAAGCACTTTGGCAAACAACCATTTCGGCATTAAATGCCACAAGGAATGGACTGGGCCAAGCGTCAGTTACGACGACGACGAAGCACAGGAATGTTTTAGGAAATACCAACAGCCGAGCGAATCATATCAGGATCACGCCTTGTTTTTGACCACGAGAGACCGATATGCAGCTTTGTTCCAGCTTGACAAAAACGACTATAGGGAATGGGCGAAAGGACTTAGGGCGGCGGGTTATGCGACCGACCCGAAATATCCTGAAAAACTGATCGGGATTATCGAGCGTTACCAACTCAACAAATACGATTCGGAAGTTTTGGGAACCCAATTTATTCCAAAAACAACTGTTCCGGTTATAGCCAAAGATTCTGTCCCAACGGTTCCTGTCATGC
>DATHKH010000116.1:0-7718 GCA_035286325.1 Flavobacterium sp.
AGATTTGCAACCGCGGCAGCAATATTCGGATTACTGATTTTTTCCTGTTCGCCAAAAACCACAAACCCAACCACAGCAAAACCTGTATCTGAGAAAACACCTGCCGAACTCGCGCACGACAATGAAGTCGCGGCCGGACAATCGATGTATGAGAACAATTGTGCAAAATGCCATAAATTATTTTCACCAACTGATTTCAACCAGGCAGAATGGGCGCCGATTTTGGTCAGGATGCAGCGCAAAGCAAAACTGGATGATATGCAGATTGCCAGCATTACCACATATATCAATTCGCAGGCGAAATAATTCTCCTATTTATTTTTTCCATTTGATATTACACCCGATGCTCGGCTTTTGCGGGTCGGCGAGATTGCGGTTATAAATGACGGCGTCAATGGCACTTCGCAAATCAGTTCCACTGACGGGAATGTTGTTCCCCGGGCGTGAATCGTCGAGCTGTCCGCGGTAGAACAATTTGTCTTCTGCGTCAAAAAGATAAAAGTCGGGTGTGCATGCCGCATCGAAAGCTTTGGCCACTTCCTGGGTTTCATCATACAGGTAAGGAAAATCCATTTTATTATTAAAGGCAAATTCGCTCATCAATTCGGGTCCGTCCTGCGGATAATTGGCTGCATCATTGCTTGAAATGGCAATCACGCCAATGCCCTGGACGCGGTAATCGTTGGCAATCTTCGTGACTTCCTCAATCACATGTTTGACAAAAGGGCAATGGTTGCACATAAAAATGACCAGCGTTCCTTTTTTGCCTTTCAAATCGGCATAAGAATAGTGGTGATTGGAGTTGGTGTCTTTGAGCCGGAACTGCGGCGCGGGCGTTCCGAGCGGCAACATATTTGAGGGAGTTTGTGCCATTGTTGATTGCA
Organism: Flavobacterium sp.; assembly: GCA_035286325.1. Lineage (GTDB taxonomy): Bacteria > Bacteroidota > Bacteroidia > Flavobacteriales > Flavobacteriaceae > Flavobacterium. The sequence continues at coordinate 885 of DATHKH010000116.1, forward strand.
TTTTCAACACCAAAGATAGAGAAAGATTTGTTGTTTTACGGAAGCGCGTGAGTGATGGAAGTGGAAATCTCCCGATTTAGAAAAACAAGGCTGCAAGCCATAGTTTTTATTATCGGGAATTGTAACGGACAGCACGACCCGCAGGGACACGCCCAAAATAAAAATCCGGGACATTATAAAAATATTCCGGATTTTCTGGCAGTGAAAATTATATATCCTAAGTGTTTAGAAACTCTACCAAATCCTGGTTGAGCCGCTCTTTTTCGGTGTAGAACAAGCCGTGTGGCGCGCCGCCATAAACCAAATACCTGCAGTCTGGAATGAGTTTTGCGGCTTTTTCAGAAGACAATTCAATAGGTACCGTTTTGTCGGAATCGCCATGGATCATCAGCACCGGAATATCAATTTTGGGCAAATCCCCGCGGAAATCGGTTGACGAAAATGCCTTTAGCGATTGCAATGTCGCATGTGGCGAAGCACCGGAAGCAATCATCAAATCGTGTTGCAGGAATGGTGCGCTGACGGGTTTGCTTAATAATCCAACACCATAAAACGCTTTCCCAAAACCATCGAGGAAACCAATGCGGTCTTCGCGGATTTGTTCGGCCATTTTGTCGACTGCTTCCTGTGGGATGCCATCTGGATTGTCTTCGGTTTTCAGCATAAATGGCGTCACCGATGCGATGAATACCGCTTTTGAAATATTTTTACTGCCGTAGCGGCTGAGATATCGTGCGACCTCACCGCCGCCCATGGAGAAGCCAACCAAAGACACGTCGGTCAGCTCCAATTCGTCGATTACTGTTTTTAAATCCTCGACAAGTGAGTTGTAATCGTGGCCATCCCATGGCTGCGAAGATTTCCCGTAACCGCGGCGGTCGTAAGTGATGACGCGGTAATTGTTCATGACCAGCGCTTCAATCTGGTATTCCCACATTTCGCCGGAAAGCGGCCAGCCGTGGATCAATATCACGGGTTTGCCGCGCCCATAATCCTTGACATATAAGCTGATGCCGGTTTCGGTTTCGATGTACATATCCGAAGAGATGTCGAGCGCTGAAAAATTTGGGTTGCTTGGGAAATCGTCGAGGGTTTGATTTGTTTCCATAAATTTGATGTTTGTATAACTATTTTGTTTACCAAATTTGGGATTCTTCTAAATTAAAAGTATTACATAATTCCCCAAAATAATTATAAGATATGGACAACAGCAATCCCTTGAGCCGGGCTGAATTCGAGAAAGTCGAAATGCGTGTCGGGACGATTTTGGAAACCCATGATTTCCCTGAGGCGAGAAAACCGGCATTTCAATTGGCGATCGATTTTGGGCCTGAGATTGGCATCCGGAAATCGTCGGCACAGATTACGAAGCATTATAAAAAGGAAGAATTAATCGGCAGGCAGGTTGTTGCCGTGGTCAATTTCCCAAAAAAGCAAATCGGCAAATTCATGAGCGAATGCCTGGTGCTTGGCGCGATGGAAAGTGATGGCGGCGTGGTGTTGTTGCATCCGGATTTGAAAATCGAAAATGGACTGCGGATTGGTTAAGTCGAATATTATGGAAATTGGAAACAATAAAAAACCCGAAATAATTATTTCGGGTTTTTCTTAAACTTTATTTATCGACTAAATATCGTCAAATTCAATATCGGTAAAACTTCCTGTTGAAGGGATTTCTTCTTCGGCTTTTTCTACAGGATATTCCTTCTTGAAATCTTTCTGGTGTCTTTCTGAGATGACTTCTTCGCCTTTATGGTTGAGTACATAGGAAGTCATTTCTTCCAAAATTTCCGCGAATGCGGCAAAATCCTCTTTATATAAATAAATCTTGTGTTTCTTGAAATGGAATGAACCGTCTTCCTCGGTGAATTTTTTGCTTTCGGTAATGGTGATATAGTAATCGTCAGCTTTTGTTGCCCTAACATCAAAAAAATATGTCCTTCTTCCAGCCCTTAACACTTTAGAAAAAATCTCCTCTTTTTCTAACATATCGTTTTCTCTCATAATCGTTTTGTCAATTTTGGGTTAAATTTTACCACCCAAAAATGATAAAAAAAGGATTACAAAACAACAATTAGGTCAATTCTTTTTCAGAGAGTTGTTTCAGATATAATTGCTTATAATAACCGTCAATGTTTATTAATTGATTATGAGAACCTTGCTGGATGATTCTTCCTTCGTCCAAAATAATGATGTTATCGGCGTTCTTTGCAGACGATACGCGGTGGCTTACAATAATGGTGGTTTTGTTTTTTGTGATTCCCAATAGGTTGTTTAGGATGGCTTCTTCGGTTTCCGTATCCACAGCGGAAAGACAGTCGTCGAGCAACAGGATTTCAGGGTCTTTGATAATCGCCCGCGCTATCGAAACACGCTGTTTTTGCCCGCCCGAAAGCGTAATGCCGCGCTCGCCAAGAATGGTTTCATACTGCATGTTGAAGTTGACGATATTATCATGGACAACCGCCATTTTCGCCGCTTCGATCACTTCTTCTTCCAGGCCATTTTCCTTGCCGAATTTGATATTATTCTTAATTGTATCCGAAAACAGGAATGCATCCTGTGGCACAATGCCGATGCTGTTCCGCAAATCGTACAGATTGAGTTTGTCGATTGCAATGCCGTCAATGGTGATCCTTCCGTCAGTGACATCATAAAGCCTGCTGATCAGTGAAAGAATACTTGATTTACCAGAACCGGTTTTGCCCAAAATCGCGAGCGTTTCGCCTTTTTTTACGGTAAAGGAAATGTCTTTTAATGCATTGATATGTGTATCGTCATAGGTGAAACTGACGTTATTGAAGGCAATCGAACCGTGTATTTCTGATTTTTCTTCATTTTTATTTTTGATATCCGGCTGGATTTTCAGGAATTCATTGATGCGTTTTTGGGATGCTTCAGCTTCCTGCACCATCGAGGAAACCCAGCCCAATGATGCCACCGGCCAGGTCAGCATATTGACATACAATATAAATTCGGCAATCGTCCCGATGCTTTTGATGCTGCCGTTGATGTACATCATACCGCCAAAATAAATCACGACCAGGTTGCTGACACCAATCAGCGCCATCATCAGCGGACCGAACAACGACTGGACTTTTGCGAGGCTCATGCTTTTTGCCTTGCTTTCATTGGACAAATCCACCATGTTATTCTGATATTGGTTTTCCAGAGAATAGGCTTTTATGACGCGGATTCCTGAAAATACTTCCTGTGTAAAGCTCGACACTTTAGATAAGTATTGCTGAAAAGTCGTGCTTCGTTTGTTGATTTCCGAACTCAGCCTGAAAATCGCATACGACAGGATAGGCAAGGGCAGAATTGTATACAAGGTCAGCAATGGTGACACATTATACATATATACAATCACAATCGCGAAACGGATGAAGGTATTGATGGTATACATCACAGCCGGGCCAACATACATTCTTACTTTCCCGACATCTTCACTAATGCGGTTCATCAAATCGCCGGTGCGGTTTTGCTTGTAGAAATTCTGTGACAGGTTTTCATACTGGCGGAAGACTTCGTTTTTAAGGTCGAATTCCACGTGGCGCGACATGACGATCAGCGTTTGCCGCATTAGGAAAGTCAGAAATCCCGCAATAATTGTCGTTGCGATAATCAACAAAATGTTGTGGAATAATTCTAAGCGGATGACCGAAGTGTCGACCGAACTGTCTTTGGCGAAACTTTCAATTGCCTTAAAGGATTTGCTGATCAGTTTTGGTGTAAACAGGGAAAAGATCTGGGCAACAATTGTAGTAATAATACCAAACAAAAAGCGGTATTTATATTTGACGAAATATTTATTCAAATACTGTAATTCTTTCATATAATTATGGAAAACGAAACTTTAAATTATTTTATTTAGTTAAAAATTCGCAATAATGGTTTTTTTACAGAATCCTTAAATGGAGCTGATTCCTTAAAGAATCATTAATTTAAGGGAAATATAGTAAGATGTTTTGATTTTAATCTTAATTTTGTCGGGACTTTTTGAGAAAGCCGCAATTTAAAAGCTAACATTATGACTACGGAATTTACTACTGCAAAGGAACTTCACAAAATCGATCCTGTTTTCGGCCAGGCCTCATTTGACAACCACGAACAGATTGTTTTTTGCAATGACAAAGATACTGGTTTAAAAGCAATAATCGGAATTCATAACACAGTTTTAGGGCCTGCTTTGGGCGGTACGAGAATGTGGAAATACACCAACGAATGGGAAGCGTTAAATGACGTTTTGCGCCTTTCACGCGGAATGACATTTAAATCGGCCATTTCGGGATTGAACCTTGGCGGCGGAAAAGCGGTCATCATCGGCGATTCAAAAACCGATAAGACACCGGAAATGATCATCAAATTCGGTGAATACATCAATTCGTTAAGCGGAAAATACATCACCGCTGAAGACGTCGGCACCACAACTCCGGATATGGACTTGATTAAAAGTGTCACGCCTTTCGTTACCGGGATTTCAGAAGAAATCGGTGGTTCCGGGAATCCATCGCCCGTTACGGCTTTTGGCGTGTACATGGGAATGAAAGCGGCTGCGAAATACCAGTTTGGCTCAGACAATCTAAACGGCAAAAAAGTCCTTGTACAAGGAATCGGCCATGTGGGCGAAACATTAGTGGATTATTTGACGAAAGAAGGCGCATTGGTACAAATTACGGACATCAATGAATCAAGGGTTCACGATGTGGCGGCAAAATACGGTGCGGCGATTTTTTCAGGAAATGACTTGTATGCAGCAGATGTCGATATTTACGCACCATGTGCTTTAGGCGCGACCATCAATGACGATACAATCGGAAGGCTGAAAGCTAAAGTCATTGCCGGAGCGGCCAACAACCAATTGGCGAATGAGCAGGTTCACGGGAAAATACTGAAAGACAAAGGGATTTTATATGCGCCCGACTTTTTGATCAACGCCGGTGGTATTATCAACGTCTATGCAGAAATCGTAGGTTATGACAAAGCGGAAGCATTGAGAAGAACTGAAAACATCTACAACACGGCTTTGGAAATCTTCAATTTCGCCGACAACAACGGATTGACGACATACCAGGCAGCTTTGTCAATGGCGCAAAATCGCATCGATCAAAGAAAAAAAGAAAACGCTAAATAAGAAAAGCGTCTCAATATTATTATTATTTTTGCGGAGCGAAAGGACATCTTTCGCTCCCTTAATTTAAAAAAGTTCTTACCAGGTGTTAAACAGAAGACATATTCGTGTAAAAGTGATGCAATCCATTTATGCCATGCATCAAAATGGTTCTGACAATTTGGAAAAGGAAGAGAAATTCCTCTTCTACAGCATTGAAAATGTTCAGGATCTATATCTCATCATGCTGTCTTCGCTGGTCGAAATCAGGAAAAAGGAAATTGAGTATATCGAGAAATCGGCCAAAAAACACCTTGCAACCCCTGAGGAACGGAATCCAAACAAAAAATTCGTCAACAACGGCATCCTGAAACTCCTTTCAGAAAACAATTCGCTGAGCATTGCGCTCGAAAAACGCAAAATAAACAACTGGTCGCAGAATGATGATTACATTCTGATCATGCTCGATGAAGTGAAGAAAAGCGAATTGTATGAACAATACATGGAAACCCGCGAAAACAATTTTGAGGAAGACCGCCAGTTTGCGATCGATATGTTTATGGAGCTGATTGCACCAAACGACAAGCTATATGATTACCTCGAAGACAATAAGCTGACCTGGATCGATGATATTCCATTGGTGAATACGCAAATCGTCAAACAGCTTAAGCTGATCAAATCGGCTGAAGAAACCGAATTCAAGGTTCCGAAATTGTACAAAGACGAAGAAGACAAGGATTTTGCAAAAGACCTGTTCCGCAAAACCGTCCTTAATGAAGTCGAACTCGCCAAAGAATATATCGACAAAACGCCAAACTGGGATACCGAACGTATTGCAGAAATCGATACGATCATCCTGAAAATGGCCATTTGTGAATTCCTGAAATTCCCGTCGATTCCGGTCAAAGTGACCATCAATGAGTATTTGGAAATCGCCAAGGAATATTCGACGCCAAAAAGCAGTATTTTTATCAACGGAATCCTGGACAACCTGGTAAAAGAATTCCAGAACGACAAAAAATTGAATAAAGCCGGCCGTGGCTTAATGTAAAACCAAAAAATTAAAAATGATGATTAAAAAGATTGTTTGCCTGTTTGCTGTTGCAGCACTGACATTGACAGCATCCTGCAAAAAAGTAGAAAAATCAAGTAATGAAATGCCACCGCTTCGAGATGTGACTTCGGGACAACCTGTTGCTGTAGCGCCGATCGAAGGCACAACGCCAACTATAACCCCGCCGGCTGACGGGAAATATCCGGTAATGACATTTGCACATACCGAACATGATTTTGGGATGATCAATGCAGGTGATAAAGTGACCTATACTTTTGACTTCAAAAATACCGGTGAAGCCGATCTGTTGATTTCCGATGCAAAAGGATCTTGCGGCTGTACCATTCCGGAATACCCAAAAGAACCTGTAAAACCGGGCGATTCGGGTCAAATCAAAGTATCGTTCAATTCTGCCGGCAAAAAAGGCGAGCAGATGAAATCGGTCAATATCACTGCGAATACCGTTACAGGGAAAGAAGTCATCAAAATTAAAGCAAGCATCAATCCTAAAGCAGAATAAATCAACAAACCAATAATTAACAACATGCAAGAAATAATTAAATTTTCGCCTTACATCCTAATGTTCGTGGTCATCTACTTTTTTATGATCATGCCGGCGCAGAAAAGGGCCAAAAAAGAAAGGGCATTCGAAAGCACATTGAAAGTCGGT